>CAZHNG010000261.1:0-9821 GCA_964533785.1 uncultured Saprospiraceae bacterium | reverse complement strand
AAAGAACAAAGATAGCATTTATTGCGCAGAAATTTTATTCCTGACGCACTAGTGCCTTGGGAACAAAATCCTTAACACCCCAAGTTTTGTTCTTTTCCAACTACTCTTCGTTGGAGAACCGCTCCTTTAGCTACGGCTAAAGTCGCGAACCTTCGCCTCGATTAGTTGAAAAATAACTTCAACTTAAGTATTAATGACTTTATTCCCAAAGCACTAGCATACAGATACGGGCACATAAAATCAACCAAACTGAACATCATACTATTGGGTGTTACGTTCATTTAACATGTTTCTAATTTCTTCTATCTGCTGTTGCAACACATCTATCTTCTTTTCCAAAGTCTCATTATTGTCTACGGTCATTTCGTCTACAAATACGGCATTCGCGAGCGACATGCCGAATATCCCTCCAATGAGTACGATGATGACAAAATAGAGCCGGGTTATCCACTCAAAAAAAGGATTATCCATTTTGTCGGCAATATAAGCGGGGATTTCGTTCCATCCCTCCACAGTGAACATTTGGAAAATAGAATAGGCTGAAAGTAAGGGGTCACCGAAATATTTTGGCGCCAAATCCGCGTAAAAATGACAGGTGAAAATGGCTAAAAGGAAGTTCAAGAAAAGCAATGCCATAAGCACGAAAACCGATGCTTTGATGGCACGGGTCAAACCTGCTATTATTTTTCCAATATGTGGTACGAAATTGATAAACCGGATGAGCCGTAGCAACCTGAACAACCTTAAAATCAATAGCAAAGAGGTATCGGGAATATTTATGAAATTGACCAATAAGGAAGGAAGGCTGGCAACAACAATAAAAAAGTCAAATCTGTTCCACGCGTTGGAGAAGTACATCCTAGCTCCCAAAACACTAAGCTTTACGATCGCCTCAATAATGAAGATGACGATGATGAGCTCATCTAACCTTTTGAGTAGCCAATTATTGTGAAAATCGGGGAAATACATTAGGAAAATAACCACCGCATTTATTAAAATTACGGTCATCATTGCCCGTTCTGAAAGGAAAAAACTAACCAATAAGCTTTGACGTCTTCGTTCGCGCGACATAATTGGAAGCTACTTTTTTATAGCCTAACTTGAATCCAGGCAATAATACAATTTTTATAGGCTTTTAAATGACGCTCTGTAAATTATCTGTTAGAGCTTTATTATCAATCCAGATAATCTACGGAGCGCTCAGCCGGATAGTTTATGCGTTCCTGGAACGTTTGTCCACCGCCTCTTTCCCCCCTGGAAGCATTTAGTTGAGTGGATGGGCAATATAAGTTTCCCTTTGTTTCTACCCTTCTGACGTTATAGTCAGGCCGAAAAATGTCCTGATCGAAAATAAGCATCGGGCCGATAGATGTCCTGATCGTAAGCATCAGGTCCCTCATAATCAAACTTACACTTTCTGGTATCTGCAGTCCTATTTACTAGACTATTTAGCTTCTTTGCTCACGATTTTAATCAAAGTTCCCTGAGTGACTTGCTCGTTCAACTGCCTCCCATTCAGTACCGCGAGTTCTTCGTGGCGGTCGTTAGGAATGTTAAAAGAGCCCAGGGCATTTTGGAAGGAGCTGGTGTTTTTAACCGATACGATCTTTATTCTTTCGGGCTGACGATTAAGTTTAGACGGATCCGTAAGTTTATTGAACCTAGTGATGGAATTAACAAAAAATCGTTCGTAATTGGCATAATCTGTTGCCATTGCTAACCCGCTAAATTGAAGAATGATGTTATTGTATTGGATCATATAGGTGATCGAACGGATCTTCGTGCCGTTTTGCTGATTGACCTGGTCGCCGATAAAGGCATAAGCAGGATAGCCGTTCACTTCCGTTTGCTGTTGACTAATGACCTGAACCTGGTTTTGCTGGATAAAGTTTCTGGCAGCTTCTGTTGGGTTGCTGCCTTGGGGAATTGTTAAAATCAATGCAGCTTTGCCATTACTAGGTGCCATTTGGACTTGCTGGGGACTATTGGCGGTTTGCCAGCCCGCAGGAACAGGAAATTGGAATTCCATTACCGGGTGATAGAAATATCCATTTTCAAAATAGCCTTGTCTGGGATCCTCACCATAAACGAGTCCATCGATCATACGCAGATATTCATCCTGGTTTACTTTAAGGTCGTTTGTAGAAAGGTTGAATTTTGCTCGGTACTTTTCTGCATAAGCATGTACTCGGTCATAGCGATTGGCAGGGTCAGGGTGAGTAGAGAGAAACGTGGGAACTTGCTGACCACTCTTGTCCCTCATACGCTTCAAAGTTTGAAAAAAATCAGCCATTTCGTGGGCATTGTACCCTATTTGGGTAGAGTAAACCACACCAAGCGTATCCGCCTGTGATTCATCATCACGACCAAACTTCAAAAACAATAAACCTAATCCTTGCTGGGCAATACCTGCGTATTGTCGAAAATCCTCCGAAAGAGCGACCCCGGCAATCAACCCTAATTGCGCAAGCATCTGCTTACTTTGCTGGCTCGCAGAATGTCTTGCTGTGATGTGACCGATTTCGTGCCCCAATACCCCGGCAAACTCTGCTTCGTTATTGAAATGTGCCATTATGCCACGGGTGAAATAAACAAATCCACCCGGCACCGCAAATGCATTTACCACCGGCGAATCCAATACCCGGAATTGATAGTCTAGATCCGGACGGTGAGAAATTTTTCCCATCTCCTTCCCTTTCAGATTAATGAAATTTTGCAACTGCTCATCTTCGTACAATCCAAAACTGGCAATTACACTCGGGTCATACTGCAAACCCAGTGCCCTTTCCTGGTCCTTCGTCATCAGCATTAATTCCTTCTTACCTGATACCGGATTAACGGCACAAGCTGTTATAAACAAAGCAATGCTCAGCAAAAGCACCGCATGTATCGAGAGGAGCATAACTTTTTGCTTCATATTCTTTTCTTTTTCAACTAAAAAAATAATTTCACTTATTTTGACTGACAAAAGCAAGATTCGTCACCTTACCTCATCCTTTTTGGCGGTACGGTTATCTGTATTAAATTGATCGTTAGACATTAGTAATCCTGCTTCATTACTTTTTAAACCTTTCTGTTGTTTGGCCATCCAAGATTATAACAACCTCACCACCAAATTATTTTAAATATTTAATACAATTGGACTTTTGACACTAGACACTAGACGCTAGATTTTAGACAACAAAACGCTGATATTCAATGGATATCAATTTTTTAGAATAAATGAATTTCCCTTGATTGTCAATTAGTTAGAATTTTTTGTCTAACTTCTAGAGTCTAGCGTCAAAAGTCTAATAATACAAATAAACACATAGATTTTTAGAAGGGAAAAAAAATTGAACTTCGATGGTCTATTTAAATGCAATATCAATTCACAAAATTATTTTTATCATGAGACTAGCCGTATTTTTTATCCTTGCACTTATAGTATTAAATTGTGGTTCCTCCAAAAAGACTACCACCATTGTAGAGCCCGCTGATGAAGTAGAAATGCGTTCTGAAGCTCCCGGAGAATCAGGAGAATTTCGTCAGTTAAGACAAGAGATGCTCGCTGAATTAAATTTATCGGAAGAACAGAACACCAAATTTGATGAAATCCAGAAAAAATACCGCCAACAGCTGCAAGAGCTGAGAGACAACAATAGCGGTGATCGCCGGGCAATGTTCCAACAAGCCCGGGCAATCAATCAAGACCAAAGAGCAGAAATGAAGGAATTATTGAGCGAGGAGCAGTTTGCAATCTACGAAGAGTATACCGCAAAGCTCAGGGAGAAAATGAGAGAACGCAGAGGAAGACAGTTTTAATAGACTCGTTCGACCAGTTTCCTCAAAAGTATGAAAACTACTTTTCATTGAAATTTTCCCAAATTTCTCGTTGTGTAGTGGTATTACGCGGTCTCGAAATTTGAAAAAATGATTCTTTTCTTCAACTTGATCACACTGGCCGAAAAAGACCTATATCTGCTATTGTCCTCCTCTTTTCTGAGCGTCGATCCAAACTATGGGCTCGGCAAGGTTTAATGGATTCATCGCTTCATCGGATTTAGGGAGTTTGCACTCATTATTGGAGTTGTATAACAATTAAACTTAGAACATGAAAATCCTCATAGCTACTGATTCATTTAAAGATGCCTTGCCGGCGCCCCAAGTCTGTCGGTCTATTTCGAAGGGCCTAATGCTAACTGGTTCCGGATTTGAAACAACTCTGCTCCCTTTAGCCGATGGGGGAGAAGGAACGGCGGAGATCCTCCAGTTCCACCTTAGCGGAAATATCGTTAACGTAGATACCGTAGATCCGTTATTTCGCTCCGTCAAAGGGGCTTATCTACTCTCAGCAGACAGAAAAACAGCATACTTGGATATGGCGACGGCATCCGGTCTGCAATTATTAAAGGATGAGGAGCGAAACCCGATGAACACAACCTCAAAAGGGACGGGGATGCTGATCGCAGACGCAGTAAGAAAAGGAGTAAAAAAACTCTATCTAGGCATCGGCGGAAGTGCGACCAATGACTGTGGTATGGGCATGGCGGCTGCATTAGGTTACCGCTTTTTTGATGCCAATGATGTTGAATTGGAACCAATTGGCGGAAATTTGCATAAAGTTGTGCGGTTTGAAAAACCGGTGGATGATAGCTTACAAGATCTTGAAGTAGTTGTATTGAGCGATGTGGATAACCCGCTATACGGCCCTGATGGGGCTGCCTACGTTTATGGACCGCAGAAAGGAGCAGATCCGGAAATGGTTGAGCAACTGGATCAAGGCCTGGCGCATTTTGGCAACATATTAGAGTCTGAGTTTCAACAACAATTTCACCAGGTGCCGGGAGCCGGGGCTGCGGGCGGCCTGGGAGCAGGAGCGCTTGCTTTTTTAAATGCACGATTGCAACCAGGGATCCAAACCATTCTTGAGCTTATTGATTTTGCTGCGAAACTCAAAGCAGCGGATTGGGTCATTACCGGGGAGGGAAAGATCGATGACCAGACCGTACACGGAAAATTAATCAAAGGGGTCTGTGAGGTGGCCCGGCAGTATGAAAAACCAGTACTTGCGGTGTGTGGGACACTGGCTGCATCACCGACTGTGATCGAGGCCATCGGGTTAAAAGCGGCATTTTCCATTTTAAACTGGCCGATGACCTTAAAAGAAGCTCTTACTGATACCGAATTATTATTAGAGCAACTTTCGTATAATATCGGGAGGCTTTTACTTTAGGAACCCTGTCGGTTGCTGTTCATCAAATTCGGTTAGAAGCTGGAATTGATGTGTAATGGCGAGAATGGTGGCCTCATCGTATAAATTACCGAGAATAGTCAGGCTGGTAGGATGGTTTTCGTTATCAAGACCGGTGGGAAAAGCAATTGCGGGATGACCGGTCAAATTCGTGATCACCAGTTGATTGCCGCCAAAAGTGGGAGAAATTATGGCGTCGTACTGTTGCATGATGGCATTCATTTCCTCTATCAATCGTTGCCGGTGCCGGTTGGCTTGCAAATATTCTACTGCCGGGATAAACCGGGATTGACGTAGTGAGTTGGCACGTGAACGCTTACTTTGTTGGACCATGATATCATCTCCGTTTTCACGCAATAGTTCGTCGAAGAAAGCACCGGCTTCTGCCCTTAAGATGACATCAAAAATGCGAAAAGGATAATTATCGGGCAATTTTACCGGTAGGAGATTTACGCCCATTTTTCGGAATTGATCTAGTGCCAACCTGGCGTTCTTTCCATTAGTAGTTGTATCCCTTTCAAATAGATCCTCGAGGTATCCTATTTTCAATTGACGGACATTTGTTCCAGCCTTAAAATTGAAAGGGGCTGTAGTGACTGTTCTGTCCATACCATCTTCTCCGCGAATTGCTTCGAGTACGAGTGCACAATCCAAGGCATTTCTGCCGATTGGGCCTATTTTATCCATCGACCAGGACAAGCTCATAACGCCGTGCCGGCTTACTCTTCCGAAAGTAGGGCGTAGACCGGTCACACCGCATCTTGAAGAAGGAGAGACGATAGAACCCAGGGTTTCTGTTCCAATGGCAAAGGGAACCAGCCCCGCAGCTGTTGCAGAGGCGGATCCTGCCGAAGAGCCGCTGGCCCCTTGAAGCGTATCCCAGGGATTGACGGTTTTGCCCCCGTACCAAACGTCGC
This sequence comes from uncultured Saprospiraceae bacterium, assembly GCA_964533785.1. Lineage (GTDB taxonomy): Bacteria > Bacteroidota > Bacteroidia > Chitinophagales > Saprospiraceae > JANQRV01. The sequence continues at coordinate 3,671 of CAZHNG010000261.1, read as the reverse complement.
CGCGGGCCAGGGCTCCCGAGGTTAACTTGGCGATGAGCACAGCTCCCGCCTCCGTTAGCTTTTTGACAACGGTCGCCGTATCCGGCAGGTATTGATCTTTGTAAGGGGCTGCCCCCCAGGTCGTTTTATAGCCAGGTACGGCGCAAAGGTCCTTTATTCCGTAAGGTATACCATGTAAGGGCCCTCGGTAGTTCCCGGCGGCAATTTCGGCATCGGCGCGCCGGGCCTGGTCTAAAGCCAGCTCTTCGGTCAGGGTTATCGTTGCTTTGAGTACCGGATCGTGCTGCTTGATGCGTTCAATGAAAAAACGGGTCAGTTCCAGAGAAGAAATTTGTTTAGTTTTAAGGAGTTGGGCCAACTGGATAATGGTATAAAAAGCCAGTTCATTTTGGTCATCCGGTAAAGTAGTTAACGTATCCGGAGTGGGCCAATATATTGGTTGTTGTAGAGGGAACACAGGAAAGTTTAACGGCCGTGGATCAAAGTAAAGTGCAGGAGTAACGGCATAATCCAATTCAAAAGTTCGCAAGGTATCATAACCCGATCGGTTGCGTTGCAAATAATCGTACATGGTATCGATCTCGTTTGGGGTAAATTCCAGTCCGATTAACTTTTGGGCTGCCCGTACATCATTAATCGTGAATGCTTGATCACCTTGCCCGGGGGGTGTACATTGGCTGAGAAGCAGGATGAAAAGGATCGTTGGCCACAGTTGTTTCATGACATCTATTGTTGAAGAGATGAATGAGAAGTAAAACAAATGAAATTTACCCGGAAATTCAAAGCATTTTTCTAATATCATCTATACCTGGCAAAGCAAAATTTATTTACTGGAATACCTAACGATAGGTATTCTTTCCGGGAAAGTAGGTAAAATTAAGTAGTGTAACATCCATCACTTCACCAATTGTGTTTTTATTTTAATTTTGTTCTAATTATTTAGATTAAATAAAAATAAGCGCAGTGGTTGCAGCATCTTCTATACAAATACAAGACAAGCCCTTGAGTCGAATTAGCATAGGTGAAAGAGGGGTAGTCATGAGCTTTACTGACAATGTACTTGGCAACAAGTTGATGTCAATGGGGCTTTTGCCCGGAAGTTCCGTCAAACTGATAAGAAAGACTCCACTCGGCAGTACTTTTTATGTAAAAGTTAATGATCAGTTTTATTTGGCACTCCGCAAGCAAGAAGCAGCATGCATCATACTCAAATAGCAAATGAGGAATCCAGGCAGACTCGTAAGGAACCTTTTCAACTAGCCTTAGCAGGAAATCCTAACTCGGGAAAATCCTCTGTTTTTAATCTATTAACAGGATTAAACCAAAAGACCGGTAATTTCCCTGGTGTAACCGTTGATAAGAAGACGGGAAAGGTTACTCTTCCTAATAATGAGGTAATAAACCTGATCGATTTTCCGGGTACTTATAGCCTTTATCCAAATTCTTTGGACGAAAGAATAGTCGTTCAAACTTTCACCAATCCTAATGACGAGAACTATCCGGATGGCGTTCTTTACGTAGCAGACATCACAAAAATTGAGAAACATTTACTCTTATTATCTCAACTCAGAGATCTTGGCCTCCCCATTGTGCTGGTTTTGAATATGTATGATCTGGCAGATCGTGGTGGTTTGAAAGTCGAGGTCAAACAGCTCGCGAATTTTCTGAATATTCCCATTGTAAAGTTCAGTAGCCGTTCCGGTCTCGGGATTGAAGAACTCATGAAGGCTATTCAGCAATTAACGGTGGAAAGGAATAATAATGCCATAAAGAAAGGTTTTGTTTCTTTCTCGGTTGAAGAAACCAAAGTGATCACTGGGGTACAGCAAATTGTTACCCAGGTAAGAACCCCTTATCAAGCTTTATTAATTGCCCACCATTATGAATGGTTACCATTCTTGAATGAGGAGCAGCGAGCAGCGATTGGAGAGCTCATTGAAGAAGTAGGCTTTGAATCCTTGCGTAATCAGGTGACTGAAACGATGAAAAGGTACGATGCTTATACCCCAGTCTTGCGGCGTGTACTAAAGCGTCCCCAGCCTAAAAATGAGACGACCACTGAAAAGCTGGATAAAATACTAACCCATCCTTTTTGGGGTACCATTATATTTTTTGCATTAATGCTTTTGGTTTTCCAAGCCATTTACGCCTGGGCTACTTACCCGATGGACATGATCGATTTCATTTTCGGGTTCATGGGAGAGACGGTTGGCGCCGTTTTGCCGGAAGGCTGGCTGAGCAGTTTAATTACGGATGGTATCTTGGCCGGTTTAGGTGGTATTTTGATTTTTATTCCGCAAATAGCCATACTGTTCTTTTTGATATCGATTTTGGAGGAAGTAGGCTACATGGCCAGAGCCGCTTTTTTGTTTGATCGTACTATGCAATTTTTTGGGTTAAACGGCAGGAGCCTGGTGGCATTAATTTCCGGAGGGGCCTGTGCCATTCCGGCCATTATGAGTACCCGAACCATCGGGAATTGGAAAGAACGTATGATCACGATAATGGTAACTCCCTTGATCAGTTGTTCGGCAAGAATTCCGGTATACACGGTCTTGATTGGTTTTGTGGTCGCGGATGTTACGGTTTTAGGTATTTTTAATATGCAGGGACTGGCATTTATGGGTTTGTATCTGCTGGGGATTATAATGGCTTTAGTATCTGCTCTGGTATTCAAATGGGTATTAAAAAGTAAGGAAACCAGTTTTTTAATGCTGGAATTACCGGAATACCGGGTGCCGGTGATACGCAATGTTGGATTAAACGTATTGGAAAAAGTAAAAACTTTTGTGGTAGAAGCAGGTAAAGTTATTTTGGTCATTTCTATGGTCTTATGGTTTTTAGCCAGTTACGGTCCCAAAAGTGCTATGGAGTCTGCGGAAGAAATGGCTAAGGTCGAAGCGCAATCTGCGAATTTGAATGACGAACAGGCTGCAGATCTACTGGCAGCAAAAAAGATGGAAGCATCCTTTGCCGGGCACCTTGGCAAAGCTATAGAGCCGGCTATTCAGCCTTTAGGCTTTGATTGGCGTATTGGTATCGCTCTGATCACTTCTTTTGCAGCGCGTGAAGTTTTCGTCGGTACTATGGCAACGATCTACAGTATTGGTTCACAGGATGACGAGTTTTCAATCAAAGAGAAAATGGCTAAGGTCACTGATCCCAGGACCGGAAAAAAAGTATATACCCTCGCCACTTCTTTATCCCTTCTTGTTTTTTATGTTTTCGCTATGCAATGTATGAGTACGCTTGCAGTGGTTAAAAGAGAGACCAAAAGCTGGAAATGGCCAGCTTTGCAATTCATTTACATGAGTGCACTGGCCTATTTTGGCAGCTTGATCGTATTTTCAATTTTTTCTTAGTTTATGGTAATTTTGTAACTTGAAACCCTGAGTCATCCATGCTATCCAGAACCGGTATGTTGATGTTTTTATTTGTTGGGTCCTTTCGAAAGATTTGGTATAAACAGCAATGATTGCATGACATACTCTTACCCAAAATCTCGTTTTCTTTAAGATATTGTACTTTTGACGCTACCTGCCCATCCTGCCGGCTGCTGGCACAGCCACGTAGGGCCCGTATGGGTCTGGGCAGGTTAAGCGTTAATTTATAGTAACGAGTTAAAGAACTCTTGAAATCTTTGATTTTTCGAGACTTCGTCTCTCAAAATT
>CAZHNG010000260.1:0-9921 GCA_964533785.1 uncultured Saprospiraceae bacterium | reverse complement strand
ATCCAACTGATATATTGGGAGATAGATATTCATATCAAACACATTGTCGGTAGAAAAGGGACCACGTAGCCTCTCTTTGCATCCAGACAAAAATAACAAAACTACCAAGATAAGCAAGATTAGTTTTATGTTATTAGCTTTATCGCTCTGAAAAAGCAGTTTAATCTTCATACGCATCCCTTACTTTCCAGTGTCTGGACCAAGCCAACTTTCAACTGCGGCTAAGTTAGGCCATCCTGCGTAGATTTCTTCTATAGAATCACCACAAGCGTCTTTTCTTAATAACTGCGGTAAAATTTCTATACCTCCGATGAAAGCATATGCTTTGATCTGCCTTACATGTTTCTGTGCTATTTCAAAAATGTGAACATCTGAAACTGCCTCATAGTAGCGACGACCTTCTCTATCCCCTAACTGCCTGCTTTCCCTACGATTATTGTATTGACGTGAAAGGCCCACTCCATAAAACCAAGCCATCTTAAAATTCACAAAATAATGATGGGTATTCTCATAAAACACCCGTCTAAAACCATAGGACAAGGCTGCTTCTACCGCTCCCTCAACAGGAGGTTCATCGAAAACCTGCCATATTCTTGGATCCTGTATTCCCCAACGCTCTTGGGTTTGACCAGGTCCCTCAACAATCATCAAAGGAGGGATTGCCAATGTAAACTCGTGATTAAAGACATCTGATTTAGTGGTTACCAAAAAACATTCCAAACGCCCCTCTTTGTTTGTAAACGGCCATCGGATCTCCCGATGCAATAAACTCGTTGGTCATTTCTATGTAGCGGTCGCCCATGATCAGGTTGGCAAAACCGGGCTCCATGGCACAACTTAATACACCAATAGCCATTGAGAGGGCAAAAACAAAAAAAGATAGCCGGAAAGCTTGCCGTGACTCGTACATCAGCCGGGGTAGCTCATCGGTCCAAAACGTAAGCAGACGACTCCGCTGTGACTTTCGGTTTTTATAGATCAAAGAAAAAACACGCTGGGCAACCGTGTTTAAATACACCCTTACCGAACGGTTAGGATAAAAGGTTCTGGAATAGGATAGATCATCCGTGATTTGTACAAACAGGTCACTGAGCTTCTTGGGATTAGGGTTTTTACCGTCAAGGACTTGCTCAAATTCCTGCCATTTTTCCTTATTATGATCAATAAAATCAGTCTCGCGCATTTTTCAAATACTTATATTTGCGAGGTTAAGTAAATTATTCTATATAGTCAAGAAGTAAGTAAAGCAAATGAGTGCCATTGATGTCAGAACCACTCAAAATGTTACCATTCAATACGAACTGGCTTCTCTGAGGGAGCGCTTCTTTGCTTTTTTTATTGATATTGTTATAGTTTTCAGCGTTATTTACTTCCTTATCATTTTTGTGGTTTCGGTACTAAGGGCCAACGACAGCTTGAGTGAAATGACGGCCATGGTGCTCTATGGTATTCTTCCTGTTGCGAGTTTTATGGCCTACCAATTATTGTCGGAAATTATTGCCAATGGACAGTCCTGGGGCAAAAAGGCTCTTGGCATCAAGACTATACGCCTGGATGGTGGAGAGGCCGGCATCTCCGATTATTTATTGCGGTCCGTCTTTCATTTGGTAGACACCTTTTTTTCTTTCGGCGTAATCAGCGCCTTATTAATTAGTTCTTCTTCCAAAAACCAAAGACTGGGTGACATGACCGCCAACACTACCGTTGTCCGCCTGCAAAGTAACACCCGTTTCTACTTACAGGAAATATTAAAAATCAACACTTTAGAGAATTACCAACCTGTTTATCCCCAGGTAAAAAAATTAAGTGAAGCCGATATGCTGCTGATCAAGGAGGCAATTAACAGATACCGTTTATATCCCAATGATGCTCACCGTAAAGCTATCAACCAACTCGTCTTGAAGCTGCGAGAACCACTTGGATTGAAAAACATTCCTCCGAACAAAATCGAGTTTTTGAAAATCTTAATCAAAGATTATATTGTTCTGACAAGGTAAGTAGTTGAGCAATTGACAATTGATATGGGAAGGAAAAAGCGTAAACCAAAAGTTATTGAACGGCTTCAGGTCACCGGAATGGCAGATCGGGGTAAAAGCGTAGCCAAAGATGAAGAAGGCCGGGTGATCTTTCTCGAGGAAGTAGCCCCTGGTGATGTTGTCGATGCTCTGGTCTGGAAGAAAAAGAAAGATTTTTGGCTGGGAAAACCACAACATTTTCACAGTTATTCGCCCGATCGGGTAACGCCTTTTTGTGCACACTACGATCTTTGCGGTGGCTGCAAATGGCAACACCTCTCCTACGAAGCACAACTGCGGCATAAACAGTTGACCGTTGAAAATGCCTTAAAAAGGATCGGCAAAGTGGAGGTGGAAACTTTATTGCCTATTTTGGGAGCTAAGGAAACCACTTACTACCGCAACAAACTGGAGTTTAGTTTTTCTAATAAACGTTGGTTAACCCCCGCAGAGATCGCTTCTGATACTTCTAATAAACAAGACGTACTTGGTTTTCACCGGGCGGGAGCTTTTGATAAGATCATCGATATCCAACATTGTTGGTTGCAATCCGATCCTTCCAACAGCATACGCAATAAAGCCCGTGAATTAGCGATCGAGCAAGGACTTTCCTTTTATGATGCGAAAGCAAATGAAGGTTTAATGCGCAACATGGTCGTTCGCATAACGAATTTAGGGGAAATCATGTTGATCTTTGCTTTTCATAAAAACGAACCGGAAAAGATAAAGCCTTTTCTGGATGCTATGCTGGCTGAATTCCCGGAAATCACTGCTCTCTACTATTGTATCAATCCTAAAGTCAATGACTTCTTACTTGACCTGGATATGGTCTTATACCATGGAAAAACATTTATTACGGAAAAACTGGGATCGATAAAATTTAGAATTGGCCCCAAATCATTTTTTCAAACGAATACCCAACAAGCGATCGCCCTTTATGACACGATTATCGAGTTTGCTGAATTGCAAGGCACCGAAAATGTGTATGACCTGTATACTGGAATTGGCAGCATCGCTTTATACGTAGCTGATAAGTGCCGGCAAGTGGTAGGGATCGAGGAGGTTACCGCGGCTATTGAAGATGCCAAGGTCAATGCCGGGCTAAACAATATTGAAAATACGGTCTTCTACGCAGGAGATGTTAAAGACATCCTTACCGAAACTTTCGCCCGGCAACACGGAAAACCGGATCTACTGATCACAGATCCCCCACGGGCGGGCATGCACCCTAAAGTGGTAGAAATGCTCATTCAGTTGGCAGCACCTAAAATCGTATACGTTAGTTGTAATCCTGCAACCCAGGCACGCGACCTTAATCTCTTGAAAGATCACTATCGTGTTGAAAAGCTTAGACCCGTGGATATGTTCCCACATACACACCATATCGAAAGTGTAGCCTTATTGAAGAAAAAAGAACGGTGATTTCTCGAGTAGTTTTCTATTCATCTTTTCTCTGACGTTTTCCGTTTCTTATTAAATTCATTCATGGCGTGATTCAATCCGATCGTACCAAAAGCTTTAGCTGTTTCAACCGCGTAATCAATTATTTCCGGTAGTTCTTCCAGCTCTTTTTCTGACCATTTCCCTAATACGTAATTCACCTGTTGCCCTTTATGGTAGTTATCGCCGATACCAATACGTAAGCGGGCGTAGTTATTTCCACCGGTCATTTGGTCAATATCTTTTAGGCCATTGTGGCCGCCGTCGCTGCCTTTACCACGTAATCGTTGAGTCCCGAACGGCAAATTCAGATCGTCAATGATCACCAGTAAATTTTCTTTGGGAATCTTTTTTTTCTGTAACCAGTACCGTACGGATTTGCCGCTGCGATTCATGTAAGTATTCGGCTTCAGCAATACAAAAGTCCGCCCTCTGAATTTAAATTCGGCAATATTACCTAGATGATCGTCCTCAAATGAGGCATCAAAAGCCTTAGCCAGTGCATCGACCACCTCGAATCCAACATTGTGACGAGTGCCTTCATAGTCAACACCAATATTTCCCAGTCCCGCAATCAAGTATTTCATATGATCAGGAATACGCTCTTTTTTCGAAAATAGTTTTTTGATAATACCAAACATACCTGCCCAACAACTAAACTGCTACACTATGTTCCCGCAATGCTTCGTTTAAAGAAACTTTTTTGTTCGTACTTTCTTTTCGCTTGCCAATGATGAGGGCGCAAGCTACCTGAAATTCTCCGGCAGGAAATTGTTTTGGCCGTGTTCCGGGGATCACTACCGAACGGGCCGGCACCCTTCCTTTGTGAATGACGGGTTGCTCACCGGTAACATCTATGATCTGGGTTGACTGGGTCAGGACCACATTAGCACCTAACACGCATTCTCTTTCTACCCGCACTCCTTCGACAATAATCGCACGTGACCCAATAAAACAATCGTCTTCGATGATCGTCGGAGTTGCCTGAAGAGGTTCCAGCACCCCACCAATCCCAACACCGCCGCTGAGGTGTACGTTACGACCGATCTGAGCGCAGGAGCCTACGGTAGCCCATGTATCTACCATTGTTCCACTACCTACCCAGGCACCAATATTTACATAACTGGGCATCATGATCACCCCTTTCTCAAGGAAGGAGCCGTGTCTCGCTATTGCGTGAGGAACTACCCTTACTCCAAGGGAAGCGTAATTGTGCTTTAACGGGATTTTGTCGTGGAATTCAAAGGGCCCGACTTCTATGGTCTCCATTTGTTGGATGGGAAAATATAGAATAACTGCTTTCTTTACCCAATCATTTACTTTCCATTCATTTGATGCGGTAGGTTCTGCTACTCTTACTTCGCCGGCATCAAGCAACCTGATCACCGACCGAACTGCATCCTGAGTTTCTATCGATTTTAATAAATCCCGGTTTTCCCAGGCTGCTTCTATTTTGTTTTGTAGTGCTTCCATTCTTATTCGTTTGAGCACAAAAATAGAATCTTCCTGAACAATAAAGGGAATTCACCACATAAAATGACGGTATCAGTATTCTAACTTAACTAATTTCAGACGATTACGCCGTTCGCTGGGAACTAGAATTTCATCTCCATCAATTTGGATGGCATCTCTAAAGCGCATTTTGAGACTAAGATTCTCTGTATTCATTATACTTTTCCGCTCAAAAGACCCATCTCCCCGTACAATGTATTCACTGACTGTATTTTTCAACTTGATCTCATCATTAAATAGAAATCGTAGTTGAGAGGGTGTTTTAAACAAAAAATAGGAAGAAAAAACGCCTCCGTCATCCTGCGAAAACTGTTTCTTAGGCAATATAACTTCCCAGTGTTTGGTTCCATCCGGATGAAAAGCAACCACAAAAATATCTTCATTGTAGTAATCTACCAAAGACCTGACGGTAGGATCATAATACAATCGGCCAGGCGAAGCTGCGGTGCGGCGCTCAAATTGCTTATTTCGCTCCCCTACCAATAAAGCGCCTCCATCACGACGAAGTATCAGGTCTTCAACCGATACCTCATTCAGGCCCTTGTTCTCATCTATTTCTTTGCCTGTTAAATTGGTCAGAAAATCTTCTTCAAATTCATGAAAGGTCAGAATATAATCTTCTCCGCCATCTGATTGCATTCTGAAATAAAATAATCCTTGTGCTTTTGCAACGTTCCTATCGGAATAAAGCCCGGTGGCAGATAACCCGCCATTCAAATTATCGTACAGAAAACGAATATCGTAAGTAAGGCGGTCAGCAAAAGGAATGGAATGCATGACCCATTGATCACTCCCGATCTTATATTCATAGATCTCATAATGATGTTCCTTTTTACGGGACCGGTAATTGTCTTTACTGAGAATGAAAGAGAAGTCTCCATTATTACCCAATAAAGGCTGAATAAATTCAAAATTAAAATCCATATCATTCGGAGAAATGTTAGCTTCACCAACCACTTCCATTCGATTGAGATCGAAAGCAACTCCTCTCAAAGTCTTGTATTTCTCCAAAAAAAAGACCAATACCTTACTGCGATCTTCAGACCGGATAATTTCAAAATTCGGAGAATAAAAAAGGAAGCCAAAATCTTTTACCGTAACAGAGTCAATTAGATTGGCCGCATGGCTGTATTTATGTGCTTTTAAAATGGTATTCCCCTTGTGCCTGAATTGGTAAATCACAGTAAAGTCTTCCTGGGTGCCTACCACTCCAACCATTCTAGGCTGGCGCTTGTCAAATTCCAATTCCTTCTTCCAGGATTTTTGCATAACCTGGTTAAACCCCTGAACTTCAACTTCTGAATTGCGGTCTTGCAACAGCAAGATATTCCCCTTCAGTTCTCCAATTAGTTCATAGGAAACTGCATTGCGAAGTGCCACTTCGTCTGATACCCGAATTTCCTGCCCGTTAGTTAAATTAAAAAACGAGAGACTTAACAACAACAGGCATAATTTTTTAAATACTTTCATCTACCAGCATTTTAAGTACCGTGTAACATAAGTTTCTTGGTGTTTTGAACCACCGGATTTTTGCCCAAATCGAGGCGCGGCGGAGCCTCGGGGCCATAGCCCCGAAGGCGAGTACGTAACGAAGAGTTGGGCAAAAAGACGGCTTCAAAATGCTAATAAATTTATGTTACACGGTATTAAGTATATACAATTCTAAAATAGCTGAATTTGTTGTAAATACCAACCTGTAAGCCGTCGTACAGTTTACATCTACGGAAACAGCAGTTCATTTTTTATTGGGAATGGAATAAAAGCGGGCTTTAGCGTTAGTTTTTGCGACAAAAAAAAGGTCACTGCTGAGCAGTGACCCCATTTTATATTAGAATTGTCTAGACAAGTCTATGCTGAATATGATACACTAATTTAATTCTTAACAATTTTCTTTCCAACGCGTGTACCTTCGATATTTAATTCAACGATGTAAAGGCCGGGAATGAGCTCCCCGATTTCAAAGTCTTCATTACCGGATACCCGGCTCCAGCGCTTCAGTATTCGTCCATTTTGGTCTAAGATCCTTACATCAAAGTTTTTACCGCTAACGGCTTCTCCTCTGATCTGGAAGTAATTGTCAACAGGATTGGGCAAGATATTAACCTGAGCGCCTAAAATTTCAAGGTCACGGATGCTGGTCGACAAGTCTGGTAAAATAACCGCATCAATAACGTGAACGACACCATTAGTCGCTAGTATGTCGGCAGTAGTTACTTGTGCAACAGTACCCTGGGTATCATTAATGAATACCCCATTTTCGTTGATGGTTACGGTAATATCCTGGTTAAACAGGGTAGTAGCTGTAGCACCATCTTCCAAATCAGAAGAATAGATCTTCGCTCCAACGACATGATACAACAAAATATTAGCCAGATCGCCGGTAGGATCTGCCAGTAGTGCATCCAAAGTTCCGTCCGGTAAAGCGGCGAAGGCATCATCAGTTGGCGCAAAAACAGTAAATGGCCCTTCGGCAGATAAGGCACCAACCAAGTCTGCAGCTATTACGGCAGCTTCCAAAGTATCATGAGCTTCACTGTTGACCACAACATCTACTACTGTTCCTGAAGGAGGCAATAATACAGCATCAATAACATGCACAATTCCATTGGTCGCTAAAATATCAGTAACCGTAACCTGCGCATCATTGATGAATACTCCTCCGTTCTCATTAACCGTTACAATGACATCTTGCCCCAATAGTGTAGTCGCCACCTGTCCATTGGATAAACTTCCGGAAGCTACGTTGGCACCAATTACGTGGTACAGTAAGATATTGGCCAAGTCACCGGTAGGATCTGCTAACAGTGCATCAAGGGTTCCATCCGGTAATGCGGCGAATGCATCATCAGTAGGGGCAAATACGGTAAACGGCCCTTCGCCGGATAGATCATCAGCCAATTCGGCAGCAATAACTGCTGCTTCCAAAGTATCATGGGCTTCACTATTCACTACAATATCTACTACCGTTTCGGATGGTGGCAATAATACGGCATCGATGACGTGCACAATACCGTTGGTTGCAATAATGTCGGTTACGGTAACTTGTGCATCATTGATAAATACCCCATTTTCGTCGACGGTCACAATAACATTTTCTCCAAGCAACGTACCAGTAACCTGTCCGTTAGTCAAGCTTCCTGAAGATACGCTACTACCCACCACGTGATATAATAAAATATCAGCCAGATCACCAGTTGGATCGGCCAATAATGCATCAATTGTTCCCTCGGGCAGAGCAGCAAACGCATCATCAGTAGGGGCGAATACGGTAAATGGCCCTTCACCGGATAGATCATCCGCTAATCCGGCAGCAATGACTGCTGCTTCCAAAGTATCATGGGCTTCACTGTTCACTACAACATCTACCACTGTTCCGATCGGCGGTAGTATTACCGCATCAATAACGTGTACAATACCATTGGTCGCAAGAATATCCGTTACCGTCACTTGTGCGTCGTTGATAAATACCCCTTCTTCGTTAACCGTTACAATGACATCATCTCCTAACAAAGTAGTCGCAATTTGACCATTTGTCAGGCTACCTGCAGTAACGTTAGCATTTACGACGTGATAAAGTAAAATGTTGGCCAAATCCCCGGTAGGATCTGCTAATAATGCATCGAGCGTTCCCTCGGGTAAAGCAGCAAACGCATCATCAGTTGGCGCAAAAACAGTGAATGGACCTTCGCCGGATAGGTCATCGGCTAATTCCGCCGCAATGACAGCTGTCTCCAACGTGTTATGGGCTTCACTATTTACTACAATATCCACTACTGTTTCCGACGGAGGCAGAATGACTGCATCAATAACGTGTACTACGCCATTATCCGCCTGAATGTCGGTCATTGTTACTTGCGCGTCGTTGATAAATACTCCTTCACTGGTGATGTTGACAATAATATTTTCTCCTTGTAGGGTGGTGGCGATTTGACCGTTAGAAAGATCTGATGACAAGACTTCGGCACCTAAAACATGATATAACAATATGTCTGCTAAATCTCCGGTAGGCTCAGCGAGCAGATTATCGAGGGTACCCTCTGGTAGGGCAGCAAATGCATCGTCGGTTGGAGCGAAAACGGTGAAAGGTCCGTCCCCGCTGAGATCATCTGCTAGTTCAGCAGCAATAACAGCTGCCTCCAACGTGTCATGGGCTTCACTGTTCACAACAATGTCCACAACGGTGTTTTGTGCACACAACGCTATGCAAAGAAAACTCGATAAAAAAGTAAAGATTATTGACTTCATAATTACAGTTTAATTAATAAATCGGTTAATAGCGAATCAACATACAGATAACACAAAGGTTCCGGAAAATGCTGAAAAAGGGAGATTTTGCAATATAGTAAGGTGCTTACGTAAAAAAAAATATTAATTCTTCATGTTCTCTGTGTAAATGATTTTACAGATCCCAAAAAGAACGAGGCCGGCGCACAACGATCATGGTATCGCGCCAGGTTTGAAAAAAATACCACAACACCAGACCAATAACGGGAAGATAGGCCCATAACCCCAGCCAGGAGACCCAGATCGGCAAGCTGAATAAGAGCACTACTGCAACTTTCAGGAAGTTGAGTTTTTTAATATATTGATATGCAATAAAGAGGTGAATAGCACTGAGAGACTGCCAAATAAAAAGAACGATGAGAAAGGCTTTGGGCCATGACCAGCCGTTCAAAATAAAAAGCTGTATAATGATAGCAAGAATTAAAATAATCTGCCCAATTAAATCAATCCTCATTCTGAGGGCGGAAACCATATAAATTTTAGTTAATAGACTTGTTCGGCGGGACCACCAAACGGCTACAAGTGGCAGACCTAAGGGATGCCGTCAGGTTTGCCATTTTCGCTCGTTCATAGCCTGCCGAACAAGTCTAATGCTTGCTGATATTCTCAATTGTTAACTAGACTTTTGACGTTAGACTCTAGAAGTTAGACTAAAAATTCTAACTAATTG
>CAZHNG010000259.1:0-10049 GCA_964533785.1 uncultured Saprospiraceae bacterium | reverse complement strand
GTAAATAATAAATTAATGATGATAAAGCTAGCCCAAACTATATTTTTATACGCCTTCGGAGATGACTTGGGATAATTGAAACTATTTTGGGGTGGTTTGTTGTTTTTATTTATGTTTTCGTATTGTTGAATACAAAAATTTAGAATATGCCAACAGTTGCCATAGATTCAAAAATACAAATTGATCTGCAATCAGTGCTAGATGGAATTTCTACTTTAGATGTCAAAGACTTAGAATCTTTCGCATCTAAGATCAATAATATGGTTGCGCAAAAAAAAGCGCCTTCTTTATCTGAAAGAGAATCTTTTCTATTGCAAGAAATCAATAAAGGCTTGCCAATTGAAGTGCAAAAAAGATACCGTGAACTTATCACTAAGTTGGAACAACAAACTCTTACCAAGTCGGAGCACCAAGAGCTGACGAAATTGGTGCCCATTATTGAAGCAAAAGATGTTGAAAGATTAAAATACTTGGTAGAGTTAGCCCAAATTAGAGAAATTACAATTGATGAGTTAATGAATCAACTTGGGATAAAGTCACCAAGTTATGAATAGAAATCACATCCCTACCCTAAAGAAAATTACTATTTACCAGCTCATTCTGTTAATAAGGGAGGATGTTTTCCTAAAGAACCAAGGGCCTCTCTTAAATTTATCAAGCCTTTCCTATTCAATTTTAAACAAAATATAGTCGCTCTTCCACTTGGAGTTTTTCCAACCATTTCTGTAAAGTCTTCCGACCATTCAAAGTGGTCATTCCAATCCTGAGTTCTTGGATTAAACAATATGGACTCGAGCCCGCTCTTTGGATCAGTACAGCTAGTTTTAGTCGACTTATAGCCATTGCATCCATTGCAAGACAACGCTAAATTACTAAGCTCGTTTGAACCGCCTTTGCTGGTTGGAATAATATGATCTACCGAAAAAGTATAAGTGCTATAATCTGCCTGCATCAAACAGTACTCGCAAATACCTTTCTCACGAATAGTTGACTTTAATTTTTCAGACAGTTTAGACATCGATGGGGTGTATTCCTAACTGATCCATTATTTTCTCTAGAGAAACGCCTCTTAGAGCTGCCAACTCTCCTAGAAACTTAATTCTTTTAGCATTATATAACTCAATCTTTTCATTCAAGGAAGAAAATTCTTCTAATTCTTCTGGAGACAAACTTTCTTCTTTAGCTTTTTTCACCAAATAAATGTAACGCTTTGATTCTTTTGCCGGAATCACTTCATCAATTTGTCGAATCAAATCAGCTTCTTTTTTATTCCGCTTGGGCACAGCACGTTTAGCCCTCAAGCTTAAAGCTTCATTGATAATTGTATTCAACTCCTGGTTGTTTAACTGACCTAGAGCAGAAAGCACATCCCCTATAGCAGCTTGATTTGATGGCATAACTTACATTTTAATTTTACTAACGCCTTTTCAAACAAATTCTTTCTAACTATTAACTAAAGATAAGATTATTAAATTCAAAAAATAATTTACAAACATCAGTTCAATTCTGATTTTTTTGGAAGGTAGCATGCAATGGGGCATAAACGGTCTTGAAAACCGTGCCATATTTTTTATCCTAAAACACCTTCTTCCTTCATTTCTTCGATCAAGGCTTCAACTTGTTCGATTGGGAGCCCTAAAAATTCGGAAATCGCGGCTAGATCGATGCCTTTAGACAGCATATTTTTAATGGAGACCTTAGCTTGCTTAGTAGCTCCAGCAATTTCACCCTTCTCAATACCCTTCTCAATACCTTTGGCGTAAGCTCCCTTTTCTACCTCTTTTAATATAGCTTCTTTCACTCCCATCGGATAATCGTTTTTTATTAACACTTCTTCAAATTTATTAAAATTTTCTTCTCCTTCAAAGTTCACGTAATACTTGATGAAGTTCAACAAACTCTCTACCTCCTTCTTTTTATAGCCTCGTTTAAATAATCTTTTAGCCAAGGTCAACTTCATCTTCAACTTTTCTGCATCTCCCCATTTACCGGCCTGTAGATCATACCACGCAGCTTCTAGTGCCAGTGCGAATGGATTATTCCATTTTTGCAATTGCTCCGGTGAATAGTCTGTTAATTTAAACGTGTTAAACTTGTAGATAAGTTCCGTGCCTAGAAAACGCCTGTGGTAAGAATTGAATTGCACTTTGGTATTCCCACTGGTATAAATCACTAAGGCCGTTATATCTACCCGGTATTTTTCAATCAACCGATACATGCACTGAAACATCCTCCAGTCAAATTCATGATCATCCCACCCCTGTACTTCCACATGTATCAAAAAGTATTTCGACTCGCCATTCTTCAGGAAGACTTGCATCAGTTTGTCACCATGACGATTTTTCACCGGTGCCGCCGGGAATAACTTTGACAACTCCTTGTCCAGAAATACAAATTTTCGGGAAAAATCAATTTCTTCCATTATTTCGGGAAAGAAAAAGTCAATGAAATCAATAGCTAATTCCTCAATGACTCCTTTCCATAAGGCGTCTTTTCCTATCGTGTGTTTCATGTTATGAAGATAGGAAAAATAAATTACAACACAAAATATGTTATAAATATATTTTTAATCATTTATGTTTTTAATCCACTTTTTTAAAATTCTTTTCACTGAACATCAACTTCTGACATTAAAGGATTTGCAGATATTCTTGCTGAAAAACTGTTTCTGTTAGACGGTCAAAAATTTGCGGAACATTCTGGTGAAAATGCTTATAAAGGTCCGGATCATCCTTTCTCCGCAGATACTTTCCTTTATGCTCGCTGCTGTGTGGTAGCTAATGGTAAAGAATTTTTTAAAAAAGTCTTAAACTCCCCCGAAAAGATGCCTAAAGACCTTACCTTCGAAGTATTGCTTTCCATTCCCAGAAAGGCTTATGAGCTGAAAACTGGTGAAAAATTCCAGTATGTACCAGCTTATATTTACGAAACTTTTGCCAATACTGTGGGATGGGGTGGTCAAAGTCTTTTCGAAAAAATTCTATCTCCTAATGGCTACTTAAAAGATGCACAGCAGAACGTTCATCTTTCATTACTAGCACTGCTATGCAGGTGATGAGAACATCACTTTTTGCCCAACTACGTCGGGACCGGACAATCATCTGTTCAATGGTTTTCTTTTCTCAAGACTATTTGAAATACTTACCATTGAACTAGAGGGAGCGAACCAGGCGGAAGCCGTTGTTGTCGTTGCGGTTGTCGGGATTGTCGTTGTTGCGATTCGACACCCGGCAGTTCTGCGCGTTGTTGTTGTTCCAACTGCCGCCGCGGATAACGCGGTTCGAGCCCTTTGATGATTAACCGTATTCATGCATAAGGATTGGGGAAAATCATTTTTTTCTTAATTACGACAGCTGCTTCAAGACAAGTCTCCTAAACCTAGAAGCATCCGCATGTTGAGTAAATGCCAGCAGGGACTGCACCTTTTGCTGGCAATCGGCTTCACTACAGGATCCATTCTTATATGCTGTATCAAGCAAACTTAACTTCTTGATAAACCTTTGTTTACTACGTTGAGATAATTGCAGGTAAAAAGGAAAGACTCTATACCCCAAATAAGTAACTCCATATTTTGTTTGGTTGAGCATCTGCGGTTTTAGAGTACAATTCAATTGACTCTGTATAAAATGATTTACCTCTAAAAATACCTGTTTTAAAATAGCTTTGTCGTTGCTCCAAAAGACCATGTCATCCATGTATCTGACGTAGGCCTTCACCCGCAGTTTTTCCTTTATGAAGTGATCCAATCCCGATAAATAATGATTGGCAAAGTATTGACTAGTCAAATTTCCGATAGGCAATCCCCGGCCGTCTAAATCTTCGTAACTATCGATTATTTTCGCAAAAATCTCGATCAATTTATAGTCTTTGAACAATCTCATCAACTGATTCATCAACACCTCATGATGAATGCTAGCGAAAAATTTCTTCACATCCAATTTCAAATACCAGGAATATTGTCTGGTAAATTGTTTTGCGCGCTCTAAAGCAGCATAAGTACCTTTACCCGGTCGGGTGGCATAGGTGTCAAAGATCAATTGACGTTCAAAGTAAGGATGGCACACATTCATTAAGGCATGGTGTAAAACCTGTTCATGAAATGCACAAGCACAGATCTCTCGTTCTTTCGGATCATAAATTTTGAAGTAGCGATAGTTCCCAACATCTACCAATCCCGTTTGAATTTGCCGGCGCAGCACCAATAAATTTTCATCTAAATTGGATTGAAATTTCAGAACCTGAGGAGTGTGGCGTTTACCTTTGTGAACCTTCAAAAAGGCCATTCGCAAATTATCAGGATCAACGATTTCCGGAATAAGCGCATTAACCCTTTTCATGTGCAGACTTATTTGTTACAAATCGACTACCATATTTTTCTATCCGCTTTTCACCAATACCTTTGATGGCCCTCATTTTTTTGAGCGTCAACTCCTCTTCTTTGGCCAATTCTGCCAACTCTTCATTAGTAAATACTGCATACGCGGGTATGGCTTCTTCCTCCGCTATGGCTTTCCTTATCTCTTTCAATTTGGCATACCGGGCGAAAGCAGCCTCATCCAGTACCTCCCGATAATCAATTTTACTTTTTTGCCTAAACTTAGTTTTTCCTCGATCTTCGGCGTAGCGCACCGAAAAACACCAAAAAGATCCGGCCTTTTCCTGCACCAAATGCTGCTCCACCTGTAATACCTTTTTGCTGCGCAAAAAAACGTTCAGGTCTTCCAATAACCTTTCTCCTCCCATGATCGGGATGGTAAATATTTTTATCTGCATATAAACATTTTTTCTCGCACATCGGAGCACAATCCTGCGAAACACGAATTAAAAAGATTGATGGATTACACAGATTCATTTAGCTTTTATAGGCTGAAGAAAAAATAAATCAATCCGTGCAATCCTAAAATCCGTTTAAATCCGTGTTCCCCCTTTTGCCCATTCCGCGCCATTTACTCCCTTAGGGTCGTTTATGGCGCTCCACCGACAAAAGGCCCTCCTCCTCACTCCTGTTTTTCCCCTTTACCATTGAACTAGAGGGAGCGAACCAGGCGGAAGCCGTAGCTGGCGAAGCGGTTGACGGGAGGGCCGCTGCTGCGATACGACACCCGGCAGTACTGCGCGCTGCCGCTGATCCAACCGCCGCCGCGGATAACGCGGCTCGAGCCCTCCGTAGATCCTCTGGGATTAACGATTACCTCCTGTCCTTCTTCATAGTCACCGTACCAATCCCAACACCATTCCCATACGTTTCCACTCATATCATACAAGCCCAAAGCATTTGGGGGTTTACCTCCCACCGCATGGGGCCGGCTATTGCTATTCTTACTATACCACCCAACCGAGTCCAAATCATTACTTCCACTATAAACAAAATCCTGTCTCGATCGCCCACCTTGGGCGGCAAATTCCCATTCGGCTTCCGTCGGTAGCCGGTACCCCTGGGCTAGGGTATCCAGTTCTACCAGCCATTTATAGTTGTCAAAATCACTCTTGTTGTTAGGGTCCTTTCGAGTCGTATCAATGGTATACACCAAACTGTTGTTTTGTTGCGCACTCAACCAATTGGCATAATGAACTGCATCGTACCAGTTGATTCTTGCGGCAGGCCGATCTCCCAAACCCAAGGCTTTCCAATCTACTTCCAAATAGGCGGTATTATCATAACCGGTAGCCTGCACAAAAAGGTGGAACTGCCAGTTGGTCGTCTCCGTCTTGGCTATTTCATAGCTGCCCAATTTTACTTCGTGCAATGGCTTTTCTAAATCATAACAATTATTATTTTGCAAGGTTGAATCACAACCCATCCCAAAAGTACCGCCGGGTACGGTAACCATTTCCGGATAATAACGCAATTGCAGTTCATTCAGCCGATCAGCATCCAGCCCCGCCATAATCGTTCGCATTTCTTCCAAAGTATCTTGAAAGACGGGTTCCAGCCGCCCGCCTCCGTATAATAGTTGAACCGTATCCAACAGCGGAATAGCGCGCTCAAATTGATGCGCTTCACTGTAGAAATAGGCCACTTCCAGCATTGCCCGGCCCACTTTTCGGTCATCCACTTTGAGGGCAGCGGCGGTCCTGTATTTGTCGAGGGCGGCTTCGTAATCGAGGTTGAGAAGGTCCGGTTCAGCGGCAGCCAGGATATTGTCCAGGATTTTAGCACTGGCGGTTTGTAGATCAGCCAGGGCTTTTTGGGCTTGGTTTTTGGCCTTGGTTGCTTCAGTAGCGGCGGCATCCGCCAATTGTTTTTGGTACAAGGCTGAATCTCTGGCTTCTGCGGCTTCTAGTTCTCGTTGTTGGGCTAGATCCAGGTTGTCTTTAGCTGCTTGTTCGTTTTGTTTAGCAAGTGCTTCATTGGCCTGCGCTTCTTTGCTGGCATCATTAGCCAACACTAAATTCTGTTGCGCCTGCCACCATTGCCAGGCCGCAAAAACGAGCACTAAAGAAATGAGAGCGAGGAATAGGCGCTGGCGGCGGCTGGCTCGTTTTTGGGCGGCTAGTTTTTCCTGCGCCAGTTTTAGCTCGCGTTGCTGCTGTTCCAATTTTGCAGCTTCTTCATCGGCCAGGTACTGCTGGTTGGCGGCGATGAAGGCGGCTACGCCGGGTTCTTTTTCCAGTTGGGGCAGGTAGGGTTCCAGGTCTTCCAGTTGTTTGGCGTTGAGAAAAGCACCGGAGAGTGCATTTTCTTCCAGGGCAAACTTCAGGCGGGCGCGGGCGCGGATGAGGTTGCGCTGTGCTTCCGTGCGTTGCTCGTGGATGAGGGCGGCCAGCTTATCGTGCGCCAATTCGATGGTCGTATCACCAATACCCAGCAGTCGGCTTTGTTCCAGCGCCTCGATACAATTGACCAGGGCTGCAGCGGGAATATCCGGCAGCATCAACTTTTCAGCATCTTCGATGATCATCTGCTCACTGCCTTGCGGCCGGTGAAAACGGAGGGGTTGTTTGGTGCCTTCTTCGGTGACGAAGATGTCCAGAACGGCCCTTACCACATTTGATGGCAGGTTGGGGTGTTGTTGATTAAGTTGTTCACTGATTTCCTGTTCCTGCTGGTAGAGGAATTTTTCCAGTACATCCTCAATGGGGCCAAACTGTTCGATCTCTTGCTGGGTGAAGGTCAGCGGTGGCAGCTCCTCCCCTCTTTCCTGTCCGGGGTAGGTGTCTTGGTAGTCTTCCTTATACAGCAAGTCCAGGTAGATCTGCAAATAGGGCAATTCGATACCCGCCTTTTCTCCGCTGACGTTGCGGATGATCTCATCCAGCCGCTCGGCCGCCGGCTCTTCCAGGCTGATATTAAAGGCGGCAAAAGACTGCTCCAACACTTCCGTAACGCGCGAGCGGCCCATGGGCTCTACCCGCAAGCGGAAATCAAAGAGGTAGGAGATCTGTTCTTCAAATTCGTACAAGCGCCCCAGGTATTCCTCGCGCAGTACCAGCAATATTTTGCAGGGTAATTCCGCGTCGAGGATGGCTTTCAGGTCGGCCACAAATTGTTTGCGCTCCGCTTCTTTACCCAGAATGAATAATTCTTCAAACTGATCGAAGATGAGATAAACCGGGCTGTAGTAGCTTTCGAAGATCTGCTGGATGTAGGCCGGCAGGTCATCTCCGACGGGCCTTTCCGGCAAAGCCTTATCCAACTCAGCACGTACCGACTGATTGATATCCTGCCCACGCCGGATGAAAAAGGGATACCAGTCGGGGCCTTCAAACCGGCCGGCCAGCCCGCACTGGATCAGGCTCGTCTTACCCGTACCGGATAAACCGTGTAGCAGCACAATGGGCGTGCGAAACAACAGGTCATACAAGGCATTGACTTCCTTGTCGCGCCCGAAAAAAACAGCTTTGTCTTCCAGCGCGTAGGCATCCAGAAATTTAAAGGGGCTCTTCATAGTTCGCGAAGGTTTTCATTGAACAATAACTGGGCGAATTCATCCATCTGCTGGCGCAAGTGTTGCAACGGCGTATTGTCCTTGGCCGATAAGGGCAACAAAGGATTGGCAAAATTATCCACATGCTTGAAGTAAAGTGTATCCTGGCGTTGATCATAATGATCGAAGTAATATAGTTTCAGGTTTCCTTTGCGCGCCTGCGTTTTCTGGATAAAAGCGTTCTCATCGAAAATGAAGGGCGTCAGGTTCATAAAATAATCCCGTTGGCCGTAGGCTGAGCCTACGTCCAACGTTTTCGGGCGAATGAGAATGGAATAATTATGCAGAAATTCCTTGAGGCCTTCTACATCCAGGGTTGGGGCGGCATCCTGATAATCGAGGTTGATCTCCAGCCGCACCACTTTATGTACGTACAAGGCTTCCAGGTATTTCCGGTTGCGCAGTACGTCGATATTGCGGATAGAAATCAGGGAATAGTGGGCCAAAAAACTCAATACTTTCAGGATTTCTGCCAAGCACTTCTCCGCCACCAGGCAGGTGGGGGCTACTTGCGGATCGTCACTACCGCGGAATTGCCGCTTTTCCAGCCGCTTCAGAATGGACTCCAGCGTCCGGCAGGCATTATAATAAGCACCCGTGGGCATAAAATTCGCCCTTTGATCGTTCAAACCCGGAAAAGCCGGCGCCAGTTCATGCGCCACCAACCATTGCTGCAAAGCGGGGATCAGGTCGAATTGAATGGCCGTACGCCGGGTCTGTGCATCGGCGAGCAAATAGTGTTTGATCTGAGCTTTGAGGCTTTCTGCTACAGGTGTTTTTCTATTCACCAGGAGCTCATCCCACAATTGTCCCAGCAACAGGAAGGCCGGCAATTCCACCGCACTCAGGAAGGCCTGGATCAGGCGCTGCATACGCGGCAGGTTAAAAACATCATAGAAAACCTCTCCCCGCATACCCGGTCTGCGCGGTGCAAATAAAGCCTTAAGGTGGCTGCTGATCGGGGAAGGAAAACTTTGGATGATGACTTTTTGTTTGCGGGGTTTTAAGGAGACGGTCGTTCCGCCAAAAATCAAATCAGTGCTGCGTTTCTGTTCTTCAGCTTTGATCTGTTTCACCTCGTCGGCAAAAGGTTCCAGGGCGTCCATGAGCTCGTTGATCAAAAAATCATTGGGATGTGCCGCCTCCCGCTCTTCGTTTACTTCCTGCCCAATGGGTAGTAGCCAGTACTGCTTTTCATCAGTTGCCTCCGTAGGAAATATGCCCCACAAGGGTTTATCCGTCGTTCTCTTTTCCAGGAATGCGATATCGCGGTCTGTTTTTACGGTAATCGGACCTGGGGCCGCTGCTTGTGCTCCTGCCAATCCAATATCAAAAGCTTCGGCCAAAGGCGCATACTGATCAGAAAAAGCTTGAAAAAAGCTGATCGCAAACTGGCAGGCCGTCCTATCGCCTACCGGCGCGCTGGTGGCGATCACCATCGGGCGGTTTTCCAGCTCCAGCAGGCGCTGCACCTGATCTTCAGTAGAACAACCGTTGAGAATGACCAACTGTAGTTTTGGGCATTTTCCCAGCAATTGGGCGATGCCTTCGGAATTGGCGTGTTCGTCTTCCAGTACCAAACGGTCCCGTCCGGCGTGCCCACTGAACATAAACACGGACAACTCCTCCCGAAAACGCACCAGGTATTGCGTCAGCTTGGGCAAAGTAGCGTGCGACTCGCGCTGCAGGTCGAAATGTTTTTCTACATATCGCCGCGAAAGGATTTCAAAAACACCGTCCTCTTCGCGGGACAGAGACGGCAGTGGGTTTTCAGCATCATTGGCAAAAGCCAGGAAAATAAGGCTCATACGTCACTTGGTTTAGTTTGCTATTGCCTGCGGGCAACTCTTGGCAAGTATCGAGAGTTAAAGTACCAACTTAAGCTCAGAATGCAAAGTAAGAGAGGGATTTAATACTTGTTAACTCAAACATCATTGCTTTCATAACATCAATAGACTTGTTCATTGCTCATTGAGCAGAAGTGCAATGATCAATGAGCAGAAGTGCAATGAGCAATGAGCAGAAGTGCAATGAGCAATGAGCAGAAGTGCAATGATCAATGAATTTGCGGTAAGCATAGCCGATAAGTAATGCCCGAAGAAAATGAGAGCACAGGAAACG
>CAZHNG010000258.1:6872-10069 GCA_964533785.1 uncultured Saprospiraceae bacterium | reverse complement strand
ATTAGTTAGAATTTTTAGTCTAACTTCTAGAGTCTAGCGTCAAAAGTCTAGATAATAAGGGGAAGAGAAAAATATAATCTTTTCTTAGAATTCAATAACACATATAATATGTCCACTATCATCAGTGAGGACAAGCGCATTAACCTATCAGAGGTGATTGATCTCTACAAAGCCAATGACTGGTCTTCGGCGCAAAAACCACAACAATTATACCAAGGTTTACTGAATTCTCATACTTTAGTTACAGCAAGAAGGGAGGGAAAATTAATAGGTCTGGGAAATGCTATATCTGATGGATACCTGGTTGTTTATTATCCTCATTTGATCGTTCATCCGGATTTTCAAAAACAAGGTATTGGGACGGCTATCCTGAAAACTTTGCAAAAGAAATATCAAAGATTTCATCAGCAAGTTTTGATCGCGGAAGATTCTGCCGTTGGTTTTTACGATAAATTGGGGTTTGTCAGAGCAGGAAGCACGCAGTCTATGTGGATTTATTATGGCGGGATGCAATGAGCAATGGTTGCAATGAGCAATGAACAATGTTTACAATGAACAATGAGCAATGGTTGCAATGAGCAATGGATGCAATGGATGCAATGAGCAATGTTTACAATGAGCAATGGTTGCAATGAACAATGGTTACAATGAGCAATGAACAATGGTTGCAATGAACAATGGTTGCAATGAGCAATGTGTGGTTTTTTGGAAATCAACGGCTAAAGGAATCAGTCTTCAAGCTCTACGATCATCTCGATTTCTACGGCAATATTTCTGGGCAAAGAGCCCATGCCAACTGCGGCTCTGGCGTGTTTTCCTTTCTCACCGAATACTTCGACCATAAAATCGGAGAAGCCATTGATGACCTCGGGGTGGTTGGTGAAGTCGGGGGCAGCATTAACCATGCCGAGCACTTTGACGATTCTTTTGACCCTGTCCAATTGACCGATCTCGGCTTTCAGTGCAGCGAGTTGATTGATGGCTACAAGCCGGGCGGCAGCGTATCCTTCCTCTTCTGTAAGATCTGTTCCAACTTTACCGGTAATGTAGGTACCGTCTTCTTGTTTAGGCCCTTTACCGGCTAGGAAAACGAGATTGTCGGCAGTAGTAACGGCATTTACGTAATTGGCTACGGGAGCAGAGGCTTCCGGCAATTTAATGCCCATTGATTCCAACTTGTCTTCCACGACCGTAGTATTTACCTGGGTTGGTTCATTGGTGCTTTTGATCACTTTTTCTTCTTCCACTTTCTCGGTGCAGGCACTTGCCATGAAGAGGCATAAGATCGGTAGTAGGAGCGGCAATTTCATAGTTGAGATTTTTGGTTATGTTCTGATTTTAAACGTTGCATTAGTGAAGTCTTTTAAAAGAAAGCCATCAGTTGGGACATTTTCTCTTTGAGATCTTGGCGGTCAACGATAAAATCGAGAAATCCATGCTCCAGCAAAAATTCTGAAGTTTGAAAACCTTCCGGCAGATCTTTTTTTATCGTTTCTTTGATGACGCGTGGTCCGGCAAAACCAATTAATGCGCCGGGTTCCGCAAAATTAATATCCCCCAACATGGCAAAAGAGGCGGTAACACCTCCGGTAGTTGGATCCGTAAGCAAAGAAAAGTAAGGTATTTTGGCTTTGGCCAATTGTGAAAGCTTAGCGGATGTTTTGGCCATTTGCATTAATGAAAAGGCCGATTCCATCATTCTGGCTCCTCCAGATTTTGAGATCATCAGAAAGGGGATCTTAGTTTCTTTGCAATGGTCTACGGCCATGGCGATTTTTTGTCCAACCACTGACCCCATAGATCCCCCGATGAAAGTAAAGTCCATAGCGGCGACCACCAAAGGTTTTTCGTTGATTTGGCCTTTGGCGATGGTAACGGCGTCAGTTAGTCCGGTTTTTTCTTTAGCTTCCTCTAGCCTTTGAGTATAAGGCTTGAGATCAACAAATTCCAGAAAATCTTTGGATACGAGATCACTGAATAATTCATCGTAGGGACCATCAAAAATGATATCGAAATAATCATAAGAACCGATCCTGACGTGGTAGTTACATTTTGGGCATTTGAAATAATTGCTGCGCAAACTTTTCATCGTGCTCGTCTCCTTGCAATTCTTGCACTTGTACCAAAGCCCCTCTGGTGCCTCCTTTTTATTGCGCGTTGCGGTCTGGATACCGTGTTTTAATCTTTTAAACCAACCCATAATCAATGTATTTTACCTGACAAAAGTAAAAATAAACCTTCTAATACCTATAGCTCTTTACAGTTTCTACAAAACACTTTACTCCTTCTAACGGGGTGTCGGGATAAACGCCATGTCCTAAATTTACAATATGATTACTACCGAAGGCTTTGATCATTTGTAAAGTAGCTGTTTCAATGGCGGTAGCAGGTGCGTACAATTGACAAGGATCCAGGTTGCCTTGTAGCGGCACTTGGTATCCTATTTGCGATCTGAGTTGGTCGGGAGCGATCGTCCAATCGAGCCCAATGACCTGGCAGTTCAGCTCCATAAGATCTTCTATGATGTACCAGGCCCCTTTGGCAAAAACCGTAATGGGGGCTTCGGAGACGGCCTCACAAATAGTCTTGAGGTAGGGTAGTGCAAATGAACGGTACAGCTCCGGCCCCAGCAATCCTGCCCAGGAATCGAAAACTTGCACCAAATCGGCACCGGCAGCAATTTTTAGTTTTAAATATTCGATGATCGTTTCGGTGATTTTTTCCAGTAATTGATGTGCCATTTTAGGTTCTTGGTAAAGCATTTTCTTCGCACGGGCAAAAGTCTTACTCCCTTTTCCTTCAACCATATAGGCGAAAAGTGTCCAGGGCGCGCCGGCAAATCCGATCAACGGGATCTTATTGTTTAGTGCTTTCTTGGTGAGATTGAGTGCATCGTAGACGTAGGTAAGGCTTTCTGCTGCCCGTTTGCCGGAGATCAGGCGCTCGATATCAGCTTCGGACTGTATGGTCTCCGGAAAACGGGGGCCCACGCCTTCTTTCATGACGTAAGGTAAGCCCATTACCTCCGGTATCACCAGTATATCCGAAAATATAATGGCGGCATCTACACCTAGTTCATCAACCGGTTGTATGGTGACTTCCGCCGCCAATGAAGGGGTGGTCACCAATTCAATAAATCCAGATAATTTTCCACGCAGCGCCCGGTATTGAGGTAATATCCGTCCTGCTTGGCGCAT
>CAZHNG010000258.1:0-6772 GCA_964533785.1 uncultured Saprospiraceae bacterium | reverse complement strand
AATATTTAAATTAAGCGTATTTCCGTTTATGACCTTGCTAAACAATTAGAACTCATACCTAGTGCCTTGAAATCATGCCTAGAAATTATATTTACGTTGATGTAAAAAGAAAAGTGACCAAAAGAGCTCCCCCTGATCCCCCCTCTCCAATGAATTATTCTCTCGTTTTTGCTTATTTTGCACCTTACCTACTGTAACTAGACTTTTGACGCTAGACTCTAGGAGTTAAACTGAAAATTCTAACTAATTGACAATCAGGGATAACTGATTTATTATGGAAAATTGATATCCATTGAATATCAGCGTTTTGTTGTCTAAAATCTAGCGTCCGGCGTCAAAAGTCCAATACTGTAAAAAGCAATACGTATGAAGAACTTACCACTGCACTGGAAGATAATTATCGGTTTGATTTTAGGGATTATTTATTCATTTGTGGCCAGTTATCTGGGATGGAAGAGATTTACACTGGACTGGATCGATCCTTTTGGTGAAATTTTTATCCGGGCTTTAAAATTCATTGCGGTTCCGTTGGTTCTGTTTTCCATTATCAGTGGAGTAGCCAGTCTTCCTGATCCTTCCAAACTGGGCAGAATGGGAGCTAAAACTTTAGTCGCCTATCTTTTTACTACAGTTGCTGCGGTAGGCGTCGGGTTATTGATCGTCAATATGCTTAAACCCGGTGACTATATCGCAGAAGATCAGCGTATAAAAAACCGGATAAAATACGAGGTATGGGTAGACCAAACGGAAGGCGTAGAGATTTTAGACAATAAGAATTATTCGGATGATCCTCAGTACGCTGAACTATTGAGCACGGCCAGTGAGGAAATCACCAGGGAAGCACAGAACGAAGCGGTTCAGGCAAGGATGGAGGCTGCTAAAAGTCTGAAAGACGCCGGACCCCTCCAGTTTATCGTAGATTTTGTGCCGGATAATATCACCGCCGCATTGGCGGATGGCGGGCGAATGTTACAAGTCATTTTCTTTGGTATATTTTTTGGGATTACGTTGTTGCTACTACCAGCGGAGACGACGAAACCGGTACTGGATGTAGTGAACGGCATCAACGAAGTGTTTCTGAAAATGGTGGAACTGGTGATGCAGGCGGCCCCTTTCTTTGTATTCGCTTTAATGGCCGGAGTAATTGCCAAAATGGCGGATACACCAGGAGAAGTACTCGAAATTTTTAAAGGCTTACTGAGCTATTCGGTGGTATTGACGCTGGGGTTGGCTTTCATGATATTTGCATTTTACCCGTTTTTCATCACCCTTTTTGTGAGGAAGTTATCCTATCCGGAGTTTTTTAAGCGCATAAGTCCGGCTCAGT
Source organism: uncultured Saprospiraceae bacterium (assembly GCA_964533785.1). GTDB lineage: Bacteria > Bacteroidota > Bacteroidia > Chitinophagales > Saprospiraceae > JANQRV01. The sequence goes on along the minus strand of CAZHNG010000258.1, from coordinate 5,445 downwards.
TTTTGGCTTTTTCCACCAGTTCAAGTGCTGCTACCCTTCCCGTAACAATGGAGTGTGTTCGCGATAACCTCGGTGTTTCCAAGAACGTTACGAATTTTGTTTTACCCATTGGTGCAACGGTAAATATGGACGGTACCAGTCTTTACCAGGCGGTGGCGGTCGTTTTCATGGCCCAGATGCATATGGTGGATCTCAGCGTGGCTCAACAGTTGACCATTGTTTTGACCGCTACTTTGGCCTCTATCGGATCAGCGGCCGTGCCAAGTGCGGGCCTGGTGATGATGATCGTCGTTTTACAGTCCGTAGGTTTAAATCCAGCCTGGATCGCCATTATTTTTCCGGTAGACCGAATCCTTGACATGATCCGCACCGTAGTAAATGTTACGGGAGATGCTACGGTCTCTACCATCATTGCTCAATCGGAGAAAGAATTGGATACTTCGGTGTACAACCGGCCAATGGGGACGGAGATTGAAAAGGAGTTAATGGAGCAGTTGTAGATTAGCTTAAATAGGAGTGCTCTACTGCTCATGATCGATTCGGAATTCTCAACCTTAATCCACAATAAATGGTAACAACAGATTTACAATTGTTAGGTATCGGATCGCGGGTGAAGCATCCGGCTTTTGGAGACGGTGTAGTCATTCGTTTGCATCAGGCCGCTTACGAAGTATGTTTTATGGTATACGGCATCAAAATGGTTGGTAAAGATTATAAAGATTGGGAAGTCATTGAAGCCATTGAGGCGGAAGCACCGGTCACTTTTACCGAAATAGAGAAATCACTGGCGAAAGTGTTGCGGCAATTTTCGGATATTTCAGAAGTAATTGAGCTGGGAGATCGCTGGGATGGCGGCGTTTTGTTGCTAAAACCGGCCGATGAAAGTTTAAAATCCAAGGAAATTCCCATTGATAGCTTTTTCCACAAAATCGTTATGGTACGCGACCGCCTACGGGTAATGGAACAACGTATCAACAGCAGTAAAAACCTGAGCGACGAAGAAAAAGTAAATCTTCAGCAATACATCACCAGAATTTACGGAAGCCTGACAACCTTTAACGTACTTTTTAAATATAAGGAAGACTATTTTGTAGGCGAAAAGTCTAAATAGAGTAGGAGATTCCTTTTAATCACTTACAGGATGGAGAAAATTACGCAAGAATTCATTGCCGGCTGCATTGAACGAATGGACGAAAACCTGGACAAAGTATCCCAATGTTTAGAACAGATAGAGGATGACAAAATTTGGTGGGCTCCCAATGCAAACACCAACAGTATTGGCAATCAGATATTGCATTTGTGCGGAAATATCACACAGTATGCCGTAGCGACTTTAGGGGAATTGCCGGACGAGCGGGATCGCGACCGGGAATTTTTAACGCGCGGCGGTTTTACGAAAACTGAATTGAGGGAAAAACTGGTTGAGACCGTATCCTTGGCTAAGGAAACGATGTTAAAAGTTGATGCCGCTGAGTTGTTGCGTATTTATAAAGTGCAAGCCTACAAGATGTCCGCGATCAGGGTCATGATACACGTTGTGGAGCACTTTTCGTACCACACCGCCCAAATAGCCCTACTGACTAAACTGATTAAGGATATTGATCTGGGCTTTTACGCCAATATTGATTTGAATAAAAAATACAATACATAGCTATGCAACACCTTTTTAAGGTTGGGGTGGTCTTCATGCTTTTGGTAATGTTGAGCGGGTGTTTTTTTGAATTTTCCAATCAGTTTTCCAGTGTAGCTCCCGGACCGTGGCGGGGTGTACTGGAATTAGATCCAAAATTTATTACACCTAATCCAAAGGGGGAACCCCTACCCGAAAAATTAAATCTCGAGTTTGAAGAAGTATCACAGGGAGAACTGCCCTTTAATTTTGAAATCGTATACGACAATGACACTTCTTTTCACATTATCTTAAAAAATGCTGAAGAACGGATCAAGCTGGATCAAATCAGTTTCGGTAGAGATATCCGGACGGGTAGTGATACAATGATGATTGAATTTCCGGTTTTCGACTCTTATATTTCCGCTTCTTATGAGGAGAATGTAATAGCGGGGAAATGGGTCGTTAATTATCGGGAGGAGAATGGCGTTCCTTACGAAATTCCATTTGTTGCCCGCTACGGTCAGGATCACCGGTTTACCACTCTTGAGAAAGCACCCATTTTTGATATTAGTGGCCGTTGGGAAGCCCGCTTTGAGATCGATACGGAAACGCCGTATCCGGCTGTAGGAGAGTTTCAACAGGAGGGTAATCACGTGACGGGCACTTTTCTCACCGAAACCGGCGATTACCGTTTTTTAGAAGGTACTATTCAAGGGAATAAGTTGTACTTATCCTGCTTTGACGGTAGTCATGCCTTTTTATTCGAGGCAAAGATCAATCCAGATAGCACGATGATCGGTTCGTTTAAATCGGGAAAACACTACCGTACCGTATGGGAAGCCAAAAAAAATGAGGCGTCTACCCTGGCAGACCCTAATCAACTTACATACCTCAAAGAGGGATACGAAGATTTTGATTTTAGTTTTACGAGTACCGAAGGCCAAATGGTTGCTTTGAGTGATGAACAGTTTTCAGATAAAGTTAAAATTATACAATTGTTTTCTTCCTCCTGTCCGAACTGTCGTGATCAAACGAATTTTCTTTTGGATTTTATTAAAGAAACAAATTCTGATGATTTAGTAGTAATAGGACTAGGCTTTGAGCGTTATGACGAACAAGATAAATCGATGGACGCATTGCAGCGCTATAAAGCAAAAATGAATATTCCCTATACCGTGTTACTGGCGGGAAAATATGATAAAGAAGAGGCGCAAAGAGCGTTGCCGATGTTAAATCATGTTTTGGCCTATCCAACCCTCATCTTTGTAGACCGGAATAACAACATCAGAAAGATCCATACGGGGTTTTCGGGGCCGGCGACAAGCAAATATGAAGATTTCCGTAAAGAATTTAAAAGTACCGTCCAGGATTTATTGCTCAATTGACCGTAATCTCCTATATTATCATCAAATTGTATACCCAGCAAAGCAGTATTTATGAAAAACAATAGTATCATTCTCGCATATTGTCTTGATAATCTTTCAGTTGCTGATGAAATCGAAGCGCAATTATCTCCCGCTGATATTGAATTTAAACATTATTATGGCAACCATAACCTGGAAGAACCCACTTTAGCCGAGCAATTACGCGATGTTGAAGACCCCATATTGTTGATCATAAGTGATAATTTTTTGAAATCCGCCCAGTGTATGAGTATGGGCATCGAATTATTACAGAAAAAAAGTTCACAAGTTTTGCCGATCGTGGTAGAAGGGGTAGAGAAAAACGAACAAACCGGTGAGCTCAAATATGAACCTACGCATTTTGACCGGGTCAGTGACATTATAAAATACATTAATTACTGGCAAGATCAGTACCTGGACCTTAGGAGGAAAAAGCGAACGATTAAAAATGTAAATGAAGAACAATTGAACGCCCGCTTGAAAAAGCTCAGGGATATTTCGAGTGAAGTGGGAGAATTCCTCCGTTTGTTAAGGAGCATGAATCACCTGAGCTACGTTGAATTTTCCTTAAATGAATTCGAACAGTTTTTCCGGTTCATTAGTGACTTTAAAGGTTGGGAAGCCTTTAAGAATCGCAAACAAGAAACAGTAGATCTTCAGCCTACCGTTATTGACGAAAGTGATGAGGTTGCCGAAGAACCTTTAGCCGATATTACCGAAGAAGACCTGGAAACGGCTTCCCCCGTGGATCCGGCAAGCATACCGGGCATAGGTCTGTTACCGGATGATGAAAGTAAGGAAGAAGCACCGGTAACCACTGTTGAATCTCCCGTCGACACTAACGAGCCAATTGATACCGATACGTCCGAAACGGAAGAAGAACAAGAACCACCGGTGGTTTCGATCATAGAAGAAGATAGTGCTGCCAACGTCAACCACGAAGGAATCGATACTGAGGAAGAGGTGGAAGAAGAGCCTGCCATCACCTACCAGGAAAAAGATATTGCGGAAACACCAGCCTCAACCACTGACCGGGAAAAAGCACTTGAACTGGTCAAACAAGGGTTAAACTATTTTGATTCCGGCCAGATTGAAGAAGCGCTGGAAGTGATGTCGCAAGCCGTAACATTAAACCCCAATGATCCGGAGTTACGTTACCACTATTCCCTGATGCTGGTAAAAGACAACAGAGATCTGCGGGAAGCCCAAATCCAACTGGAAAAAGTGCTAGAGGCCGATCCGGATAATCTCGACGCTTTCAATATGTTGGGTAAAATCGCGGAGCAAAATAAGGATTTTGGCAAAGCCCGCTTTTATTACGAAAAAGTATTGGAGATCGATCCGGATTACCAGGGCGTCCATTACCGCCTGGGTACCGTCATCCTCAACAACTTCGAAAACCAAAAAGATCTCGCTTCGACCCACTTCAAAGAGGCGATCAAAAGCAATCCTAAGAATGCGTATGCGACGTATCGCTACGCCAAGTTGTTAAGTGAGTCCTACAACAACAAATCTAAAGCGATTCAGTACTTCCAGAAGGTGTTGGAAATACAACCGAATCACCCAATGGCCAATTTTGATATTGCCACCCTCTACCATCAGTTAGGGCAACGACCTTTGGCCGGTGATTACTACAAACGGGCGGTAGAAATTAATCCCAATTTGAAAACCGAAGAAAACGACCGGACCTTCTTAACCAAAGCAGTAAGTTCTTACGGCAGTAGCCTGGGTGATATGAACTCACCAACGCTTACCATCGAGGCGCTCAAGAAAAATATCGTTCAATTGGAGGAATTGTTGCTGGCACAACTGGAAGAGAAAGAGCAACAAGAGGCAGAAGAAAAGCCGGAATTGAAGGAGGATATCGTTTTTATTAGCGGAGCCACTTCCGGAATTGGCAAAGCTACGGCTATTTTGTTTGCGGAAAATAACTACCGCCTGATCCTGAACGGCCGTAGAGAAGCATTGCTCGATGAACTGAAACAGGAATTAGAGGAGCAATATCATACCGAAATTTTGACCTTGCCTTTTGATGTTACGGATTTTGAAGCCGTACAAGCCGCCTATGAGGCTATTCCTGAAGATTGGCGCAAGATCACTATCCTGGTCAATAATGCGGGTAAAGCTAAAGGTTTTGCCCCCATCCACGAAGGTGAGCTTCACCATTGGGAAGAAATGATCGACACCAACGTAAAAGGCCTGCTTTATTTGACTCGCGTCATTACACCGGGAATGGTGAAGCTAAAGAAAGGACACATCATTAATGTAAGCTCAATTGCAGGTAAAGAAGTTTATCCAAATGGAAATGTATACTGCGCAACAAAGTCTGCAGTGGAAGCGCTGACAAAAGGCATGCGGATTGATTTACACCAGCACAATATCAGAGTCAGTCAGGTCAGTCCCGGCCACGTTGAAGAAACGGAATTCGCC
>CAZHNG010000257.1:0-10109 GCA_964533785.1 uncultured Saprospiraceae bacterium | reverse complement strand
TATACTCCTGAGTGAGGATAGTTGTAATGAAATACCTCAGGACACTTCCTATCATTTCCGGTATTTAGGTAAAGTATTGGTCAAAGGAAAGAAAGAACCAGTGGGGCTTTACGAATGCTTTGACGGGGATAACTCGAAGGTGATTGAGCTAAAAACGAAGACACAGCCAGCATTTAAAAAAGGATTGGATCAATTTTTTCAACGGGAATTTGCGGAAGCCTCCGCAACGTTCAACCGGATTCTAAAATTGAACAAAAAAGATGGACCTGCCCGGTTGTTTATGACCAAAGCCAGTGAATGTCTGGTAAAAGGAGTTTCCGATGACTGGATCGGAGTGGAGGTCATGACTTTTAAGTGAGGCTTTAGGTGTAACCGGCCTGCGGTGGCTGATCTTTACTTACATTTTTGCAATGGGAAGGTATCTTTTATTTTGTAAGACTTCGTCTTTTTAAAAATTTTTCTCACCACGGAGAACACGGAGGGCATGGAGTTTTATCCCTCCTGGACTTCTTTGCGCGGAAATGCTGACCGGTCATTTCTAGCCACAAGAATTAATTGCTAATGACCAACTCCAATTCCCCCAATCTACCCACAGGCGCGACTACGACGGGAACATCATCGGGAGCACTATACTCCAGCCACAACTGTTGACCCTTGACTTCCCATTTAATATATACCGGTCCCCTGGGGTGCATAACCGTACCTTCCGCCCAGGAAAGGGTAGCCGATTGGGGCATGATCTCTATTTTATCAGGGTTGAAGGGTTTGTTGAAGCCAAGGTTGATCCCTAAGGTCTCCGTAGCTAAAAAATAGGTAGGGTGCCCGCTCCAGGCATGACTCGAGGTGCCCTGGTTGCCTTGAATATCAAAATTCTCCCAGACGGTAGGGTGGGGAGAATGTAATGCCATCGGTCCCCAGTGTTTTTTCATGAAATATTCCGCCAGGGCCGTCTCCTGTTCCCGGTACAATAAAGCAAAAAGGTAAAAGGAAGAGTAAGGCGTTATTTTGCGCCTTCTTGACTTGTTACCAATGTCTTGCAATTCAACTTGCAGGTAGTCTATAATAGTTTTGGTTTGACTTGAGTCAGCCACCTTGTGCAGAGCAGGCCAAATACTACTGGTCAGATGCATTTGTTGAATGATGGTATCAGCAAAGCTAATCAAGCAAAGCGATCCAGTGCCCCTCCGACGGTGCGGACAATTTGATTTTTGCTTTACCAGTAATAGGTATGCCTTCTTGCCATTTTGCATGCATAACATCCAGCCATTGCAAGGTTGTTTCGCCGTCTGTTGCTGTCAAGTCCAATGTAACCTCTCCGCCGTTGGTGAAATAAACCGCGTATACCTGGCCCGGTAAGGCGCGACAGTATGCTTCATTGTCTTCCCGGTCTAGCAGTAAGTCGTTGTGCGGTTGGGCGAGGAAAAAGTTTTTTCCCATACGATCCGTAAGTTGACGAATACTACTGATCACGGCTTGGGCTTCCGGCCCTAATCCCAATCCAGAGGTAGGCCGGTGAAAGCGAACGGCGGCCGAACCGAAAAATACGCTGCGGATAAAGCTTTCAATGCCGTTTTGAGTACCGCCGCCATGACGGCCGTTGTCGCTCCCGTAGGTCTTGATGTTAGTAACGGGTCGCAGGTTATCCAGAGCTTTAAGACGTTGGATCTGTGCTAGGCCGTTGTCCCAATGGTTTTGTCCCCGCTGATGGTTATTCTGGGAGATCTCTACGAAATCGTAAATCTCCGGATGGTCAAACGTTTCCCGGTGTGTAATGTGATTGAGATCCCAAGGATCCCACATTTCGGTTACGAGAACCGCTTGTCCCTGCTCTTTGGCTCTTTTCCGGATGTAATCGGCCCAGAATCTTCCCCAGGCGGCCGTAACGGAGGTTTCATTATCCATACAATATAAGACATTGCCGTATTCAAGGGTATAAGAAAGCAGTTTATCCACAAATTTTTGCTGGAAAGTCAGTACGGGGATGTTATTATGCTGAAGCGGAATAGACCAAAAAAACGGGTTTTCGGTCCAGGTAGGGTGGGTTTTTACCTCCAAAGGAAGTTTGGTTCTTTCGGCGGAATAGTTGCTGTTGTTTTTCGGGTTAAAAGGGTTGTTGTCCCAGTTATCCCGGTAGAAATCGAAGGTCGCCCAGATCTCGACCTGTACAATGATATCTCTTTCCGCGCTAAACCGCAGTAGCTTTTCAAAACGGTTCCAGTATTCTTCATTCCAGCGGTTTAAGTCATACAATTGTTGTTCGGTGTCGTAGTAGAACGCCCAAACATTTCCGCTATCGCGGGAAGACATGGTATTGCGCACGTAATTACCGCCCGCCTCTTTCAGCAAATCCAGGTGTTCCTCTAAACCGGGAATCTGAAAGAGGTTATCTTCCACCGTGCCGCCCAACAACAACCTGGGCTGACCGTTGTAAGACCAATATTGGGGGAATTCGGTACTCACTTCAAGAGTGTTTTGGGCAAAGACGAAAGGTTGAGTTACCCATAATAATAGCATAATCGAATAATAATATTTCATACGGTAGCAGTTTTGGATTAATTTACGTCTCTTCATTGTTTAAGTCAGTTTTCTTTAATGTCAAGTATTACCGGTAACAAAAGAAAGGCCCAGGTCGCCATTCTATATGGAGTTATCTCCGGAGATTTCTACTATTTATTATCATCTGGTTCGTGATGAAATGAGCGCCGGGGTAGCCATTCAAGAATTGGAGTCAAAAATAGAGGAAATCCTCAGGAAGCATAATAATACCATTGCAATGGATGAGTAAGGATTACTCCGTTAGCTGAAAATGGTGTCGAGGGTGCTGCCGCTGTAGACGAAAACTATTGAAGGGGCAAAAGCAACGAACTGCTCTGGCCGCCGAAGAAGTTTACCTTTACTTGAGGGTGGGTATTCAATTACTTGTAATAACAGCAATTTCCAATATGACCGCCATTTAATTGCCACAAAAACACTAAATCACAAAATCCCACAAAATCTTTAGTGCATTTTCGTGTTTTAGAGCCGATAGCTATCGGCTTAGTGGCATATCTTAAGGCCCAAATTAGAAATCGCTGTTGTAATGAGTGCCCGCCCTTCTAAATTGCTAACTTTCAAAGGGTTCTTTCAACCCAGGGTTAGAATGCATGCGCGCAAAAGAAATTTCGCAAATCGGATCTCCTTGCAAAGCCTTGTTTGTTAAAGTCAGTAGAAGTTTGCGTCTAGTTAATTCCCATCCTACATTGGCGTCAAAAACACCCTGCGGATATTAGAAACCGTGTTCGCATATTCCTCTTTGACCCTCATCACATCCCATTCAGGATGATTAACAAAAGTATTCCAATTGGCATCGCGTTGTTCCATATCCTTAAAATTGAGCATGTAAACCAGGCTGGGCCGGTGAGGACCTGCGATCATTTCTCCGAAGAAAACGGGGTACAAACCCACCTTATTAAATAGCGGGATCTCTTCCACGTTGAACATTTTGATCTTCCGGCGAACCGCATCTTCGTTATAGCCTTCATAAATACGTAACTCGAATAGAGCAGCACCATCGATCGGATCCATCATCTGGGGTAAGCCATCGAAGGCATGTAGTAATGAAGAACTGTAGCGGTTGAAAATGGGGCGCTCGGCGGGAAGGTCATCGTATTCGGCGGTAGCTTTGACGAAGTCAGCGTCAGTTTGTAGGTCCTGCGCTCCCAGGTAGGTAGCAGCATCGGGGTAGCTGATTAAAACCCAGATATTTCTGGGGTTGTCTTTACCATACTCGTCGAATAACATAAAATGGTTGACGCCTTTTCGCCGTAAAGCGGGAGCAAGCGCATCATTCAGATAACTGAGTAGCGCATTAGCATTTCCGCCGAAACGCATTTCATAGGTCCTGATCTCGTATAATTCTTTGTCGGCAATATTGAGATTAGATGATTTGGCAGCGGAATACCCTAATGGAATAGTAGATGCAGCGGCAGTTGCATAGATAAATTTACGTCTCTTCATTGTTAAAGTTAGTTTTTCATTAAATGTATGTAATTATTTTTAAAAACAATGCATATTAAAAACCTACTTTTGCACAAAAACTGGAACATGGCTAAGGCAGTAGGCAAAAATCGAAAAACCCAACAACAAGAAGCCCAGGTAGAGGAATTGAAAGCCAATCTCAAAAAACGGAAGAGTGTGCTCAAAGGCCTGAGAACCCGCCTGGGAAATTACCAAAAGAAAATCACCGAATTTCAGACCAGGGGTATGGCGCAAATCCTCCATAAAATGGAAAGCATGGATCAATTGCGGCAGGAAATTGCTCAACTGGCTTTGGAATTAAAATCAAAAGAAGCGGTTAAGACCTCCGAGCGGGAAGAATTGAGCGTGATCGCTAAAGAACTGGGGGGTGATGACTTTATGGGCCGGGAGTATCAGCAATTCAAACAAGATCAGGAACATTTCGAGGAATTTGGTTTCGACTTTCAATTTGATGAGAAGGATAGTGCAAAGATGAGGGATATGTTCCAGGAATACCAAGTTGCACCGGAAGAAGAAGAGCAAAAGGATATCCGTAAGATCTTTATCCGCCTTTCTAATCGACTGCATCCGGACAAAGCTAAAAATGAAAAGCAGGCTCAGACTTACCACAGCATCATGCAGCAAATCAATGATGCGTACAAAAGCAACGACGTAAACACGTTGTTGGAACTGGAAGCAAAATACCTGGATCAGTCCGAAATAGAATTGGATGAATCCATTGAGGTCATTACCGACATTCTGCAGCAAAAAATTGATAAACTGGAACAAGAAATTTTCCTGATCAATGGGCAGATTGAACGCACCAGCGGAGAAATTCACAATCTCCGGTATTCTGAATTAGGCATATTACTCAAACAATTGGAAATTGCGGAAGAAACCGGTGAAAGTGTTGAGGATGCAGTTGCTCAAATGGAAAAGAGTATTGAGGAGATGGAGCAAATGAAAGCCTTGCTGGAAGAATCCCTGCAAATGGGAATGGTTTCTTTAAAGTTACGGCATTGGCTGAATGAACACCTGGTAGCCAAGCAGGTAGGTTTTGCAGATATCCAACAAATGATCCAGGAAGAATACGGAGAAGATTCTGACCCGGATGAGTTTATGCAGGATTTTTTCCACATGATGGCGGATGGATTTGATGAACTGGTGGATGATGAGGAACTCACTTTTCCCATTGATACTCCCGTAAAGGTCGCTAAAAAAGTGATTCGTAATAAAGTCAACGTGAAAGGCTGGCAGGGCAGAGTAATAGATGGATATATTAACCACGACGGTCGGGAGTACTGTGAAATTGCCCTGGATAGTATTTCTTTAAAAAGCATCCCCGAACATTTTTTAGAGAAAGCAGCAAAAGAAAGGGCCGACTTCTTTTTACTTGAAGTTCCCGTCGATAAACTAGCCATCGCCGAACCCAGAGATTCGAATGACGAAGCCTTTACCACCTACAGAGAACTATATCATCGATATACCTGGAAATACGTTACGGATGATCCTGCCCAACAGCAACGCTTATATGAAATACTTACCAAAAAGCTTGATTTACAGGATGATTCTAATTGGGATCATTACTTAGATGAAAACTTGACTTTTCCGTTCAAAGCCACCTATCTTGATCGCAACCGCAAACCCATCGAAGTAAAAGCCACTGATATTGTCGATTATGAGGAATCCTACGGACATATTGTTGCAGTGAAAAACAAATCAAAATATCAGTATATTCCACTTTGTGAACTGTCTCCTTCGAAAAAGGAAAATGATAAAATCAAACAAATTCTACAGGATTACAAAATATGGCATAGTGAATACTTTTAGGAGTGAGAACTTGCAAATCTATGTTTGTTTTTTTATTTTGAAATTTAAATATTCTGCCAAATAAAGAAGAAAGCTCCCAAACAATAGCCCAAGAAAATTTGAAATTAATGTAGAATTATGTCGATAGCTTTTCATTCTGATAAAGCGCTGTGGCTTGCTTTTAAAAAGGGAGACAGGGAGGCACTGGACAATCTCTTCAGGTCCTACTACCCGCTATTATTTCAATATGGACTAAAGATCTATCCCGATCAAAACTACATCGAGGAAAGCCTTCAGGATTTCTTTTTGTACCTGTACGATCGCAGAAAAAATTTAAATCAACCCAATAGCATCAAATCTTATCTTTTTACCTCCTACCGAAGAAGGCTACTCCGGCGACTAGAGAAAAAAAGAATGGAAAAAAAAGTCTTCGAAGAAGCTTCCAGGTGGCAGCCGGACATTCAGTTTTCTATAGACGAGGTAATTATTAATGCTGAAGACAGCCATTTTCAAAAGGAATTTTTTGTCCGGATCTTAAATAAATTATCCTCCCGACAAAGAGAAGCCATTTATTTGCGGTACTATAATGACCTTAGTATCCATGAAATATCGGATGTTCTGTGCATCACCTACCAGGGTACGGTCAATACTTTACATAGGGCCATCAAGAATCTCAGAAAAAGTTCTTACTGGGAGGAATGGAGAAAGCAGATTGAGGTCGGGGGATAAGTAATTAAGTAATGGTATGCTTTATTGCAACGGCCATTCCCCACCGGTACTGATCAACTCGTAAGTTTTTAGCTTATTCCCGTATTCTCCCAGCAAAAGCAGGCGATTACCATTGTTCAATTGCAGGGTTTTTAAAGTCCTTACATCACCGTCAGCTATTAAATTGAAATTGATGGCTGAACTGACCCTGAAGTTCAAAGCCGTTTCCTGCTGTAATACATGACCGTACGAAGCATCGAACCATCCCAATTGGTTAGATTCCGTCCGGTGTAAATTCCCTGCGGTCAGGATATCCGTTTGACCATCGCTGTTTACATCGGTAAAAATACTCCCCATTACCGGTGCTATTTGGGCAGCTTGGGGTAACGGCACCAGGGCAAAGCCGTCTTTACCTTTATTTTCCAATAGCGCATTGGCGAAGAAAAAACTTTCTTTGATGGTTGCTCCCGCCATGTCCTTTTGCGAAAGCGTATTGGCAAGGTCAGCTTTAGCGTATTCGGAATAGTTGGGGAACCGTCGCTTCATTCCCGGGATCTGATCGATCAGCAGATCTCTTTCATGCATCAGAAATTCTTCCCCCTGGATATAACAAGAGAGTAGGGGATCTATAGCGCCGTTCCCATCAAAATCACTGGCATACAAACGCACCGGTTGCTCCGTGGAAGCCAGGAGTTTGCTGTTCAACCCGATGTTACCCAATAAATAATCCGTATCTCCGTCCCGGTCAATATCTCCGGCATTGATGTGCATCCACCAACCGTTGGATGCTTGCTCGAGATGATCAGTTTTCACCAATTGCCCCTCTTGGTTTTTAAAAAAGGTAACCGGCATCCATTCCCCTACGATGATTAAATCCATCCAGGTATCACCATCAAAATCTGTCCAGGCGGCATCGGTTACCATACCAATGGACTGTAAAGACTCCGGTGTATTATCCACTAGTCTCCCGTCTTTATTTTCCAGCAAATAGCTTCGAGGTGAATTAGGATATTGTTTAGGAATGATCCTGCCACCGACAAAAAGATCGGTATCTCCGTCCTTATCAAAATCAATGGCCCTGACGCAGGCACCAGACGTCGTTAACGGAGGTAAAATATTCTTGGCCTTCGTAAAATTACCTTTTCCATCGTTTAGGTATAACCGATCCTGATAATAGTCACTGTCGGCAATCCAACGAGTACCACCACTTTGAACGTAAAGATCCTGGTCACCGTCCTTATCCACGTCGAAAAACAGCGCATCCACATCCTGAAATACACTATCAACGCGCCAGGTTTTTTGGATAAACCCTTTTTCGGGATGCTGAATATAAAATACACCGGGCTGGTATGCATTGCCGCCAACGAAAAAATCTTCCAAGCCATCCGCATCAATGTCCGCTACGGCGATAGCAGGCCCTGCTTTCGAATAATCCTGCCATAAAGTAAAAGTCGATTTTAGGTCGGAATGATCGTTATCATCGTGCAAAAACTGAATACCCAATTCCTCTTCATTCCTTTTAAAAAAAGCTTGGTCGTTGATTTGACGGTGAGCCCGCCTGATTTCAGCTTGGGTATGATCGATGGTTATGCGTTGATTGGGCATTACACCGATAAGTTTGCTAACCTTACCATCCGGCCAAATGGCGAGGATACTGTCTATTTTTTCATTTGTCCCCAGTCCGAAGTGCAGCCTATCGCTTACGGTTGATTTATATCCCTTGAACGGAGAAAATTCCTGGCGTTGTAATTCCCCGGCAGTGTAAACGTCAACAATCGTGTTGTACTTTGTAATGGCAGGACTGTTCTCGGTGAGATTGATCTGGATGTAGTTGGAACGATCTTCTTTGGGATCGATCAGATTTTCGTAGATGGAAGCAGGGGCATCGATATTATTCACCACCAAGTCGAGATCACCGTCATTGTCCAGGTCGGCGTAAGCTGCACCATTAGAAAAAGACGGTTGGTTGATCCCCCAATCGCTGGAAACATTTTCAAAATTGAGTTCCCCCGTATTTTTAAAAATATAGTTGCTGAGCGGCACATCGGGTATTTGAGAAAGATCTTCTACGGCTTTTTCCTTTTTGGCATCCAGGGTGCCGAATAGTTGATTATAATTGCTGTAGTTGATATAATCCAGGTTGGTAATGTCCTTGCGGTAACCATTGGTAATAAATACATCTTTCCAGCCATTATTATCAAAATCAGCAAAAAGTACGGACCAACTCCAGTCGGTAGCGGCCATGCCCAAAAGATTACCGACTTCGCTGAACCGGGCGCTGCCGTCCGGCAGGAAGCCTTGGTGTAATTGAACTGTATTGCGCATGTATTGATCTTCGTATCCCATTTTCCTTCTCATCCAAAAGTGATCCGGATTGAGGTAGGGGATCATCATTTTTTGCCGGTAGTTATCGGGCGGTAACATATCCAGCACCGCAATATCCGGCAATTGATCGTTATTGAAATCCGCCACATCAACTCCCATCCCGTTGTGGGTCTGGTGTTTAAGGTATTGAGCAGCCCGATTCGTAAAAGTACCGTCTCTGTTATTGATCCAAATCAAGTCATTCGAAAGAAAGTCATTAGCGACGTAGACATCGGGATAACCGTCCAAATTCAGGTCTGTCACTTTCACGCCCAAGCCGTAACCTTCTATCTGTATGCCTGCATCCTGCGAAACATTCGAAAAAGTCTGGTCTCCATTGTTCCGGTATAACCGGTCGGTGCTATTCGCTTCGCCATTAATGCGTTTAGCTCTTAGGGTATTGCGGTTATACTTTTCCAATGCATTGGTCAGCAGGTACATATCGAGGTCGCCGTCTTTATCATAGTCAAAAAAAGCGGCTTGGGTACTGTAGCCATCATCATTCAAACCGTAAGCCTGTCCCTGTTCTTCGAAAGAAGGTACGCCCTCGTTATTCCACCCTTTGTTGATGAATAATAAATTTTCCATCCGGTCTTTAGGTACTTGATAGCCCGCTACCGCTACGTATATGTCTTTGCGCCCATCGCCGTTCACATCCGCGATGGCCACTCCCGTACACCAACGGTCGGAAAGCAGACCTGCTTGTTCCGTTACATCCTCAAAGCTGAAGTTTCCGCGATTGAGGTATAATCTGTTACTGACCTGATTGCCGGTAAAAAAAAGATCGACAAGGTCATCCCCATTGAGGTCAACTGATGCTACCCCTCCTCCATTATAAATGTATTCGAAAAAAATAGCGTTGAAGGAATCATTGGTCGTTATGGTATTCGAAAAAGAAACTCCAGTGGTATTAACATCCAACTGATGGAAAACCGGGGAAGAACGATCGCAACCAAAGCATAAGATCACTCCGGCCACAAAACAAAACAATTGATTGGTATTCATGATGTCGGCAGGTTTTCTTCAAATCATCACAAGAATCTTCCTACCAAACTACAATGGTTTGAGGAAAAAAACATCACATTTCAAAAACTCAAAAATTTTTTTTCCTGAATAGGTTATAAAAACCCCCGATCATGCTCTATAATATTTAGGTCGTCACCTGATGCTTTTTCATTAGACTTGTTCGGCGGGTCATGAACGAGCGAAAGTGAAGCAAATTTTATGCTGAA
>CAZHNG010000256.1:7000-10163 GCA_964533785.1 uncultured Saprospiraceae bacterium | reverse complement strand
GTTGGACGAAAAGACGGCTTCAAAATGCAAAGAAATTTGTGTTACAGTGTATTTAACGTCAATACACAAAATTTTTAGTGGGTTTTGGCGTCTTTGTGATTTAATCCCATAGCCGTCCACGTAGGGCCCGCCGCGTAGGGCCCGTATGGGCCTGGGCAAACGTTTAAGAGCATGGAGCCCAAAAAGAAAAAAATTCAATTTTTTCTTTTTAAAACTCTATGTTCTCCATATCTCTATGCCTGCCCGCCGAAATCCTTAGGTGTAGGCGGGGTTCGATAAAAATTTTGAGAGACGAAGTATCGAAAAATCAAAGATTTCAAGAGTTCTTTAACTCGTTACTATAAATTAACTCTTAACCTTACGGCTATGGATTTAATCCAAAAATAATTTTCTAGCGCGAGAATCGCTGAAGGAGAAGATGACCGCTAAAATTTTATACCATTTGATAAACCCTAAACATTAAAAAGTATTAACTACGAAGACAAATATTAGTTTATCGCGAACCAGAGAAGTAACATGTATCGATTTCAAAAATTCATTTTCGCAGTTTGCCTCATTTTTCTTGGCGCTGCCTCCAGTTGCAGCAACGACCAGCGGCGGGATATCCGCAATTATTACTTTCCGTTGAAAACATTGACGGACGGTATGGTCTACGAATATCAAGCCATACAACCAGACTCCCTGACGCCGCAGTATTGGTATTACCGCTCCTTGATACAAGATGACCAGGTATTGCTCACCGCTACTTTATACGAAGCTGATTTCATCCCGCGGCAACTCGTAAAGGAAGAACTGGTCAGTAACGGCATGCTGCTCAATGACCTATATCTCTATTATACGGACTCGCTGGACCGACAGGAATCCTACGATATCAACATTGTCGCCGGCAATACTTTTCCTTTTAAAGTATCCCAGCCCAGTGGCATATTTTTGTATAATATCAATTGGACAGACCCCAATGACGGATCGACTACAACACTGATCAAAAACCGTCGTTATCTTGGTGATACCACTTTTAACTACGCGGGAGTCAATTATAATGATTGCGTTGCTTTCGAGGTAAGAGAATTAGTAGAAGTGGATTCAGAAGGGGTATTGTCGCAGGAATTCAGCGGAGTCGAATTTTATGCTAAAAACGTCGGGTTGATCTATTATAAAAAAGAGATCCCGAATTTATTTACGCTGGAATACGCTTTGGCAGACCGCTATCCGATGGACTCTCTGGAAGTGATGTTTGGAGAGTATTTGAAGAACGAAGATTAATACCTGTTAATTAAGTTTCCGGTATCTAAAAAACTGACCATAAAAAATGAACCTACGCAGCTTTCATCTTATCCTGATCATTGGTTGTTTTTCCTTTGGAACAGCGAAGGCCCAGGTAGCAGCTCCTGAGTTTTTGTGTATTGCCAAGGATACCTTAATCTGGAATACACCGACCAATACTTGTGGCGCATTCAACAGTTACCTGGTATTCGGCAGCAGGAATATTGACGGCCCCTATTCCGTCATTGCGACGATAACGGGCCAGAACGAAGATCGCTTCTGGCACCAGGAAGCGGCCGGAACCCCCTGGTTTTATTATTTGCAAAGCGACTATGATTGTCCGGGAGAGGCCGTACTTACTTCGGACACGATCAGCAACCAGATCCCGGAGCGCAGCCCGATCAGTTTTGTCTCGGTAGAAGGCGAGGATGTGGTGATCGAATGGGAAGAAAGTCCATCGCCGGAAGTATTTGCCTACGTCATTCTCAAAGAGACCGCAACCGGCACCCCCGACATCGATACCGTATTCAACGGCAATACTTATACGGATACCAATGCTAATCCTACCGCACGAACGGAAAGGTATTTCGTAGTGGCCATGGACCCTTGCGGAAACCGGAGCCTGGTACCCCAGGAACATACCACCATGTTGTTGACGGTAGAAAACATCGATTCCTGCAACCAATCGGTCACCATGAGTTGGAACGAATACATTGGTTGGGATCAGAACGGCGGCATAGGCAGCCATGAGATCTGGAGCAGCGTTAATGGCGGTCCTTTTATCCTGGTCGACGAAGTGAGCGGTGAGGCTACGACTTATACCTACGAAGATGCCGATGACGGCAACACCTACTGCTTCTACGTACGCGCCGTACAAGCCGATGATCCGGCGGTTTTCTCCAACTCCAGCCGGGTGTGTGAGACGCTGGACATTGTGCAACCCGTCCGTAACTTTGTGCTGAAGAACGCTACCATCAATGCCGATAGTACCGTCACCATTTCCTGGCGCTGGAACGCGAATGCGGAACTGGACGCCTACAACCTCAATTTTTCGCGGGATAACCTTAGCTTTGAGGCCATAGCATCCGGTAACCCCATGCCGCCCTTGGATGTCGACAATCAATTCATCCAGAGCGATATCGGCAGTATCGACGGGCCGCTATACTACCAGGTGACTACGCTGGATGCCTGCGGTAAGGAAGATTCCACCGCCGTAGTGGCCACCATCTTTTTAAGCGGTGCCAGCGGCAGTAATACCACCAATCAACTCCAATGGACCCCCTACAACAACCCCAATACCCAGGTAAGCAATTACGAGATCCATCGCATCATCGACGGTAAAGATGAACTGATCGACATCATCAACGGCAATGTCACCGAATTTGCGGATATCCTCAGCCAGGACCTGCTCAACCAGGGTGCGGCCTGCTATTACGTCGTTGCCGTCGCAGACCTTTTTATTTCATCGGGCCAGCAGGAAGTCGTTCGATCCCGCTCCAACGTCATTTGTCTGGAGCAGGAAGCACAGGTCTACGTACCCAATGCGTTCATTCCCGACGGCGTGTTGAATCAGCAATTCAAGCCAGTCCTGCAATTCGGCAATCCGCAGGAATACCTGCTCGTCATCTTCGACCGCTGGGGCCAGCAGGTCTTCGAATCCAATTCCGTCGACTTCGGCTGGGACGGTAAGATGGATAACAAGCCATTGCCGCAAGGGGTATATGCTTATTACATCAAGGTGATCCAGGGGGAAGGCAATCTTACTGAAAAGAAAGGGACGGTATTATTAATCCGATAATTTTCTGGGGCAAATTGGCGTGATAAATAAAATTAACCTATATTTGCATTCCGCTAAAAGCTAGTGGAATTTCAGATAGATGATGGTCGCGTGGCCGAGTGG
>CAZHNG010000256.1:0-6990 GCA_964533785.1 uncultured Saprospiraceae bacterium | reverse complement strand
AAACCTCGTACGGCGGTTCGAGTCCGCCCGCGACCTCTTTTGCTTAATCTCCCTTCATCTTAGTTGATGAGGGGATTTTTTATTTAGCTGCTTTTCAGTGGTTTGTGCTTAAATGAGGTGAAATGAAGTGAAGGATTTTTATACCCCCGGAAATACCCCGGGGTGGTTTTATTCCCGGGAATCTCAGAACTTTGTAAAAAGAAAGATTAGAGCATGAATGTATCCGTAAAGTTCTATTTAAAACGCCCCAAAAGTGATAAGTCTACAGCTATTATAGCTAAAGTTCGGCTTAATGGTAAAACCTTTAAGTACTATACCGGTAAATCTATTTTACCGCCACTCTGGGATTCTGAAAGTGGCAGACCCACCAAATCTAAACGGTTGATCAATTCCTATAGTAAAGACATTCCAAATATAGCCGCCGAAATGGCCAATATTCATTCGGTTGTCAACAAGGTTGAGAATTACATATCCGGGTATATTAACCTAAATGAACAAAATGGCATAGCAGTTACAGAAGCCTTATTAAGGAAACATCTAGACGAAAAATTGGGTCGGGAAAATAACGTCAAATCTGGACGGCTTACGCTAAATGCTTACATCACAAAATTTATCGAGGATCTGGAATCCGGACGAAGACTAACGGATAAAAAGTCACGTTATGCAAAGGGGACCATTAAGAACTATAAGGGCTTTAAGGTGCAATTTGAAGCCTTTCAAGACCATATTGGACGTCAACTCAATTTCGGTGATATAACCCTCGACTTCTACAATGATTTTGTAGCCTACTTCCAAGAAAAGCGCTACACTCCAAATACAATTGGCCGACACGTCAAAACATTAAAGGTGATCATGCGAGCGGCTATGGAGGAAGGGTTGCACGAAAACAGGGACTTTGAACGTCGTAAATTTCGCGTTATTACCACTAATGTGGATTCTATCTATTTGACAGAGGAGGAAATTGAACGCTTTCGCAAAGTTGACCTTTCAAAAAAGCCTGCACAGGATCTTGCCCGGGATGTCTTCCTCATATGCTGCTACACTGCTCTACGCTATTCCGACGCTTCCCAACTCCGCCCGGAAAACCTGAAAAAAAGAAATGACCGGTATTACTTAGAAGTAATTACTCAGAAGACGGGGGAGAAGGTCATTATTCCTGTGCGGCCACAATTGAAAAACATACTGGATAAACATGAAGGTTCTATTCCAAGCACTCATGAGCAAAAAGTAAACCGGTACATCAAAGAGGTAGGCAAAATGGCTGGCCTAACAGAAATCGTCGAGATTGAAGAATATATTGGAAATGAAAAGATTATTCGTACCTACCAGAAATACCAGTTGATCAAAACGCACACCGGTAGACGATCCGCCGCAACGAATATGTATCTAAATAAGATTCCTACTCTGGATATCATGAAAATCACTGGCCACACAACTGAAAAAGCCTTCCTTAAATACATTCGTGTAACGAAAGAAGAGACCGCGAATCTATTGGCAGAACATGCATTCTTTAATTAATCCATTTCCCAGATGTTGCTGATACCTAAAAATTTTGAGGTCATTCCTTTTGCTATCTGCAAAGAATTAATGGAAAAAAAGAACGCACAAGAGATTGAGTTCACCTCAAATTTCTTCATGACTTTTGAACAAGAATTTGATTATTGGGTGGAAAACGGCTTTCCTAAAAAGAGATTTCTCAACACCGCTCAGCGATATATTGCTTTTCCATATTGGGAGGATGTAGAGCAAGGGCCTTCGACAGGAATAACTGCGATCTATGATCAAATTCTTAAAAGGATCGCCGTCGTTTTAGACTATCTCGACAAGTATGATGAACATAACAGATCCTACTTTAACGACTTTCTATACAACCAAGTCGAAATTTTCATACAAACCACAACCAAAGATATAGAGAAGCTGGACCCTACGGAGTTAAATTTGTCAATGCTTGAAGAACGCAACTTTTCCATTTCTGAGCCAAAGCAAAACA
Organism: uncultured Saprospiraceae bacterium; assembly: GCA_964533785.1. Lineage (GTDB taxonomy): Bacteria > Bacteroidota > Bacteroidia > Chitinophagales > Saprospiraceae > JANQRV01. The sequence continues at coordinate 5,000 of CAZHNG010000256.1, read as the reverse complement.
AAATCACGGTTGGATTAGATGAACAAATCCCCGGGAATTACTTGCCTATAGAACAAGAAGAAATCGAGACTTTGGAAGGGAACAGAACACGTTATGCGCTCCTATCTCAGCTTGGCATCATTGATTACTTAAACGATCACTGGGAAAACGTTATCGATAACCCCCGAAAAAAAGAGCTTTTTCAATTTAAAACTGCTTTTAGCCGACTACTACACCAAATATGTCCCGATATAACCCACAAAGAATTTAGAAATGTTTTACTCGACGTTAAATGGGAAGATGGTAAATACGTCCTAAAAGGCAACTCACAAAAAGAAGCTGAGGATAAAATCAAGGAATTAAAAATAACTCGAAAAAAAGTTTAAAGTGGGGTAGCCCCACTAAAACCCCACCAATTTCTTTGCCTCTGTTTTAATTAAAGTAAATTAAAAGTACAGAGCGTATGTTTTTGTCCTCAATAGAAATAGAAGAGTTAGCCAAAGTTGTGGCCCAATTTGTATTAGGCGAAATCCAAGGATCAGGTCAAAAGGAAGAATTACTTACCTGCAAGCAAACCGAAGAGTTTCTTAAAGTCTCCAACGTTACCCGGATAAAATATACTAATCAGGGCATCCTGAAAGCCTATAAGCTAGGTTCCCGCACCTACTATAAAAAGTCTGAGTTGCTACAAGCCTTACAGCAAGTGGAACACCTATTCTAACATTGGAAATAGCTGCAATGAAAAGGAAAAAAGTGAATGGGTGCAAGACATATCAAAGTCGGGCAAAGATCCCTATAGCAATTGTGAAAATAATCAATCGGGAATTTAATAAAGATGTTTTGGAGAGCAGGCACCCTGGAAATTATGGCCCTTTAGTCAAGGACACCGCGTTCAAAATAATCGTAAGAATTCTCAACAAGTGTCGGCAGGAAGAAATTGATCGATATCAATATCACCATTATGCCAATGGTTATAAACGAAAAGTAGTAGGCGGCAACCGCAAGTACTGGATATGGGGCTATTTGACACAAATCGGGGTACTGGAAGAATATGTTTATCCCGATGGATGTGCCTATAAAACCGATCGGGAGGCCAAGAGGTACCGCATTAATCCAAGGCTATTAGATAGTGACCTAAAACTTGTTTGGTATTACGTTACCGATCCGCCGAAACAAATGGAGCAAGGTTTATTGCAAGAAAGAACGCATGCTATTCTTCAAAGCCTTACAATAATTAATGGGCTTTCACCAGAAGTAATAATCCAACGGCACAGCAGTGATATTAGGCAAAAAGCAGAGGGATACCAACCAAAGATAATGCCAAACGGTAACCTTCAATACTTTCGTAAAGGTAGGAAGGAAGTAATACCTTCCGAAGTACATGCCTACCAAGATGAGGAACATTTCATTAAGTATAAAGATGAAGAATTGAAATTCAGGTATTACAATCAATTAGAGGAAATAGCAAATATGAAATCATCTAGAAGATACCCCAACCGCAACACCACCAACAACAGGATGGATCACGAATTGACAAACTTTCCTAAGCTATTCTATCCTTATTTAAGACTAGACGGTGAAACTCTATTTGAAATAGATCTTAAGAATAGCCAATTCTGCCTATTGGCAGGAATTATAGGTAATACTGATATAATCTATACTACAATATTCCAGGGCCTATTACAAGGCCCCATTACAGTATCAGACATTATAAACTGCATTACCGATACAACTTTTCCCCATAAGTTGTTTTCCCACTTTGATCCAAATGCAGAATTACCAGAGGATGTTATCCAATTTATTGGCTATGCAGCTGGTGGTCAACTGTATGAAGAATTATCGATAGCATTATACGGAAATAGAGGCCAGAGAAATCAGATAAAGCAAGAGCTATTCAAGCTCTTATTTGGAAAGTACGATCAAAACCACGGAAAAGTTTTCGAGCTATTTCAGTATAAGTTTCCTAATGTAATCAAATGGGTTAATGGATTCAAGAGAGCAATGGAACAAGAATTTGCAACAACTACTAATCCGTACTTACAAGAATTTAAAAAGAGGACTGGTAAGAGCGATTATAGAGCTGGCAACGATTTCTTACCGATCATACTCCAGAGAATCGAGGCAGAGATTTTTATAGACCGAATTTTGAAAAGGTTGTACGAAGAAGGATACACTGTACTCTCAAAACATGATAGCATTTTGGCAAAAGAGAACGAGAAAGATGCGGTGTACGCAATTGTGTACGAAGAACTACTAAATATTCTGGGGGAGGACGATGACGGAAAGCCTAATTTTTCATTGCGAGAACCTCAACCTTGGTCGTTGGATTAGCTGATAATTAATTATGTGTAATTCTAATCGGTATCTTCTGGTTGCGGTTTCTTGGAATTTTGAACTAATAATTCACAAACATCTACACCTAAGGCTTCTGCAATCTTAAAAAGTGTATCAATTCGGGGAATAGCCTTGTAATTACAAATCGAATTTATAGCATTGTAGGTCACGTCAATCTCCTTTGCTAAACGATATTGGCTTACTCCCTTTTCGGCCAATACCTCCTTCACCCTGTGGTATCTCTTGGTCATAACAATAAAGGTACAACCATGGGGAGTATAAGCCAAGCAAACTTATGTACAGTATAATTATACCAATTAAACTTGTAGTATATTTAATTTTATCTTATTTTTGAATCGTTAATCATTCATTAAATGAATTTCAAAACATTAGAAATATTCACTGGAATCTACAAATCGCACCAAGGCCTGCAACGGGCTTTAGAAAGTTTAGACATTGATTATACCAAAGGTGAAATCAGCCGTGAGGAATACAGAAAGCTATTGGAACATAGATTCAAAACCGGGGATGAGCGTGTAAAAGATGAAATACAACGTCGGATGAAGACATTGGATTATGGACTAAACTCTCATATTGCCGTTAGCAATCAACAACCAAAATACAAACGGTTCCTGCATCAGTTGGTAGACTTTCTGGAAACTATGACTGACTTCAGCATATCGCGTGCGGTTGCGTTTCTATCCTTCTTTATGGTCTTATTCTCCATCCAGGTACATCACGTTGCCATCTTACTGATAAAAGCAAGCGGGTCTGATCATTGGTTTCAGGCATATTGTTTTGCAATTGCATCGGAGGTAACAGCTATCCACTTGACATACAGCGGGTCAAAAAAATGGGTGGTGTATTTTTTCGTCATTATACAAGTATGGATCAACTTCCTTTATTACACAGATCTCCCGGTCTTACTCACTCAGCTTACATTACCTGTCTTTATCGGAATCATTCTATTCTCTTATACAGAAATTTTGGTGGCTCATAAAAAGCCCAGCCCTAAAACAATCAATCATCCATAACTATGAAAATCGTAATCACTCCAGCAGAACAGCAACCAATAGAAATTTCCACCGATGAGCCGATAGCATCCAACTCACAACCTCCCTTTTGGTGGTGGCCCCTCATCTTTGTCGGGATTGTGGTGACGGTGGCATTACTGTTTAAAAAAATAACGGTGGAAGACATAGAGCAAAGTTTAACTCCCGAAGAACTGGAGGAATACCAGGCCGTTCAAAAAAAGATCGATGACAAACACGAAGATTGTGAGCAGTATTTCCTTGTCGCCTTAGTGGATGGTAAACGCCTTTGCCGTAGTTGCCCGCCAGGCATTTCTTTCGTAACTTTGAAAAAGGGCGAGATATTTTATATCGGCTATACCTGCCTCGGAGATGCCCGGTACTCCCGAAGCTTTCTGGATGAACACGAGGTGAGTAAATTGGTCAATTTCACTGGGACCAGAGACCAGTGCCACAACATGGAGTTGAAGTTGATCAACGGATATAAATACCTGGAGGAATCACTAAAGCCGGAAGCTAAACTGGTTATACCGCCTTATAATATTAACAAAATGAATTAGATGAATCCTAAGAAAGAAATATTCATTACGGCAACAACGGATCTGGAAGGCCTTCTGGAATTGTTGGATATTAACGAAATATTATACGAAAAAATCCGCCTAAGCGATTTCGGAGAAGGGGTAAAGAAGATCATTTTTGAAGCAATCGTGCTTAGCAAACCGTCGAAATTACACCCCGCCGAGGATTTCTACGACGCGGATAAGGGACTCATTTCCGGCAGTGCCATTGTCAGCTACGAAGCCATCAAAAACAGCAACCGTATAGATGGCGTTAGACGGCTTTTAGATGGGTTGTTTGGGCTTTTAGGTAAATACTCGACTCAGGTTAAGGAATTCGATTTTGAGGGCTTAAAACGCGCTATATTGGCTGCTATGGAAAGCTATCAACCTATCGAGGTGAAATAGCCAATTAACCACCACACTTTTTACATGCACGACCTTCGTTCTTATTGCAATACCTGCCTTTTGTGTCGTTAAAATATCCACAAGTTTTATTATGTCTTACTCCGCTTGAAACTGTTAGCCAATAAGACTGCTCAAATGAGACACTTGATTGTTTAGGGTGGACAATGCTATTTCCATAATTGACTTTTTTGGAGATTGATGGAGTCTTATCACTAACATCATAAGAAGAAGGAATTACATGGCTTTTTTCCTTTACAAAATCATTTGGCCAAATCCAGACTTTGATCTTATCATCAATTTCGGCATAGGTTAAAGCTGAATTTAACATGTTAACATATTTCCATTCTGAATTTTCACGCAGAACTAAAACAATACCGCTTTTACAGTTCTTTTGTAGTCCATACCACAAAGCCTGCCCAATTGAGTTCTTCCATTTATCAGCAAATTCCACTTCAATTGCATAATTATTCGTCAAAATATCGATTCGCCCATTTACTACCGAAACCTCAGTTTGGCCATTCAAATAACTATTGATCTCTTTGATATAGTCGCGCTCTTTCTGAGCCAAAAGAGAAAATGATGAAATCAGGTAAATTGTTACTAAAACTAAAGGAAGAAATTTAAATTTCATAAATATGATTTGAGTGTGTCACAAATTAGTGGCTTTAAGATATGAAAAAGGGAGAATGAT
>CAZHNG010000255.1:0-10178 GCA_964533785.1 uncultured Saprospiraceae bacterium | reverse complement strand
GTCAATTAGTTAGAATTTTTAGTCTAACTTCTAGAGTCTAGCGTCAAAAGTCTAGTTTTTAAACAAACTATAAACATACAAAACATGAAAAACCTAAAGATCAATCATTGGGCGGTGTTGGTAATCGTTGTTTTAGCACAAGTTATCCCAGCTATCTGGTACGGCGTTTTCGCTGATTATTGGATGGAATACAACGAATTGACGATGGAGGAGATCGAAAGTAAACAATCGCTATTTCCCTACTTTATCAGTATTTTTGGCTCTTTATTCTTTGGTTATACCTTAGCTTATCTTTTTATGAGAATGGGGATCGAATCGGTCCAAGCGGGTTTAACTATGGCATTGCTCATGGGGTTTTCCTTTTTTGCTTTTCCAACATTGGTGCAAACGTTGTTTTCTTTCCGGCCGGTTTTCCTGGGATTTATTGACGGCGGTGTTTATCTGCTTATCTGGGCGTTGGCTGGTGCTATTCTTGGGGGATGGCGGAAATATGGAGAAGTTGCAGGTTAATTGTTTGTTGCCTGGATTTTCATTTTTTAATGCCGGGAGTATCTCCCAACCCATATAATTCCTCCATTTCCATAATTCGTTGGTCAATAACATCGATGGCTATTTTAAGATGGTACGCTCTTTCTTGGGCCATGGCCAGGAATATGAATAGTTCATTATGGGGGTCTTGAATAAAACCGGTACGATCCAACAGACACAGGTGGTTTGCTTTGGTGGTAGCCAGACAGGCTAAGTTTAAATACTGTCCCATCTTGAGGGAGAATTCAGTGACCTGGGCATCAAATTCAGCCAGGTCGTTTAATGTAATTGTTGCGAAAAGAAATAGTAGAAGCGAGATTTTGCCGAAATTCAAGGTTTTTTATCAAAGATAGATCTCCGGTAGAGAGCATGATGTCAAAGGTGGTTGGAGGAAAAGCTCTGAATACTCTTCTTGAAAAGACTTCTTTGAGGTTTTGCAAGGCTAAATTTAAACTATCGATTTGGTTATAACGGCAAAGTTGCAGGCATCTTTGGACACATTGGATATCCTTCTGGCAATCGTAAAGATTGTTGCGATTGGCGAATTGTTCTTCGTGTAACTCTTGATAGATAGCGGCTAAATAATCGTTTAGTTTAGCCTGGTTCTTGATGTTTTGATTGTACCTATGGGCGGAGATAGCGATTAAAATAGAAAAGATGATAAGCAATACTTCTACTGCCAAAGTAACTGGGTTGTAATCGTTGCTTTTTAATCTTTTTAGGATTTTTCTCCAGATCATGTTTGAAATTCAGGGTCTAAATAACTGTATAATCCGTAGTAGAAGATTTATTGAGAATCCAACAAAAGCTCCATCAATTTCATCGCCGATACCGATCCTTTTTTTTTCAATAAATCCCTCGGCGTGCCGTCACCAATTTCGTAAGTCAGCGATTCCGCTCCGTAAGTATGGAAGAAATAATTGCTAGAAGTAACGGTTCGCTTAATGGCATCGCCCGGACGTATGTTTGGATCCAATTTCAATTCTTCGGCCATAGCATTGATCATCTGAGGCACCAAACCGGGCATGTTCCCCTTGAACTCCGGGTTAATGGTATAGTAAATATCTTCCCAGGTAGAATGAAAATCGACTGCAAAGTAAAACTTCCCTTCACCGGAAGCCACTTTACTTTCCATAAAATTTTGAATAGCAGCTACTTCTGGTTGGTTGACATTTTCCCAATCCCGGTTTAAGTCGATTCCTGCGGTGCTGTGCCGCCAATGGCCGTTATCTACCCCATCCGGATTAGCAAAAGGTACAACGTAGGTGGTGTAGTTCTGCCGAAATTGTTTGGCCAGCGGATCATCTGAAGCAATGGTTTCCACAAAAGATTGCATAGCCAAAAAACCCGTTACTTCCGGCGGATGCTGCCTGGAAAGCACGAAGATCATCTTTTCATCATTACCTTCTCCAATCCGTAACAGATGGATGGGTCTGCCTTCCCTGCTCTCACCTATGGATTCAGAAGAGACGTAGGGTAGGGTAGTCAGTTGCTCGATCCACCGGGCAACGTGTTTGGAAGTTTTAAGCTCCTGTGCAGCTACCCATAAAGTATCCGGGCCAATGCTCAATTGCATGGTAATATCCTTTGGCAATTGCCTTTCGTCACTATTGGGAGTGATTTCTCCCGAAGTATATTTCTCCTCGGGTAATTTTTCCCAGTTTGATCCGTCGTAACTCAATTTAGGGTGGTAGCGATGAGAAGCACCATCCAAATAAGTCAATTTGAGACGAATATCCTGTTGTTCTTCCGCCCAAATTTTAAATGCGTACCAGGGACTGGGGTTGATAGGCGTATTTTCCGGAGTGATCAAAGCGGTAATCAAATCATCCTCGGTCAATACTATGCCGTTTAGACGAGCGCCTTCAAAATCATTGGATACGTAAATCCCGTTTCCCAGTTCAAAAAGGCCTTTATACTGCTTTTGAATGGGCAAAGTGGTAGTTGGGACGATCCTGATAGGGGCTTGGCCTTTCCACTTGACGTTTCTGTTGCAAGTCAAAGAAAAAACGAGCAACAGGATCAGTCCGATCTTGCCGAAGACTTGAAAATTAGCCATAGTGATTTATTGTTAACAGGTTGTGGGCACTGCAAAAGTTCACAGCATCTATTCTTCTAAAAAGAATCGAATGATGTCAGTAGTAGAAACAATTCCGACAACTCTTTCTCCATCGAGTACCGGGATGGCGTGAAATTCATTTTCGACGAACAAAGCCGCTACTTCCCTTACCGTTGCAGATTCCTGAACACTGATGGGATCCGGCGTCATAAAATGACTGACAAGCATACTTTCTATAGTAGCAACCAGTTCTTCCGTTGGACTTTGCGTTTTCTGTTGTATATCTACCAGACTAAGCATTCCTACTAATTCCCCACCTGATAAGACCGGTGCGTGGCGCAGGGAATGGTTGCCGAACATTTCTTCTGCTTCGCGAACTGGGTCATTGGCATCCATAATGACTACTTCTTTGGTCATGATCTCTGATATGCGCGTATTATCTGCCATAAAGTATTTATTTTGATATAATACCGGCAAATTTAAGGCTTTTCCGCTAACATTTTTGGCATCAACTTTAATTATCCTTTTTTAACAATTATATACACAGGCTGCATTCTACTATTTGAAATCTGGTGTTTGACATCCTGAAACCCTTTTCTCATCTTTCCCTGCGCAATGCCTGCGCTGGATTGATAACTGACACCTGCAATGCCTGGTAGCTTACTGTTACTATAGCAATCAATAATCCGATTAACAATGCACTGAGAAAAGTCATCCAGGAAATACTTACCGGATAAGCAAATCCTTGCAACCACTGTCGCATAAAATAATAAGCCATCGGCAAGGCAATAACATTAGCGATTAAGACCCACTTCACTACTTCTGTTGTCAGCATAACGAAGATATTAGAACCAGTAGCGCCAACTACCTTGCGAATAGCCATTTCCTTTGTACGTTGTTCGGCGGTGAAGGTCGCCAGACCGAATAGCCCCAGACAAGCGATGATAATCGCTAAAATCGTGAATATGGAAAAGATGCGCCCGATCCGCGTTTCTGTTTCGTACACAGCGGCAAAACCTTCCTCCATAAAGGTATAATCAAATGGTTGGCCTGGTGCCATTTGGTTCCATAGCTGATTGAGGGTACCGATAAACTCGGAAGTATTCTCCGTTTTAAACCTGATTGAAAGATTGCCGCGACTTTCTCCTAGTAGCAGGGATAATGGCCCGATTTGACTGCGCAGAGATTCGAAATGGAAGTTTTTCACGACTCCAATCACTTTCCGGGTGGTGATCTCTGGATTTTGAGGTGTTCCACCAGTGAAGGCACTGATTTCCTTCCCCAAAGGTTCTTCCAGGCCAAATAGGGCTACCGCTGATTCATTCAAAATAACTGCATTGGTATCGGAAGGAAAATCACGGGAGAAAGCCCGACCTTCCAGTATCTCCATTGATAAAGTCGGAATATAGTCATGATCGACCGTAAACATTTGTAGGACGTGGGTTTTTTCGGGATCTGGATTACGACCCAGAAAATTAGCGGTACTATTCCGGTTAGAGGGGGTAGGCAAAGCCCCGCTCATGGTGGCACTGAGTACTTGGGGGTATTTACGAACTTCCTCTTTATAGGCATTACAATTGTTACCTAGCATGTAATAATTGTTGAGCACGAGTACATTCTCTTTATCATATCCCAGTTTCTTGCTTTGAATGTACTGCAACTGACGGGAAATGATAAATGTGCCAACCAATAAAGCTACGGTAATCGTAAATTGGAAAATAACCAATACTGAACGTAGAGACAGGCCTTTATTGCCCTTTACAGTACCTATATTTCTGATTGCTGCCAGAGGCTTAAAAGCCGAAAGGTGAAAGGCAGGATAACTACCAGCGGTGAAACCAACTACAACAATTAAGCCCAACATCATAGCCAATAAATCTACCGAAAGGATTTCAGATAATACCATTTCTTTTCCTGATAATGGATTGAAGTTGGACAATAACAACATCAATAAACCACCTGAAATGATCAAGGCGAGGAAAGCAATCACAAAAGACTCGCTCATGAATTGCAAGATGAGCTGTTGCCGTTGGGCGCCCACCACTTTGCGCATACCTACTTCTTTGGTTCGGGTAGCCGACCGGGCAGTAGCCAGATTAATGAAGTTAACGCAGGCCAGTAACAATATGAATATGCCGATAAAAGTCAGAATGTACACGTAATTGATGTCGCCATTCACGCCCAGTTCGACCTGTTTATCGGAGTATAAATGAATTTTGGGTAACGGAAAGAGCGAAAATTTGATGTAATCGCCCAAAGCTAAAAGATCATCAAAAGTTTTACCCATAAAGCTTTCGATTTCGGGGCCAATGTATTTTCGGATCAGATCGTCAAATTTTTCATTGACCTGTTCTGGGTTAACACCTTCCTTGAGTACCACGTAGGTTTGAAAATTATTGCTGAGCCAGGAAGGGTCGCGACTTTCTTCTAATGTTGATAACGAAGCGATCATGTCGAACTGAAAGTGGGTGTTCTTAGGCATTTTCTTCATCACTCCAGTTATCTGGTACCTAGATCGATTATCCGCCAGTAAGGTTTTTCCAATGGGTGCTGCTGTGCCGAAATACTTTTGAGCAACCGCTTCATCGATAACGAGGGAATTAGGTTTCGTTAAAGCCGTGCTGGGATCCCCTTCCAGTAATTCGAAGGAGAAAACATCAAACAACGTAGAATCGGCAAAGATCCAATCTTCCTCTCGGTAAGATCGGTTCTCATAAGAAACGGTAAAACTACCTCGCTGCCGGAACCGACATTGTTGCTCGATCTCCGGAAATTCATTCAGAATGACCGGCCCCACTTGTGCGCCTACGACTGCAAAATTTAAATCCTGTTCAAATGCGTGGCCATCAAAATTGATGCGGTAGGTACGATCGGCTTTGGTATGGTATTGATCGTAGCTTAGCTCATCCTGCACGAATAAGAGTATGAATAAGAAACAGGTCAGTCCTATTGCTAAACCAAAAATGTTGATGAAAGAATAAAATTTGTACTTCCATAAATTACGTAAGGCAGTGATCAGGTAGTTTTTAAACATGTTTTAGGGTTTTACTGGTGTTGGAGAATTTTACTAGTCTTTGGTAGGAAGATGCGTCATTACGATGTTTACCCCTATTTGACAATGGTGACCCTTAGGTTGTAGAAAATGGTATAAACTGAATTGGATGAGCTCACTTTTAAATATCAATTGGAGTTGATCCATTGAGCAATAAAGTTTTCCTCATAACCGTAAACAGGCTTTTTTGATCAGATTGAGGAACCATTATATAAACAATGGAAAGGTAATATTGAACGGTCTATCCTGTCTAATGTCCCGTACGTGCCCATTCGGGAAATATCCCTTCCTCAATACCAAAAATGATGGCGCCGAAGTAATAGGTAACAAGGCTTAGCACTATAATGCCGATTATATTTAATAAGAACCCAGCTCGGGCCATTTGGATGACGCTGATTCTTTTAGTACCGAAGACAATGGCATTAGGCGGTGTAGCTACTGGTAGCATGAAGGCCAGGGAACCCGCAATGGTAGCTGGCAGCATAAACAGTAGTGGGTTTACTTCGGTACTGACCCCTAAGCCCGCCAAGATAGGAAGTAAAGATTCGACAGTGGCCGTGTTTGAAGTGACCTCGGTCAAGAAAGTAACTAAAAAACTGATACACAGAATGAGCACCAAAGGATGTCCCCCTCTGAGCCAAACCAATCGTTCTCCAAACCACATTGATAACCCTGACTCTTTGAAGCCACTGGCCAACGCAAAACCGCCTCCAAACAACAGTATGATCTCCCAGGGGATCTGCTCTGCTGTCTTCCAGTTCATCAAAAAAGCACCGGGTTGTTGTTTTGAAGGAATTAAGAATAACAGGATAGCTATAAAAATAGCGACTGTACCATCATTAAACAACTCCGGCTGATTGAAAAAATTTGACCACCCTGGAATTCGGATGGATCCCACTACAATATCGGCCCGCAAAAACCACAACAATGCCAGCGACACGAATGCTACCAACAATACCTTTTCTTCAAAACTCTTTTTACCGAGCGAATGGTAGTCTTGTAAAATCTCCTGGCGACTCAAGCTTTTCCAGTTCCGCTTTCCTCTTACAAAGAAAAAATACAAGTAAGCATAAAGAATGATGAATAAAATGACGGTGATCGGAAAAGCATAGAAAAACCACGTAGCAAATGAGATCTCAGGGGCATCGGGAAAATAGATGTAAAAGATGCGGGCAAATGAAAGGTTGGGTGGTGTGCCTACCAGTGTGGCGACTCCACCAATGGAAGCACTATAAGCAATACACAATAATAAACCAATGGCAAACCGATTCACACGCTCTACACTATTATTATCTTCCAGCTTAGTAATGATCGATAACAAGATGGGAACCAGTAACATAGCCGTCGCCGTATTGGAGATCCACATCGAAAGAAAAGCGGTAGCGATCATAAAACCCAGTAATATCCGTCCGGGGCTGCTGCCAATAATGCGCAGAATGTTTAACGCTATCCGTTTATGTAAATTCCACTTTTGGATAGCCAAGGCCACCAAAAAGCCGCCAATAAATAAAAAAATGACGTGATTGAAATAGGTGGCAGAAACGTCCTTGCCATCCATAATGCCCAGGGCCGGAAAAAGGACGATCGGTACCAGTGAGGTGATCGCTAGTGGAATGACCTCCGTCACCCACCATAAGGCCATCAGGATAGCTACGGCCAGGGTGTTTGTTACGGCTGGATTTCCCGGCTCCAGATCCGTAAATAATATAATGCTGGTTGCCAGGAAAGGAGCAAGTGCAAAAAAGAAATAACGCAACGTTTCTCCGGGCCGTTGACCAAGAAATTTTCGACCTGTTTCCACTTGTTGTAAATTCTAAAATTTACTGAAGTTAATGCTTTTCGGGCGGGTAGAAAATTATTTTGTACTTCGTTTCTTTTCTCATGGTATTGCAGAAACAAGAATTGGCATGGGGGTGGGTTATAAGAGAAAGACATCGGGTTAAATATCAACTAAGGGGACCCAGGAAAGAGGATGCTCGGATAGCATTTTCATTATGAAATTTGCAAATATTACTTTGTTTTCCTAAATTGACAAATTAAATATTGCATGCTATTAAGCAAGGTGGTTTTTATTTTAAATCCTATCAAGTCCCCAAAAACTATGAAGCACTTAATCTTGAATACAGCTATCAATAACCCAAGGTCTCTTACCTCAGTTACAAGTCCTTACTATTTTCTTTCATTCGTTAAGAATCATAAATACGACTTGGATGGCCAATTTAACAGCTATTAACAACGCCGATTATCCCATTTATGCCCACTATTTTCATGCTCTTTCCGGATCGGAAACTCGCAATTTATTTGATAAGACCAATTTTTCTGACACCACATTCCGGAATAATAATCTATCGAGAATTGAAAAGCTGGAGGCACTGGAAACGGCTAATGTTCTAAAAACCAAGAATGACCAGTTACTGGTTCCACTGGAGAGCACACTGGGTATTTCAACCAGTTCTGGTATTGGGTTACCATTGACTTTAATTGGCCATGGAAATGCTCCCGCTTATTTTGATAGTAGTGCGGCAACATTGACGCTTTACCGCCCACAGACTCTTTCCTATTCTGGATATGGTGCTTTACAAAATGAATTAGCAACCAATAATATCGTATCCTGGTCTCTAAACCTGAATATCGTCAATGAATTAAATGCGCATAACGACTATTATCAGCGGATACTTCTATTCTTTTTACATTATTTGACCTTGAAAATGTTGAACGGCACTTCCGTGACGATCCCAGGCGGAGAAGAAAATCCAATTCAATATCTGGTAGGAGGGACACAGCAAACAGAAGGAAGTGGGAGTGAACAAAGAAAGTTTTGGCAAGGAGGGAATCTGATAGATTTTCAAACTGCTCTCCAACAGGCAGATACTCCGGGAAGTGACCCAGCTTTACAGAAGTTAAAAGAGCTTAAAGACCGCCTCAACGGTAAAATTGATTTCACCAAATTCGGAGTGATGGGACATTCCAGGGGAGCTACTGCAGTTAGTAGGATCTTTGAATATTTTTACAACGGAACGACGGCTGGAGGCGCTTCCTCCGAATTCAACGTAAATCCCACTTTGAATACTCAAATCAATCAAATCATTAATTTATCGGGTCGTCCCGATAGAAATACCCTGAAGTGTATCTTTGCGCGGAGAAAACGGAATTGCTGCCTTTAATGACACGGAACTACCCTTGGAGGTCAAGGTTGAGCATCAGCGTATTCCTTTTCGATCAGGTGGGCAGGAAATTGGTTTAAACCTAAGGGTTTTGATTGGCAGACACTGGTTGAAACTGATAGCTAAGCATAGTAGCCCCAATATCAAAAACCTGAAGAATGACTATTTGGATGCCTATGGATTTGAAATACCAGATCCTAACACTGAAGCTGATGCTCAGATCTGCGCCCACCTGGAAGTATGGCAACAATTTGCGGCAGTCGCTAAAGGTAATTTGGATGGATATCAATTGTATCAGGATCTGAAATCTTCCAGCGATAAGGTATTGGGAGATACTTTATCAGCTACTGAATTAGAGGAGCTCAACGTACTCCGTGAAAAGCTCATACGCTGGTTTGAAAAATTATACTATCAACCCATTGATCAGGCCAATCCGTCCTGGAAGCCATCTTATCTTGAATATCAATTTGCCTGTTCAGCACCACAAGAGGGCCAGGAAAAGGTTTTCACTGCCGATGAATATTATCATGGTCATTTGGATTGGTATAACCTGGATATTCACGATAAAAAAACTATACTTCCCGATCTTGAAGAAACGGAACCCTCTCCATCCGTTGAAAATACATTTACGTTGTCTTTTTTACCTTCGCCCGCCAGCTTTCCAGGCATGCCGCATAGTCGCTGGTGGGCTTTGGAAGACTGGAAGACGGACCTGGGAAAGATCAATCCTAATACTACTGACATCAATCAGCTCATGTTGTTGGATTTTGGACTTAATTATGCCAATGACTGGCTTTTATTTCCATTTACCTTACCCGTGGGTAGTATAGCCAATGTGGAGGGGCTAGTCGTTACCAATACTTTTGGTGAACGTACCTGGATAGAAGCTGCGGGCAAAGGAAATGATGAAACCTGGAACCGTTGGAGTATGTTTCACCTTAACACCCGCGGCAGCCTGGATGTTCCAGCTGATCTGAGTCTGGTTTTAATGCCGGCAGCCGCCAAAGTATTGGAAGGCAAACCATTGGAAGAAATATTTTTGCTAAGGGACGAAGTGGCTAACATGGTTTGGGGAGTAGAAACTTCCGTACCATTAGCGACTGGTAAAAGCAAAAGAGGAAAAGAGGCTGCCAATGAATTGAGGGCAAAGCTCAAACAATTCACAGCCCCGGTTCCCGTGGAACCCGAAAGTGAAAACGACGCTAAAATTCGCTACCAAATCCTCAATAGTGTACCCGAGAACTGGATACCTTTCATACCGGTACATCAATCGGGTAGTCAAAGAGAAGTTCAATTACAACGGGCAGCCATGCCCCGGATTTTTGAAGGTACGGATCCAACTGTTCCGCCGAAAAAAATCGAACCGAGAACATCC
>CAZHNG010000254.1:0-10285 GCA_964533785.1 uncultured Saprospiraceae bacterium | reverse complement strand
CCAGGACTTCCTGATTCATTGGAATCGTTGAAAGTCTTTTTTTTGATTGTTTTAAATAATATATGGAAACATTCATGGCTACCCTGTATATCCAGGTACTCACACTGGAATGGTGTTGGAATGAATCGTATGATTTCCAAAGTTGGTAGATTATCTCCTGGACCAGGTCTTCTCTATCCTGTGGATTGGAGGTATACAAGGAAGCGGCTTTATAGATGATGCCGCTGTTTTTTTGAATGGTGGTTATGAATTCTTCTTGATTTTTCACGTATCGGAATAAATTGATCCATTTTCCTGTATTAGTTTATTTTTTTTAGAGAAAATCACACTTTCAGTAATTTTTTTAAGAATAGATTTTTTGCAGAAAACCAACAATCTTAAAGCGCTAAATAAAGCACCTCTGGCCAACTATACAGATTTATTCCAACGACTCCAAATAAGCGATTAAATCATTAAACTCTACAGTGGTCATCGTAGCTTCCAAGCCTTCCGGCATCAACGATTCCTCTAAAATACCAAACGAACGAGGCTTAGGATAAGCCACAAATTCTCCCGATTGGTTCATCAGCTCGACGTTTTTCAGATGGACATCGATCTGTCTGCCGTAATGCTTTTTCCAGTTCGCATCAACGACATACCAGCCTTGCCAATCCGGAGCGATCTCCTCGGAAGGATTGAGGATGGCATTGATCAATTGTGAACGGGATTTACTACTACCAACGTGACTCAAATCTGGCCCGTAATATCCTCCCCAGCCATCGACCTTGTGGCAAGTTTCACATTGTGCTTGAATGGATTGAAAAACAAGTTTACCGCGTTGGGGATTGCCCTTCCCGTCTACCAGTTCGGCCCAGGCCGTCTCCGTGGAAGGTGGTTGGTAGTCGGTATTGGTACATTTTGCCCAGGCCAGTTTTGCTGCCCGGTTGGAAGCGGATGCCAAAAACTGATCTACCCGCTGCCTTATCGTTTGATTATCCCTGCAACGGCATAAATATTTCACCGTCAGGTATTGCAACAGGGTATCCGTTGCGGACAATGCAGCGACGACCTCATCACGGTGGACGGAAGACTGTGCCGTTAATGCTGATATTGCTTGCATCCTTACTGCGGAGGAAGAACGATCATCCAATGTCAGGCGCAAAACTTCTTTCTCAGTATTTTCGTTCATTGTTGATTTCAAAGCCCTGATCAAGGCTGTTTTAAATAGCTCATTTTCTGCACTTTTAAGGCATTCAATCAGCCATTCTTCTTCAAGCGTAGGGTCTTCCAAAAAGGGCAAGGCCAGTGCTCTTACCGATTCCGGAACCGAGCGGTCCTTTAAAAAGGACTTCAAAAAAGAGTCCGGTAGTTTTCGTTTTAATTTGTTGGCCTTCTTTTCTGCTTTGGCCTGATAACTATTGATGAAATCGGGTTGTAAATGTTTTAAAGTAGCTAAATAAGTTTCGAACAATGCGGAGCCTATGAGGCCTGACACTAAAGCTTGCTGCATCTCCGCTTTTAGATCAGTTCTGGCCTTTTTACCAATATAGATCAGGGTTAGACGCCTGATCTCCGGCTCCTCATCTTGCAATAGCCTTACCAACTGTTGTTTGGAAAGGGCATCTTTGGACTTCAGTAAAACCAGGAGAGCTTGCTTGCGTAATTCGGAATCCGCATCTGCCAATAATTCTTTAATCGGATCGAAATGGATCAATGCTTTTCTGGCCATCGCCTTTTCGAAGCGATCCCCCGATTTAAGCATAGTAACCAGCTTGTCAAAATCAGCAGATAGAGGAACAAACCGTCTGGCTTCAGGCTTTCCCGGTGTTGAGAAGATTGACCTCAGTTCGCTATTTTTTGCAGATAACCGCCATAACCGCCCTTGTCCGTGATTGGGATACTGCCGGATCACCCAATCGGTAAAATAAAGATCACCGCGACTATTCGCAGCAAAAGCAACCGGATGAAAGCTACTATCTCCTTGTACCAATACTTCAGGTATACCAACCACCGTACTGTTCTTCTTTTGTAAAGGAATCCGGACGATGGTGTTTTCTTCCCAAACATTGACCAGGATATTATCCGCATACTCTTCACCGAAGCTGGTATAGGCGGCATCCATTAAAGCACAAGGCGCTTCTCCCAACGGAGCTGCGTAAGGCAACGTACCGGGTAATTCACCATTCCAGGCCAGGAAAGGGTGAATACCACTACCGCCGTATAAAGATTGGTAGCCGTAATCACCACCCGGAACAATTTCGATCAACCGATTGGGGCCGCGACTGTCCGGATCATTATCGGTCAACAACAACCGCCCTTCTGAGGTAAATTTCAAATCGAACGGGTTCCAAAAGCCGGTCGCTACCTCTTCTAGGGCTGATCCATCTTTCTTACACCTCATAACGTTTCCCCCATCACCGTATCCTTCTAAAGTGCTACCATCCGTACCTTCAATACTCCAATCATTGCTGCCGGTATTCCCGCGAGAAATGTATAACCAGCCATCCGGCCCAATAGTCAAGCCAAGGATCCCGGCGTGATCATAAACGTAATTGGGCTTGGTCATTTTTAACAGTATGGTCTGCTCATCACTAATATGATCCCCATCATGGTCTTGAAAAACAACAACACTATTTTTAGTGGTCAAAAAAACCTGATCATCCTGATCAATGGCTAAATTCATTCCATCTTCAATACTATCCGCGAAAACGGTCCACCTTTCGGGAATACCATCCTGGTTGTCGTCCAACCCTTTCTTGATCCGGTCGAATGCAGGGCCTTCGTAGTCGCTTGAGGGAGAGTGCGTATGTGATTCGAGCAGGTAGATGTGGTCATTACGATCAATAGCCAGGCCCACGGGCGTCATAATTTCCGGTTGTTCGGCAATTAACTCCACTTTCAGACTGGGGTCTTTGATTTCCAGGTTATAAGATGTTGGTTCTTCTTGATTGTTGCAGGCCGTTAACCCTATCAAGAGGAAGACCAGCCAGAGAAAATGTATTGTATTGGACATAGGAATTAATTTGAATTTACTTAGCATTTAGTGCCTCAATCTTATGCTATATTCAAACGCGCTCCAGGATCGTAGCGTACCCTTGCCCCACCCCAACACACATCGTCACCAATGCGTAGCGTTTATTTTGTTCGTGCAATTCCAGGGCAGCCGTTAAAGCGATCCGGGTACCCGAAGCTCCTAAAGGGTGGCCGATCGCTATCGCCCCACCGTTAGGATTAATCCGCGGATCATCATCGGCCAGTCCCATTTCCCGGATGCAAGCCAGGCATTGAGCGGCAAAGGCTTCGTTCAATTCAATGATATCCATGTTATCAAGTGACAATCCTGCTTTGGCCAGTGCTTTCTGAGAAGCCTTGACCGGTCCGATGCCCATAATCCGGGGTTCTACACCAACCACTGCGGAACTGACGATGCGAGCCAATGGCTTTAACCCGTATTGTTGCACCGCCTCTTCGGAAGCCACTATAACGGCAGCCGCCCCGTCGTTTAGCCCAGAGGCATTGCCGGCCGTAACGGTACCACCGTCTTCTTTCTTTTTAAAAGCAGTTCTCAACTTAGCTAGTACTGCTGGAGTAGTATTGGGCTTAATAAATTCGTCGTGTTCGAAAAGGATAGGATCAGCTTTACGCTGAGGAATTTCAACGCCAGTGATTTCCTTTGCTAGCCGTCCGGACTGCATTGCTTTGGCGGCTTTTATCTGCGACCAATAGGCAAATTGATCCTGATCTTCCCTGCGGATACCGTATAAGGCAACCAGGTTTTCCGCCGTCATCCCCATGCTATCCGTACCGTACATGGCCTGCATTTTTGGATTAACGAACCGCCAGCCGAAACTACTATCGTGCATTTCCGCATCCCTTCCGAACGGTTTGGAGACTTTCGAGATTACCCAGGGCCCCCTGGTCATGTGCTCCACTCCCCCGGATATAAAAAGGTCACCATCACCGGCACAAATGGCCCGATTAGCGTGAATGATCGCCGACATGCCCGATGCGCATAAACGATTCACCGTTTCGCCGGGAACCGAATACGGCAATCCCGCCAAAAGCAGGCACATGCGGGCTACGTTGCGGTTGTCCTCACCGGCTTGATTCGCACAGCCTAATATCACATCATCGAATGCCTCTTTGGGAATTTCAGGATGTTTATCGATCAACGCTTTAATAGGAATAACACCTAAATCATCCGTCCTGATTGTCGATAAACTTCCTGTGAACTTTCCGAAAGGCGTCCTTATTCCGTCAACTAAAAATGCCGATTTACTCATAATATGGTTAGATTGGTTAGCAAGAATTTCATTAGAACAACAAAAAAAGCGTTAAAAGGATAAAATTTTCTTAATTATTAGGGCTAAATTTTTATTTATTCGCAAAACCACTTATTTTTATGTTACTTATTTATACCAAGTGCCGCCTCAGTCATAACAAATTGTTCAATCAAGTAGTCAGTAATAACTATCTGGCTGCGTTCAGAAAAGATGCTCAAGTTACAAAATTCACTTTGCACACTTTCCAAAGCATCTTAAAAGCTCAACTCCAAGTCACATATCATAATCTGTCTAGCACTTTACGGATATGGCCTTAAGTTTGATTTTCAACCATAACTATAAACTTGACCACATGAGCATTATTAAAACCAAATTAAAATCTTTATTGGAAAAAGGAGCCGTTTTATTGGATGTGCGCACCCTTCAAGAATATACCGGCCGCCATCCGGAAGGAGCCGTTAACGTCCCTTACGAAGAGATTGACGGAAGAATTCAGCAAATACAATCCTGGAAAAGAGTAATCATTACTTTCAGCAGCTATGGAAGGCGCAGTGCCAAAGCCGTTTCAAAATTACGTCGCAGAGGAATTGAGGCAATTGACGGCGGCTCTCGGGAAGATATCCAAAAAGCATTAGGGGATGATGATTTACCTGTCAATCTTTACCGGTAAGGAATAAGATATTCAGGCCCAAAGAGGCTCATAAGTCTGTTTTTTACCCCATAGTTACATCAGAAGAAACACATAGAACACATCAGAAACATTGATCGTCAACTCTTTATGTGTACTACGGGGAAAACTCTTATGCAACTATGTGGTATAAAATCCACTCAATCTATAGGTGATACAACTTCTTCATCCAGGCGATTTACACCTTACCATGGGCTTACCCGCCCCCATTTACGATCCCTTCCAGCAGATCTCCCACAAAATAAGAGACTAATGCAGCTATGACACCTAAAATCAAGGTTTCAGCAATGCCTTTCCATTTGCTGGTTTGCGTTACAAAGGATTTAAAAAACCCGATGATCAGGAAACCAAGTCCCGTAAAAATGCAGGACCACAGGAAGAGATTACCAAGAACGAAGTTGCCCACGTAATCCCAAACATAAACCATTAGCGGTATTAGCCCAATGAGTATAAAAGAGATGTAAGTAACCAGGCCCATCATAAAGGGTGATTTTGACTCTTCCATCATGCCGAGTTCTTCCTTCATCATCACGTCTACCCACCGGTCCTTATCAGCCGTAATCACATCTACAACCTGCTCTAATAGCTCTCCGTCAAAACCTTTTTCCCGATAAATATCACGAATTTCTTCGCGTTCAACTTCCGGTAGATGATCCACTTCCCAGTACTCGATACGCTCGTGTTTGCGGTAATTATCTTTTGTAGACTTAGTAGATAAATAGGCGCCAACCGACATCGCAAAACCGTCCGCAAAAAGATTGGCGAAGCCCAGGATAATGATCACGGCACTTTCTAAATTCGCTCCAACCGAACCTGCTACCACCGCAAAAGTAGTTACGCAACCGTCAATCCCACCGTAGACAAATTCGCCTAAATACTCCTGAAATTGGTTAAAAAAGGAGTGGGTTTTATGTATTTGATTTTCATCATGTGTCATAAATAGAAAAGTTTTGTTGAGCGAAACAGATTGAGAAAAGGCTTAGGGCATCTTTTTCAATACTTAAATGACTCCGCCAAAGATCTAGCCGCATTAGCCAATAGAATGGTATCCAACCCCACTCCTACCATATTAGCACCAAATTGCATGTAATGCCGGGCGATATCCGGATCCGTCGTTAAGATGCCTGCTCCTTTACTGTATTTTCGAGCTACTTGTATGGCCTTTTCTACCATTTTCATCACCTCGGGATGATTGGGTTGACCTAATAGTCCCATTGTTGCCGCCAAATCCGCCGCCCCCAATAAAATGACGTCCACCCCCTCTGTTTGTACGATCGCTTCCAGGTTAGCCATTCCTGTAACGGATTCGATTTGTGCGATTAAGCATATTTCTTCATCCGCCCGTTCATAATAATGCGGAATACCATCCCACCGCGCTGCCCGGGCCAGCCCCCCTCCTACTCCACGGATCCCTTTCGGTGCATAACGCATCGCTTTAACCAGACCCTGAGCCTGTTCTACCGTTTCTACCATCGGAACGATCAGGTTTTGGGCCCCGGTATCCAATACTTGCTTTATCCACACCGGATCATGACCCGGCACTCTGACGATGGGAGATACGTCATAAGCCGCCATTGCCTGCATTTGCAAGATAATGGTACGCAAATCGAAAGGGCCGTGTTCCCCATCAATGGTGATCCAATCAAACCCGGCACCCGCACAGATTTCCGCTACGTAAGTATCCGGTATACCATTCCAGATCCCAAATTGAGGTTCACCCGTTTGTAAGGCTTCCTTGAAACTATTTTTCATCTACCTATAATTTGATATCCGAAAGCATCTTTTGCATTATGCTGTCGTGATATAAAAATTCATTCGCAATTACCTTTTGAGCGATGGGCTTCATGCTGATGCCAATTACACGCTCGTCTACCGTATCACCGCCGACAGGGATTTCACCGATTATTACCCCCAATCAGTGGAATCCCTAAATCCGTCTTAATCCGGGTTTCATCTTCATTGCTGATTGCACATCGCTCATTGCTCATTGCTCATTGTTCATTGTTCATTGTTCATTGTTCATTGTTCATTGTTCATCGCTCATTGCCCATTGCCACCACCACCGGCCACCCCTCAAACTGTTCCGCCTCCTCCTCATTCGTTACATCCACAAACCGGGGCCAGCACTCAAAAGTAACCGTTTGCTCATTCTTATTGAAGCGGATCAAACCGTAACCAGCACCCTCCGAAGGACTGTCGGGATTCGCATAAGCCAGCATCGTGATTTTATTGTGGAAGCCATCCAGGAAATCGCCGGTCCAGGGTAAAGCCGTATCGGAACGCGGGTTAGCACCCGTTTTTTGATCGACCGGTTTCCACCAACGGCTGTAGTAGTTATTGACGATAGCCGGCACCACGAAAGCGTACGGTCCATCTCTAAATGCATCGATACCGTGCTGCACCACCGTAGAGATGTGTTGATCCCCTCCGATGTGTACCGCATTAGCCTTTTTAATGAGCCGTAAAGCCTTATTACGGCCAGTTTGCGGCCATCCGTTGCAATCCATGTCGGCATGCAGACGGTGTTTCTCCTCGCCACCACCGTGTAAATGTGCTGCCCCGCAAAATCCCGTTTGAGAAAGTACCGCTTTCATAGCCACCCCTTCCTGTTGTTCCGCCCAATCATCCAAAAACGTCAGCTGACGTTCCCCCAATAAAGTTAGCCCCTCCACGTCTACGGTAGCCGGATCATAATCAGGATTGCGGATATGGTCCGGGCGGGGTCCTTGTTGCGGAATTTTCCCCGCAGGTCCCGACTTGAATTTACGATCTTCGATGATGGCAAAGTCCACTCCTCCAAGGATGAGATTGGTATAATATACCCCGATCCCCTGTTGGATAGGGGTCGGATCATAAGGGTCGGGCAGATTGGCCGTCTGGCAGCGCTCTACCATCTTCACGTATTCCGGATGATAAGTATAACCCCCATCAGCCCCACCTTGCAGGGTAGAGACTTTTCCGTTTTCTCCCCACAAATTACCCTGACCAATATCGTGATCGTCCGGAATAGAAACGACTTGCCTGTCCTTGATGATATCGCGAAATTGCAGGCCGAACTTCAGCCAGGCAGCCGTATGTTCTTTGTGATCGTACGACTGGTCGCCCGCAAAAAACAAGATATCCGGATCTTGGGCTCGCACATTGTTAACGATGCTCTCCCTCATTCCCCGGTCTTTATTCGAATTACAGGAAAAGGCTGCCATGATAATTTCTGGTTTGTCTTTCGGATCTTTGCGGATCAATCCTTCGAAATAGGCCTCATCACCGTGCAGAATACGATAGGGCGTATCTTTCGTGCTATCCCACTCCTCTACCCGGAACAAAGCCGACCAGCCCAGATCATTGACCGTTTGGGTTTGTATTTCTTTCCATTGATCACCTTCTTTAACCGCCAGCCGCACTTCCCGCGTTTCATTCGGGTACAAAGGATACAACTGGGCCGAAAGTTTCAAAATATCCTCCGAAAGGGTATAAATACCAAAAGCAACGACTTCATTCCTCGGTACTTTCACATCAATGATGGGGTTTTCGCCCCGATTCCACCAATCGTTGGTACAGATGGTATCCAGGTTTTCGAAAGGCGCTTTTACCGGAGGTTCCATTGCGGTAGGGTCAAGGCTTTCCTCACAATTATAAAGGAGGATCACCAGAAGGATAAGGATAAAATTTTTGTACATAGCTTATTATTTTCGAGTCTTTGCGAGTCAAAAATAGTTTTTTTTATTCACCACTGCGGACCCAAAGAGCATAGAGTTTTTCGATTATGACGGATGTCTTTGCGGAAGGAAAGTTATTAGTTGATTTTTGACGTAGAATTTAACTGGTCTGAACTGCCAGTACATCTTTTCGTCTGGTATCTGGCTTCTGGTATCTTTTCAGAAACTATTGCAAAAAGGAAAAGAATTTTTTATCTTTGCATCCGCTTTTAAAGTGAAGCGATATTCTACCAGATAAAATGCCGAAGTGGCGGAATTGGTAGACGCGCTGGATTCAAAATCCAGTTCTCGCAAGGGAGTGCGGGTTCGATTCCCGCCTTCGGTACTCAGCTGGTTGCCCATCAGCAACCAAAATCAAACAAAGGCAAGAAAATCAATGCTTTAGCAAATTTTCTTGCCTTTCTTTTTTCGCTTAATTGAAATCAGAGCATTAAAATGGAGTAGAATTCAGAACAATAAGATCATGCTCTTTCGAGAAAAGAGTGATGAACAAATCATAAACGACTTACCGGCTTCGGCCATCAAAATACTGGGGGAAAGAGGACCCGCCGATGAATATGTCTTCACTTTACCTTCCGAAGCTGCTATTCGCAAAAATTTAAAGAATTGGATGAAACGAGCAGGCATTGATAAGAAGATCACCTTTTATTGTGGGCGTCATACTTTTGCTACGCAGTTACTGATTCACGGTGCCAATTTAAAGACGGTAGCGGATTGTTTAGGGCATACTACGACACAGCATACGATTAAATATTTGAACTATGTAGATGCGTTGAAGGGTGAGGCTATCGCGGCATTGCCGGAGATTGAATTTTAGTATCAACGATGATGCAACACGAACATTAAAGGAACTAACCTTCATTTAAATCGCAGAAAATCTTTGCATGTTAATGATGGCCGTTCAATTAATGCAGCGGGAGTGACCAGTGCATCAAAATAATTAGAGTGCAGCCAATTCTACCTTGTTATGAAATTGGATTAGAGTTTAAAATTTTTATGCGCATTTTTTTTGCCAAAAATGATTGATAACAAACAATAATTTGCCCATTTTTAGTATAATAGTGTTGTTATGTGCAAAAAATTGCAAGAAATCGATTTATCGGAGATTATATTTGGATCAGATGATTGCAACAAATCCAAGCAGATTTCGAAACTTCAGCAGGAAGGGAAACTGAGGAAATTAATTCCTCGCGTTTATACGTCCAATATGACCGAATCCGACGAGATAATCATCCTTCGTAATGTCTGGCAAATTATTTCTCCTCTATTTCCTGGTTCTGTATTATCTCATTAAAAACATGCACAGATTTTTCAGTTTTTTGTGCATACTGCTTTTACATACACAAATTGGAACCTGAATATGTTTGGCTAAAATGCTGAATATGAAGTTTAAGCGAACTTCCTGCTTGGCTCGACACCCTCACGCTACTACCTCAAAAACGCGATAATGTTGATATCTCGGTAATCAGTGAGGGTTTGCGATACGCAGAAGCCAGATGCACCAAGTTTTATTTGGAACAGTTTGCTACGGAGGTGATAGATACGGCGGATGAAGTTTTATGAATACTTATTTGCTTCAGCACTTTCTTTTGAGTGTAAATAATAAATTAATGATGATA
>CAZHNG010000253.1:0-10347 GCA_964533785.1 uncultured Saprospiraceae bacterium | reverse complement strand
TTGGCCGACGGTGATGGGGCCGACTACGGTTTGGCAGTCATTTTGGTCCGTTACTGTAATGAAATAATCGCCGGCAAACAAGTCCGTCTTGCCGGGTGAAGCACCTTGTTGATTGTGGCTCCAGTCAAACTGGTAAGGCGGCGTACCGCCATTGACATCCAGGCTGATCTGGCCATCGTTGAAGCCGAAGCAGGTTGCGTCGACAGATTCCGCAGTGGCAGTGAGTTCTGCCGGTTGCCTCACTTCATAAGTGGCAAAAATCTCTTCTGCTGTTTTAAAATCGGTAACGGTAACGCGGTAGGTGCCCGCAGGAATATTGATCAAATCTTCCGTTGTACTACTCTGATAATCCCAATCGTATACGAAAGTACCGGAGCCGCCGCTAACGGTAATGTCTATCGCCCCCGTTGATTCTCCGTGGCATTTTACATCCGTGATAATGGCTTCACTAATTTCAAAATCTTCGGCGTTTACTATTACCGTAATGGTTCTGCTGTAAAGCGTCAGGGCAGGTGCCCCGGGATTGGTCACGAACACCCAATACTCTCCTGCATCGTCGGTGGTTATATTCGGGATTTCCAGATTGTTATTTCCGGATATGGTCGCAAAAATTTCTCCATCCTTATACCATTCGTAGATATTGGAA
This sequence comes from uncultured Saprospiraceae bacterium, assembly GCA_964533785.1. Taxonomy (GTDB): domain Bacteria; phylum Bacteroidota; class Bacteroidia; order Chitinophagales; family Saprospiraceae; genus JANQRV01. The sequence goes on along the minus strand of CAZHNG010000253.1, from coordinate 9,701 downwards.
CCAATGCCTTCGTCAAATTCCAGGTCATAATTCAGGTCTTCTCCGGCATTGAGGGTAATGGTGATGTCTTCTATTACAGAGTCTTGTGGTGCATATTGAGAAAACTTTCCAATATTTGGCAAAATATCTTCGAAAGTAAATTGATTGCCGTATGCCCAAAAAAGGCGGGAACCTGATTGTTGCATGGCGGATAAATCAGGAAGGTTTTCCAGATCGTTGTTGTGCATCCACAAGAATTGGATACCGTTGAACCTTGATTGACGCCCCAGGTTTACCCAACAATCCGGCACATCACCAACCAATTGATTTTCAGACACATCCAAATTAAATACTTTTTCAAAACAAAAACTGGAAGGAATAGTCCCGCTGATGTCATTATTCCAGAAATGGAAAATTTCAATTTCACTGAGATTACCCAAGCTTGGCGGAAAGTTACCGGTCAGATCATTTTGGTGTAAAGCCAGATGCTGTAATTGGGATAAATCCCCTAATTCGGATGGGATACTGCCTTGAATGCCGGTATATTGCAGCAATAATTTCCTGAGATTGGATAACTGACTTAAAGAGGAAAGAACCGTACCTCCGAGATCGTTGAAGGGCAATTGCAATTCCTCCAACTCCGATAGCCCGCCCAGTTCATCTGGTAATTGACCGGTCACACCAACCCCCGAACCACTGTTGTAACTACCACTCCAGAGGATCAATTTAGTTACGCAACCCTCCGCATTGGTTTCTACTCCGTGCCATTGAGACATGGGGCCGACCAGCCAGGGATTTCCGGCATTGGGTACCGGCTGTCCGCCGGACAGGTCATTGTACACGGCACTGCCGGGGTAATTCCAGCTGCTACCGCCATTATTATTATAAAAATTGACCAGGATCATAGAGTCCCTGGCAGCACAGGCCGATTGGGGATTACAGAAAGAATTATCAATAGCACCACGGGCAATACGGAAGCCAAGATCACTTTCTCTCGCAAAATCGCCATCTATTTGGGTTGCACGGGTGGCCACTCTGCAATCTACAGGCCCAACGAAGTAAGCACCACCGCGCAATACACGTTTTATTCCCGAATCTGGACCAAGCGGTTGGCAGTCCGAAGAAGTAGCGTAATAGTTTACATCGAACCAATCCCAGCACCATTCCCAAACGTTTCCACTCATATCAAATAAACCCAGTTCGTTGGATGATAATAATCCTACTTCGTAAGTGATTGGGGCCGAATTTCCGTTGTACCAGGCCACATCATTTATATTATTGCTTCCACTGTATTTGTATCCAGCGCTAAATTCTCCACCACGAGCAGCGAATTCCCATTCCGCTTCGGTTGGCAAGCGGTAGCCATTGGCAGATTTTTTCCAATATACCGGGCCGGCATTCGGATATAACCAGGCAAAACCATCCCATCCATAAGCCTGGGTATAACTTTCATCCCAATAATAACAGGGCTCATACCCTGCAAAAACACTCAACCGATTGCAATACACTAATACATCGTACCAACTTACGCCTTCCACCGGGCAATTGGCGCAACCTCCAAAAAAACTAGGCTGATAGCCAGTCAAGCTGAACCATTGCCACTGGGTCACTTCATACTGACCAATTTCAAAATCATTGAGGGTAATTTCGCGAGCGGGAGATTCGCTAGTGTAGCAATCGGCACCTTGTTCAGGCGTACAACCGCGGTCGTAAGTACCGCCCTCGATAGCGATCATTTTGGGTATTTCTACCTGAGCTAGAGCCTCAGTACCATTTAGTAAAAAAAACAGAAGCGCAAACAAGGTTATCAGGTGATTCATAGTATACGGGTATTTGGGAATTCCAAAAATAAGATAAAATAAAGGCCCGTTCCTGATCGAAATGTTAATTCCGAAGGAAAATGACAATCCTTTAAAAAGTAATGGTAAAACAATAACTTCATCATTTTGTGAGCGCCTCTTTTTGCGCCAGGCTTCGTTAAAAAGCCTCGTCGTCCGCCTGAGGAGGATGACTGCGTTTTTTGCCTTGCCTGACACCAAAATAGCCTGCTCAAAAACGCGAACTTATTATTTTACCATTACTAAGTGGTTAAATTTGTAATAAAGTCCCCAACTACTCATTATTTTTGTTTTTTATGGGGACATATTTCACATTATTCCTACTAATAATACAAAGGCACCTAATGAAGAACACATACAAAGCTGTCGCTGCCTCTTTTTTATTGATCATATTTTGCCTGGGAAACTTTTTGCAACCACTACTGGCAGTGAATACGATGCCGGTGCCAAATAATGAAAAAGTCTTAGTGAAACGGGGAACGGAAGTCAATTTAAAAATCGTTGCCCCCATCAATTCGCAGGAAGTAGAGAACGGTAATGTTGTACAACTTGCCGCCGATATCGATGTGATCACGGATGAAGGGCACCGGGTGATCAAGACCGGAGAATACGCTACGGGCATCGTCCAAAAAGTGCAGAAAAAGGGATTATTCGGCAAAAGAGCCGTCCTGGAAATTATGCCGGTCAGTGTTAAAGCTATCGATGGCTCCACCATTCCGCTGACGGGTACGCCTTTGATCAAAAAAGGTAAAAACCGATCACTACTGTCGGTGTTGGTGGGAGTGCTGTCGGGAGCAATAGCCAGCTTCGTGATGGGACTATCCAATGATGATTCCAGTTTTAATCCGGCGGGGATGGGCTTTGCGGTAGCGGGTATTTTCGTAAAAGGCTCCTCTATCGAGATACCGATCGGAGAACCGCTTTTGGCTAAGGTGCGGGAAGACCGGTATGTGAATTTGGCGGTGGGGAATTGAGCGGGTTAGACGAGTTGTAGACCTACGAGGTTTTGAAAACCTCGGATGTCTTGTGAGGCTGAGGTTCTCTTTACAAAAATTAATGAAATCCTAAAACCATAGTTATCCCAATGAGAAAAAAGATCTACATTATATTATCCATGAGTCTTTTTATTGTCCAGGCCAATGCACAGCGGTTGGATATGACCTGGGAGCATCCCTATCCCAGCAATCAGGAAGAGATTGTGCACGATATGATCCAGTCCATCAACGGTCAATTCATTTTGGTGGGTGAAACCTCCGTGGATAAAGGAGAGAAAGATGCTTTTCTTTTAATTGTCGATAAGGACGGCAATATGGTGGACCGTATTATTTTCCAGGAATACGGTGATAATGGATTTTATGCAGTCAAGCAGATGCTGGACGGCAGTTATCTGTGCGCGGGCTACCGGGTTATTGGCGGCAGTGCTATCAAATCGGGCTGGTTGGTACAAACGGATGAACGCGGCAACCGATTACCAGGTAAAGAACGCGTTTTCGAAAGCACGGTCAATGAACCTTTTGAGCACCTTATGATCTTATCCGGTGAAAGTTTTGTAGCCGCAGGAAAAAAAGATGATGGCTGGGTCGGCGTATACAGTTTTGACCAGCAATGGGCCATGAGAACAGAAAACATCGGCAGGGGAGCTTACGCTGAGATTGCCGGTCTTTTGCCGGCGGAAGACGGAGGTGTAGTCATCTGCGGCACCACCCAACGCGAAAAGAAGAACAAAATAAGATCCGACGATGTATGGATTGCCGAATTGGATAAAAAACTTCAGTTTAAAGGCGAATACATTATGGAAACGCCGGAGTTGGAAGTCATCTACGGCGCTACCATTACCCTGGACAGTCAGTTGCTGCTCACGGGCAGTTCGTTTGATAAACGCAAGGCCAAACAAGACCCTTGGTTTCTGGAAATCGACCGCAACGGCAAACCGGGTCAGCCGCGTATTTTCGATACAGAAGAAGAGGATATCGGCGGATATGGTGTTAAAACACTCTACGGCAAGTATTATTTCACACGTACGACCATCACTTCTTATGCGGAAGCCATCGTGCTGAACGAAATGCAGGAACAAAGTACGCTTCCATTGACCCAGAGCGGTGAAATTTTTCAACCTAAAATCAGCTTACTCTCCTTTGATCACGGTTTTGTTACGGCCGGACAAACTGACGATGGACAAATCAAATTAACCAAATTTAAAGTCGGAAATATCAATACTTCTATCAAGGGAGATGATTCCGCCATTACGGTCAGCCGGGCCCCCAAATTGATCGACGAGAGCCGGAACAATATTCTCGATCCCGGAGAACGCGGCTATTTGATCCTGGGCATCAAAAACAACGGTGACAAACACTTCGTGGATGGAAAGATCGAGATCAATGCTTTGAATATGGTTAAAGGAGTTAATTTCTTCGACGAAGTGTATTTCAGTTACATCGCCAAAGGAGGAGAAAAGGTGATCACTATTCCGGTCAACGGTGGTGAGTTGCTGGGAGCGGGTTCTTCACTTTTTGAGATCAAAGTCAAAGAGCAGCAGGAAAACCGGAAAACGATAGAAGTGGAGATCAAATGCAACCAAACCGTTGAGGATACAGGCTCAGGACAAGCGCAACAGTTCTCATTGAGCAATGTGATCATCGACTGGCGTTCGCACACCGAAGAACAAAGCCAAGACCGGCAATTCCGCAGTATTGATGGTAAGGCGAAGTTGCAGGTGAAAGCCTTTACGCACTTCCCCTTACAAAAAGCCAATCTGAATGTGGTGATCAATGATATACCCGTGGAAAATCAAAAATCGGCTTTTGAACTCGTTGAATTGCAAAGCATACGTCCTGAGCAATACGAATATACGTTCAACGCACCCGTTACCTTTTCCGAAAAGGAAAATAAGATCTACGTTGAAATTGAGCACAAAGGTCAGATCTACCGCAGCAAACCCATTTTCATCACCTACGAATCCCGTAAACCCCGTTTGCATGCCTTATCGATCGGACCTAAACACACTTTACAATACAACGGTAATGATGCGATCGATTTCGCCAACGCTCTACAACAACAAGCTGAACTCGGCTTATACGACGATGCGATCGTTGATGTTTTGACCACGGAAGAGGAAACCGAAAAAACCCAGATCGTTGCAGCTTTCGAAGCATTACTTAATCGTTATACCAAGAAAGAAGGAGCTGATAAAATATATCCTAATGATGTGCTGATCATTTTCATTTCTTCCCACGGTATCGATATCAACGGACGGTTAAAGCTGGTACCTTCTGATTACAAAGCCAGCAGTCCTCTCAGCACTACGGTTGATTTTGAAGACGATATCATTCGTTTTTTAGATCTGATCAATTGCAAAAAAGTAGTCTTTCTCGACGCCTGCCACAGCGGTATGGCCAACGCCAAAGATCTGATGATCGATCCTAGTGCAAATGTCAGTAGGGCATTGAACGACCTGATGGCGGCGCGGCCCGGAACGTACACGATCAGTTCGAGCGCAGGTAATGAATTGTCCTTCGAAAATGAATTGTGGCAAAACGGAGCCTTTACCGAAGCCTTACTGGAAGCATTTGCGGGAAAAGTAATTACCCTTAAAGACGGTAGCACGATATCCGCCGATGATGAAGAGAATGAAGCCGGCACGGGTTTATTGTCATTAAATGAGTTGAATGCTTATTTGTTGAAACGGGTCCCCGACCTGGTACAACGCGTTATTGGTCCCAGCGTCAATCAAAATCCTTATCAACCCTTAACGAAAGAGCCATTGGATGCCTCCTTAAATTTTTTCAAAATCATTAATCCATAACAAAAACCAAAAAAATGAAATCGACCAAACACCTGGCTACCCTTTCCTTACTGTTTTTTTCGTTGTCGTTAAACGCACAGTTACAGGATTTAACTACCTTGTACCGTTTCAATTGGCAAATGCTAAATCCCGCAGCGCTCAACCATTTGTTTTTGACAGACGAGGGGCAAAATCACGAGATTAGTGTAAACACTTCCTACCGCAGCCAGTGGGTGGGCCTGGAAAATGGTAGCCCGGTTTCCAGTAATGTACGTCTGGAATACTCCCAGCGGAAAATAAAACTAGGCGGTTTTATTCATTATAATCAAGCGGGGGAAGTGGTACATACCCGCGGGCAGTTCAACTTTGCTTATTCGATATTTTTTGATCAATCTACTTTTTTGTCGGTAGGGCTAAATGCCGGGATGGCCAATTACCGGATCGACCTGAACAACATCAATTGGGTCAATCCAAATAATGCGGACTACGCCGCCAGTTATCAATCCTGGTACCCGGATCTGTCAGCCGGACTCTTTTTCGTCAAAAAATTTGGCTGGGGCAATAACTTCCCGGGCCGTAACCGCGACAATGTAATCGACCAGTTCTACGTCGGTTTGTCGGTACCCAAAACATTCGTTGATTCTCTGCAGACCAATAATATCCAAACCGACCGGGTTGGCCGTATTTTTCCGGTATTCCTGATGTCTGGTGTTTTAATTCCATTCGGTGAAGGGCGCAACCAGATCACGCTGGAGCCCTCTACCTGGGTGCGCTGGTTACCAGGCGGACAGACCTTTGCCAACGGCTTGCCTTTGAGCTATGATGTCAATCTGCGAGCTCAATATTCCAATTTATTATGGCTTGGTGCCGGTTACAGCTCCAACGAAACGCTGCGCACTGAATTTGGCTTTTACGTCAATATTTTCGATCAACAACACCATAATATGGGGGGGGTTGGCTCTTTTATGCGTATTGGTATCGGTTTCGGTGCTGATTTTGGGATCGGTATGATCCGGCAGTTTGGGCCTTCGTATGAGGTGAATATAGGGGTGGCCTGGAAGATGTAGATGGGGGAAGAAGCGGTGGGGCTTCGAACAATGGATTTGTGTCCAGACAGAGTCTGGCTAGTTTCGTGCATCGAGACTGAGTCTCTCGCGAACAGTAACTTTAAGCAGGGACGCTGCTCCGAGCAGCGTCCCTGCTTTGAACGCTATCTGCTATCAAGAGACTCTGTCTCGACGATACCAACTCGCCAGACTCTGTCTGAACAAAAAACCTTCCCAACATTGCCCACAAAAATTCCCCTAGCTTTATTTTCATAAAAACAGCATGCATAACTTTGGTAGGCGGGCAAGCAACGAAGGGCCGCTGGAAAAGAGGCCGCGAAATGGGCCGGTTATTTAGCTCCTGAAGCACTAGAGATTCCCTGAACTTATTTGTGCTTCCTTCGATTTACGCGGGACAATTTTAACAGTATTGACAACGACCGGAACTGGACTACCAAAGGCAGTTAAAAGTTCCGGTTCTACAATTAAGTACACCGATACTAAAGTCCATGGATTCGGGTTTGCAGTCCTAATACCATAAAAATTTCAAAACCAACACATTGCACCTAATCCAAACCTCTAGTTCACGTTAGATTAAGGCCCCTTTCTCAATCTTGAAAAAGCGCCTTGGCTAACGTCAAAATAAACTCGCCTTAACTATGACAAACCTAATTCCCGATCCACTTCTACTTTTAATTCAAACAAGTGAAAATCACCACAAACAAAAAGAGCACATGCTTTAAGCACGTGCTCCATATAGATGTATGAAATCCAACAGTGTGTTCGTTTTTTGGTGTGGGGTGAGGGCTGAACCTCCGAGGTTTTGTAGTGCCGGAGACAGAAAGTAAATATTAACCAGACATTTTCCGGTCAGAGACCGATTGATATTGTATCGAAGTCTGGAGACTTCGACAATCACAATCAAAATTTAATGTCCGTGCCTAGAAAACCTAGGAGGTTTTTCCGGTCTTCCGGGCATACTGGGAGTAACCAAGTGCCGGGTTGTCAATACATCCAACCTCTACTACCGTCTTCGCTAATTCACCTTTACAGGCGTATTATTCATTACCCTGGCCGTAATGGTTTGGCCGCCCTCGACGATCGTTCCCTGGCCGGAAAATTGACCACGGAAGGTTTGTTCGTCGCCATCCAGTGGGACCTGCCGGCCATCAACGGCTTGCACACTGGTTAATTCAATAGTAACTTCCTCCGGATCGTTATACGTTGTTTCTTTGATAGCCTTCACCCGGCCGATGGCTAACGCTCCGGTGGTGATTACAACTTGACCGTCCACGACTACATTAGCACGTACTTTGAAGCGAAGAATTTTACCCACGGTGACCTCATCGGAATGAAAACGTTCGCTGGATTCCAGGATCACCAAGGTGCCGGCGGGAAGCGTCACGGTTTTAAATAGTTCGTATGCTTCAAATTCTGTGGTTGCAGCGTTTGTAGATGCCGTATTCAGTATTTGAAAAACTGCGATCAATGATAATAGGTATATAAATTTTTTCATGGCTGTTAGATTTTATAATAATTTGAATGATAGAATCTTTGAAAGTAAATGAGAGGTCAGATTTTAGATATTAAGACATTGACAGCTTGTGGATTAATTAAAGTGGGTATTACTCTTACTTCAAGCGAGCAGAATTATTCCAATGGTGGTTCACACTCGCGCCCCCTTCTCCGTCCTCTTGCCGTTTGCATTCGGCATCTAATGCTTCTTTAACTTAGGGATAGTTTTAATAGATTTGAGTCTATGGCTGTGAGGGTTATGGGGTTATACAAAATACTCCCAAATTTATCCCTACATAACTTTATAACCCTATAACCATTTAACCATTTAACAACCCTATAACCACTTAAAGCTAAAATAAAATCGCCCCCAAGTTTAAAAGCCAATACATCTGGTATCTGGCATCTAAAAAAGGGTGTGGGTGTGATGAAGTGGGCCTGTTTTACGGGATTATGCTTCGTGCTTAAGCATTAATTTTTACGTTGTTAAGTACATTAGCTCTCAGTACCGTTCCGATATTGGCGATAGCGGGTCCGCCACCACAGCAGCATTGTCCTTTAATGGTATGCGGGATACTGCGTAAGAAAACACGCTGACCATCAACGGCTTGTACACTTTCGACGGTGATGACCAGTTTGGCGCACCAGTCGCTGCCGCAATTGCGCATTTGACACATTTTCTTGACGTCTTTTACCCATCCTTCGGCAATACTACCGGCGGAAATAACTACTTTACCGTTGACGACGACGTCGCTTCTGACTAAAAATTCGACGGCGTGGCCGATTTCTACTTCTTCGGATGATAATTGCTGGTTCAGTTGAAGAGAAACGGGTGTAGCGGCTTTTAACAATAGTAGATCTTGATTTTCTTTTATGCTGGTAAAATTGAAGGTTGCGAGGGCAACGGCGAAAACAAGGGTTATTGATTTGATCATGATATTAAAGTTTAGGTGATTGATTATCGATTTCGCTAGTTAGTGGAGACAGATAGGAAGTGGTACCCAAAAATTGGGAATTTTCTTTGTTTATGAGAAACTATAAGTCCTATGTCGGGCAGATATTCTCGCTTTGGAGTATTTTTTTGCCACAAAATCACAAAGACATCAAAACCCACTAAAAATTTTGTGCAGATTTTTTGCTTTTGTGGCAATCATTCATACCCTTTGTTCAAACTTAAATCACCAACCGAGAATAAGTAGTACTTTGTCACTTTAAAGAAAAATCTATATTAACTGATTCTCATTTAAGATGACAAAGTAGTATTAGTATATTAAACTATTAAGGTCACTCCAGGGTGCAGCCCGATTTTGATGTACAATGATCGGATGTAGTACAAGCATCTGTAATAAACTAGACTTTTGACGCTAGACTCTAGAAGTTAGACTAAAAATTCTAACTAATTGACAATCAACGGAAATTTTATTTATTCTGAAAAAATGATATCCATTGAATATTAGCGTTTTGTTGTCTAAAATCTAGCGTCTAGCGTCAAAAGTCCAAGTAATAAAGGAGGATACTTAAAGAAGTGCGCGATTCTATTTT
>CAZHNG010000252.1:0-10353 GCA_964533785.1 uncultured Saprospiraceae bacterium | reverse complement strand
CTATGCTAAAAACGCTTGTGCCGGTATATCATCAGACTAAACAGCCTAGGTTATGGGGTTATATCACTACTGTGCGAATTTCATAACCGCATAACCCAATAACCTCCATAACCATTTAAGCAATTGAAAATTAATTTGCGCGGGTTTTCTTTAGAAAGATAAAATAAAATCACGCAAAAAGTGATCCGTTAACTTCAAATTAAAAAGGATGTTATCCATACAAAAACGATTAACCAACGTCTTTTATGTTTTGCTGAGCTTTCCGGCATCGGCAATGGGTTTTGCCTTATCTGTTCAGATCGCGGCATTGAGCTGGCTGCTGGGCACCCAATACGGACTGAATATTGAAGAAATCGGACTGGTTTGGGCTGCCGGCCCGATCGCCGGGATTTTCGGACAGATCATCTTTGGAGTAATTAGCGATCAGGTGTGGTTCTGGAATGGCAGGCGCAGGCCGTTTATTCTAATTGGGGGGATATTGGCTGCTTTAAGTCTGATCGCCCTCCCTAATATCGATATTATTGCAGGAAAGTTAGGTTTTGACGGCATCCTGGGCGTCGCCATTATGGTCGCTTTAACACTGGATCTATCGATCAATGTAGGCTTTAACCCTACCCGTTCTATTATTGCCGATGTCACGCCCGAGGGGGAACAAAGAACCAAAGGGTACACCTGGATGCAAACTATTTCCGGAACGCTGGGCATGATGGCCTACGTTATCGGAGCAATCTGGGGCAATTACGTTTTGATCTATAGCGGCGCCATACTGGTCTTTTTATTGTCTATCATACCGCCATTTCTGATCCAGGAACCCCGGGAACTCCAAACTGAGGAAGATAAAGAAGCTACCCAAGGACTTAGCCAAACTTCAATAGTCAATATTTTCAATAGTATTCAACCACTTTGGGGTTTTCTGATTTACGGGGTTTACGGTATCATCACCAGGTTAGCCGGCTTCGAAAAGGGAGCTTCTTACGAAGAACTTAATAACTTCATGCGAGTCTTTTGCCTCACCATCACGGTAATATTCGTCTTTAGAGCCCTCGCTCAATCAGGGGCAGGAAAAACGAAATCGCAAGCGGGAATGATCGGCTTTAAGAAAGTGCTGGCCGCCCATGCTTTTACCTGGCTGGGTATCCAGACGATGTTTGTCTACATGTTTTCGTACGTTGAGAACAAGTTAGTCGGCTTTTCGGATGATGATCTCGGACGGGTGGTATCCATCTCTTTTCTGGTACTGAACGGAGTTGCGGCCATACTACCGGCCTTTGTTTTAGAACCCATCACCCGGAAGATCGGAAGAGTAAAAACCCATTTTTACTGTATTGGGATCATGGCCTTCGGATATGCCGGCATGTGGTTCTTCGGCCAGTCTCCTTATATTATTTACGGATTGATGGCCATTTTGGGTGTTGGCTGGGCCGCCACGATCAGTTTGCCTTTTGCGATTATGTCTCAGCAGGTAGATCAGGCGAGAATGGGACTTTACATGGGCTTATTCAACCTCTCGGTCGTTTTACCGCAACTGGTGGCCAGTCTTGCCATTGGTCAGATCATCAGTGAAGCGGCCGATAAGAATATTGTATTTATCGTAAGCACGATCAGCCTGGCGTTGTCGGCACTGGCCTGGTTTTTTGTCAAAGACGCTGAATAAGAGGATCGCTAGGGAAAAATTCTGTCGGAAATTTGTAAAAAGTGGATTGGCACCAATACAATTACCCTTTAAATAGTAGATTTTTGCAAAAAAGTATTTATATGAAAAAAATGATAATAATTATTGCCCTGGCTTTCGTTGTCCATGGCATACAAGCACAAAATGAACGTGAGGTGCTGCAGGAACTACGCGTCGACTTAGTTTATCTTGCTTCTGATTACTTAGGAGGCAGGGAAGCAGGAACGGATTCAGAAAAATTAGCAGCGGACTACATCGTAAGCCGTTTTGAAGAAATAGGATTAACCCCAAAAGGAGACCAGGGAAGTTGGTATCAATATTTTGACTTTGACCACAAAGACAATCCCCACGCTACGCAAGGAGAAAAAAGAACGGGAAAGAACATCCTTGGTTATATCGATAATGGATCAGATAATACCGTAGTGATCGCGGCCCATTACGATCACATTGGTATGGGAGGCATCGCTTCCAGGCATACCGGAGAACCGGCCATTCACAACGGAGCCGATGATAATGCCAGCGGCGTAGCGGCATTAATTCGAATTGCTGATTATTTAAAACATGATTCTGATGCCAAGAGCAACAACTATCTGTTTTTGGCCTGTTCGGGTGAAGAATCCGGTTTGTTGGGGTCTAAATACTTTGTAAATAATCCTACGATCGACCTTTCTACCGTCAACTACATGCTCAATATGGATATGATCGGGCGTTTGAACCAGGAAAAGAGCCTAATCGTCAATGGAGCCGGCACTTCTCCCGTGTGGAAAACCGCCCTCGATGAGATCGAAGTGGCAGCCATTAAGGTAACCACTACGGACTCCGGTATTGGCCCTTCCGATCACACTTCCTTTTACCTGAAAGACATTCCGGTACTCCACTTTTTTACCGGCGTACATCAACAATACCACAAACCTTCCGACGATGCTCCATTGGTCAATTTTGCCGGTTTACTAGACGTTTCCAACTTCATTATTGCTTTGATCGACCACTTGGACAATCGCGGAAAACTGGAATTCACCAAAACCAAGGATGAGAGCAACACCCGTAAAGCGGCTGCGTTTAAGGTAACCTTGGGCGTCATGCCGGATTATTCCTACAGCGGAGAAGGTATGAAAATCGATGGTGTGCTGGACGGCAGACCGGCCATGAAAGCGGGGTTGGAGAACGGAGACATCCTCATCCAAATCGGCGATTTGAAAGTGAAGGATATCTACGATTATATGGAAGGACTGAGCAAGTTTAAACAGGGAGAGCAGACCACAGTGATCGTGAAGAGAGGGGAAAAGACCTTGGAAAAGGAGGTGGAGTTTAAATAGGACGCTAGACATTAGATGTATTGACCTCTCAACTTGGGGACAATTTCAATCACCACGAAGAACGCAAAGAGCGCGAAGTTCTTTTTTCTTAGCGTTTCTTTGTACTCTTTACGGTGAGCTCAATTTTTGACCCTAAGTATGGTGGTTATTACAATTAGACGCTAGATGTACAGACAATCCTTCTTATACCGTATTTTGTTATTTTGTTTATGAGGTTTATAATGTTGATTTGTTTATATAAATCTTATAAACTTCTCATCAACAAAGGCAACGAAATAGCATCCGTTGACTGCATGCAAACTCAAGGCATCAGCAATGAGCTATCGCCGTAACTCAAAAAGCGGTAGTTCTTATCCAAAGCTTCCTGGTATACCTTCCGCCAATCCTCACCGATAAAGGCAGCTATCAAAAGAATCAAGGTGGAGTTTGGCAGATGATAGTTCGTGACAAGTCCGTTACACATTTTGAAGGTATAGCCCGGGTAGAGAAAGATCTCTGTTTGACCTCCCAGTTGATCTAGTTGGTATTGGTCCATGTAATGCAACACGTTTTGTAAAGCGGCATGCTTACCGGTAGCATCCAGTTCATAAGGATCTTCCTTTCGGATGTAGAAGTCTTCCTTTCCGTGGTGCAGCCGCACTCCGAACCAGTAGAGACTTTCCAGGGTTCGCATGGAGGTGGTACCTACGGCGATGGTCTGTGAGGTGGAAAGCAGTGATTCAATCGTATGCCTTTGAATCCATACCTGCTCGTTGTGCATTGGGTGCTGTGTGACGTCATCTGTTTTGATGGGCTGGAAGGTGCCGGCAGATACGTGCAGGGTTAGGTATTCGGTATGCACTCCCTTAGCTTCCAGTGCCTCAATGATCTCATCTGTAAAGTGTAAGCCTGCTGTGGGTGCCGCTACTGCGCCGTCCATTTTGGAATAAACCGTCTGGTAGCGCTCCTGGTCTTCCTGCTCGACTTCCCGCTGGATGTAGGGGGGCAGGGGGATTTTTCCGATCTCCGTCAGCAATTCACTAAAGGTCATGCCCTCCCATTCGAAGGTGACCTCATCCTTTCCGGTGCGGATGGCGGTAAATGCCAGGGATGTATGGGACAGTAGCGTGCCCGGTTTCCACTTCTTGGCATTACCGATCATACATTTCCACGTGCAAGATCGCCGACTATTCATTACCTCCTCGTGCGCTTTGGAGGGCGCCAATGGCTCCAGTAAGAAGATCTCTATGCGAGCACCCGTATCCTTATGCAAGATGATCCTGGCCGGGATCACTTTGGTATCGTTGAAGACTAAGGTCGCCTCTTTGGGCAACTGATCCACAATGGCAGTAAAATGATGGTGTTGAATATCTCCCTGCCGGTATACCAGTAATTTGGATGTACCCCGTTCTTTTGGGGGATGTTTGGCAATGCGCGATTCAGGCAGTTCGTAGGAGAAATCGTCTAATTTTAGGCTCATGCTATACTCGAATATAGTTCCTATTCAGTTTGATTTTAAAGATAGACTTGTTTATTGAAGCGCCATAGAAGTTCGTTCTTTGCTTTCTACAATTTATCGAATTTAGTGTTGGCCGTATTTTTTATTCAATACGAGCCCACAGCAAATTGATAATTTTCCATTCCCCGTCTATTTTCCCCAAATGGATATAGTCAAAGAATTTGAATTTGTTCTGAGTAACTTTGATCGTTGCTATGTCCTTAGAAATATCAAAGATGATTACGTCTGCTTTAAAAGGTTCTGCTGGTTGCTCGTCCTGTACCTTCATAGTTTTTGTGTAGTAGAGCAGTTCTGAATATCCCATATTACTTAATCTGTAATTGCCCTTATCATCTTTCATGATTACCCTTTTTGCCAATTCAGGATGTAGGGCTTTTTCCATCCGCTCATAGTTGTTGGTAAACAAACCCTCAATGTAGTTTAGTGCACTTTCTTTGATTAACAATGAGTCATTCCCCGTTTGCCCAAATAAGGTGTTGCTTAGAGCAATCATGGTCACTATGCAAAGTACTTTGGTTATTTTCATAATTGTTGGGCGGTTGCGCTTTTGTTAGTGGATTTATTGCATTATACCTTCTTCCGACTCTTCTTTCAAAACCGGTAAATGATTCTTTATGATTGCCCAGACAATCGTTTCATCTATTCCATCATAATTATGGATAAGCCGATTTCGAAATCCTATAATTTGTCGCGTATTGGAAAGTTGATAATCTGGATTAAGTTGTCGAAATTTATTGACAGCTTCTCCTATTATTCCAAGCTGTCGTTCAACAGCACTCTGGGTTTTTAAGTCATTTAAATAATCTTCAAATGTTTCTACCCCCTGAGTAAATATTTCGATTCTTTCTATTCCTTGAAGAATATCAGACAAGTACTTTTTCGCTTCGTCCGTCATAAATTAACTGTTTCGTTGCCTCCACCTGCTTTTTGAAGAACGGGTTTTTTATTGGTTTATCACTTAATAGATCCACCTTCTTTTGAAAGAGATTCTCTAGCTCAATTAAGAAATTCATTAAAGTTTCACCCTTCTCTATTGGAGACATTTTTTCTAGCTCAACCATCAAATCCACATCACTAGTCGATTCATTAAACCGTCCGTTCACAACAGAACCAAATGCATATAATCGACGAACCCTGAACCGTTTACACAATTCAGTTAGCTTAGCAATATTAGTCTTAATGATTGGATGTACTTCCATTGGTTCTAAAATACTTAATTGTTTGCGGTTTTTCAACTTGGCTGTTATTATATAATAACTTCGTGGAGAGGTCATTGGTTCCCTGTTCTTACCTTATTTCCACCAACTGAGAGGAATGTCTGCGTGCATATCGATACAGCTGAATTTCTAAAACTTTAGACGCATCGCTAAAATACGTTGTTGTCCACGGTTGGGCAACTGTTTACTCGCAGCTGTGACTTCTGCTAATTGGTCATCCATTTCCAACTAATGTCATCAAAATCAAATTTATGATTTGATGCTTTATGACTTCCAGATAATTTACCATTTTCGTCTTTGAACACCTTTAATTCGGTGATGGTAAATTCTCCATTTTCAAAATTGAAAGTTTCGCCGTCGTCGTTGTAAAGCAAGTAAGTGTTTTCTTTTGAACCGAAATGTCTCACTTCAAGTGAATTGTCTTGTGAAGTCAACATAGGTATGATAGCTCCATCTTTTACGAACAATGGAATTTCTTTCAACTTTGTTTTGATCGAAATAGTTTCTCCGTTGCCCACTAGTTCTCCAGTGTAGAAATTATACCAGTTGCCTTTAGGAAGTACAACTTTTCGTTCCGTTTCTCCAGTGAAAACTGGTGCCACTAAAATAGAAGGGCCCATCATGTATTGATCGGTAACTTCCATTTTTTCCTGCTCTTCATAAGGATTTGTTTCTCCATCGAGTGCATCACCTGATAGGGATTCTTCAACGTCAAAACCGTTTTCTAATACCATCGCTCTAAATACTGGAATTCCTTTTTGGCTGTAGTCGTAAAATGCCGCGTACAAATACGGGAGGAGGTTTAATCTGAGTTGGATGTTGTCTCGAACCATATCTGTAACTTCAGGAAAACCCCAAGGTTTTTGGCTGGATGCCCAGGCATTCAGTTGCATCAATGGAGAAAAGCAAACCGTTTGAAACCGCCTGATCCATTCTTCGGCAGTTTTTGCGCTACGTATTTCGGGAGTCCAAAGAACACCAGCCAGGGATGAATTCACCAAAGCGGTGACATACCCTTTGTGATCGTAATGATCACTATAGATCACGAATGGGTTGCTACTGGCACCAATGTATGACGACCTTACCAAACTGTAGGTTCTCCTGTTCTGATTTTTCAAATGATCGCCCAAAATATTTTGCACCATCTGACCATACAACTGACGAATTTCAACGGCATCATTTCCTGAAGGGAAAGTGGCATGATCAGGCCAAAGCCAAACATCGTAACCATCCACTTCATCAAATTTATAACCGCTTACGCCAATGTCTAAATGGTTTTTTTGATGATGATCAATCAGGACCTTTTGTGCTTCAGGTATTGTATAATCTGGTACTTCACCCAGCCAAACAGTATGACTTCCTGTATAAGGGGCAATGTCCTTGAACATAGTTGAGGTAGGAGCAACATACGGATTCTCCCAAAGGTTAACTTTAATGTTTTTGTCGAGTAATGTTTTCACAAAGCCTTTTGGATCAGGGAAACGACCTTTGTCCCAATCATAAGAGCAAGGGTAAGCAAAGTCTTGCCATCCAGGCTCTAGCCCTAGAACATGAATAGGGAAATTGTTTTTCTCAAAATCAGCAATTTCTTGGAGTACATCTTCTGCCGTACTTTTGGTGTTCATACGATGCCAAAATCCTAATCCCCATTTGGGAGGAAGGACTCCACCCCCACAGAACAAGTTGTATCTTTGAACTACCTCTAAAGGTGTCTTTCCGCTAAAGACATAAACTTCTAAACCATCTCCTTGAACACTAGCTTCAACCGCATCAGATAGTGGTCTCGAAGACCAACCCCGGCCAGTAGTTCTGTCAATAGGGTCAGGTTTTTTGCTGTCTTTTCTATTCCCAACACCTACATGGATTTTTATACGTTTCGACGAATTGATTAACACACCGTAACCTTCATTCGAAATATAAAATGGTACGGGTGCGTGTGTGTATCCTTTAACTCCTCCGTAGTGATCTACTTTTAAGGTATATACATTTCCTCTTCGATTGATGCCATTAAATTCTAAGCCTAATCCGTAAATCTTTTCATTTGGTCCGAGCGGAATTCGAATGATTGCCCTTTCATCAGTAAGCTGACTGAATGTAGAATCTTTATTGAAAGGAAAAGCAGCATCACCAAGTTCGGCTATTTCCTTTTGTTTGGGAGGATTGGCATAAGCCAATGGATCCAACCCTGACGTACCAAAACTGGCTTTCCAAACACCAGGCATTACTTTTTCCCATTTCAGTTTATCCATGCCTGAGATCAGCGTGTTTTGGGCGAAGGAGT
Organism: uncultured Saprospiraceae bacterium; assembly: GCA_964533785.1. Classification (GTDB taxonomy): domain Bacteria; phylum Bacteroidota; class Bacteroidia; order Chitinophagales; family Saprospiraceae; genus JANQRV01. The sequence goes on along the minus strand of CAZHNG010000252.1, from coordinate 2,369 downwards.
TAAAACTACACGTGATGAGTAGTCCGATCAATATTTTTTGCATTCGTTTGTTGATTTTTACATTTGAGGAAAATGCAATACAAGTTGTATATGATATGGTTGCTAATTAACGCATTGCGCTAATATCTCCAAAATAGCTAATTTCATTCAAAACTCAAATCACCGATAGGAGGCTATACTTTAGCCTAGCACCTCCCTTATCTGGACCAAATGCCTTTCCTCATGGCTAATGACAAAGTCAAAACACTCCGGCAAGTAAAACTTGACTAATGGGCCGATGGCAGAGGTAATTTGCTTTTTGGTCAAGTCCTTATGCCTACCTGCAATTATTGATTTTTTGAGGTGGTTTTGTCGTTGCTGAAAGGTATTAAAAACAGCTTCAATCTCCTGATCCGACAGCTCTTGTTTTGTAATCACCGGTTCAAATTTTTTGAGGGTCTTCATTTTCCAGCTTCGCTTTGTTCCTTTCGGCCGTTGACTCAAAATGACAAGCTTTTGCCAGAGCCGGGCTTTACAGGGCCCTTTATCAATGGTGCTATCGGGAGATTGTTTTAAGGTCATCTCTACTTTATCAATATACTGTTGATAGGCAATGCTCAGGTGTTCGATTATTTCCAGAATGCTCCAGCTTTGGGGAGTGCTTCTTTTCGTCAGCACTTCGTTTTTCAGCTTTTGCAACCCCATTATCTCTTCAGTGATAAAATTTAACCTTTGAATTTGATCCTCGGAGGATAAAAATAATGCTGCCATGCTGTTCTAATTTTTTGTTCCCAACAAACATCCGAATTTATCAGACGGAAAACCTTGATCCAGATCAAGAAAAGGAAAGTTAAACACACTACTCCAAATCCGGGTCCCTTCAATATATTGTCGAGGCACGCAAGCGACTAAATGTCTCCGGCTTCATGTTCAGGTAAGAAGCTAAGTACTTTTGCGGAATGACTTTCAATTCATCGGGACAACGTCGCATAAATTCGATATAACGTTGTTCCGCAGAAAGGGTTAACAATTCAGTTTCGCGGTGTAAGCGTCCGAATAATACGTCTCTGAAAAAATGATGTCCCCAAACGTGGAACTGAGGGAATAATTCAAATAGTTTCGTATAATTTGCCAATGAAATAGACAGCATTTTGGATGGCTTCAAAGCTTCAAGAAAAGTGTTTGATGGTCTTTCTAAGATAAAGGAATCAAAGACTCCTGAAACACTTCCAGAATAGGAAAATCCTAATACAACTTTCTGTCCTTTTTGATTCAATAAATAGAGTGCTTGTACGCCTTCTATTACAAAATAAAAATACCGCTCCGTATTTCCAGCTTCAGTAATCAATTCAGAACGACTGAAGGTCTTTAACTTCCACATAGTTCTGAATTGTCTTTCCTCATCAACAGTGAGGGAAACCAAAGGAAAGATCTTTTTTAACCGTTGGAAGGTTTCGTCCGTCATATTTTAATCTAATTTAAATTCTAGTGGTTCCCACCAGAAATTTATAGATTTATTATTCTATAATTTGAATTTAGTAAGCATTGACTAATGAGTTAAATATATATTTTCATTATGGGTATAGGAGAAAATTTTCTTAAGAAAATGCTTCTTAGAAATTAATATCGAATAAATACTCCTAGAAAAAATAAAAACCTGACATTTTCCGATCATAGACTGATCGATATTGTATCGAAGTCTGAAGACTTCGGTAGATTAATGGTATATCATTGCTTTTCTAAAAAGGTAATATCATTGATTGTCCTCCAAATTGATGTAGCTTCTTGTTCTATTGTTGGTTGAACTATTTCAATTCGAGACATCGATGTTTGCGAATTACAACTTAAACTGATTATCGAAACAACAAGTAATAATTTGATTAATTTCATTTCGTTCTAATTTGCCACAGCGGTCAGTGCCACCGCAGTGCGCAGCGATTAGTGGTATTAACGGAGTCACATTATTCGCGTCATCCTATTTATTTATTTACTGCCTTCGAAGAGCGGTAGAAACCAGTTAACAATTCACTCACCAGTGAGTCTAAATCAATATCAGTTGATGAAAGCCAATTCTCTATTTCCTTATCTATTTTCAGTTGAACGGTGAGGTGGTTCTTATAGTGTTCGATATCTGAATCAATTGATATCCATTCCCCATCGAAATCGCCGTCATCGGCGATGTTTTCGTCATCATAATTATATTCTCTTCCGGAACGTATATCCCGATGGCGCCAAGATTAACGGCATCTGTGGCCTCTATTCGATCTGACTTCAAAAATTCAACCGAATGACTGCTGTCTAATTAATCATAACTAATAACTTTAATGCCTTACTGAGTACACTGTAACACAAATTTCTTTGCATTTTGAAGCCGTCTTTTTGCCCAACTC
>CAZHNG010000251.1:0-10442 GCA_964533785.1 uncultured Saprospiraceae bacterium | reverse complement strand
TGATGCCAATGGCAGGATTGCGGGATTTAACGAAGTATAGTATAAAATTTACCACTTGTAGCCGTTTGATGATCCCGCCGAAAAAGTCTATTGTAATAGTAACTGAAACGGAGTGATTTTAAAAGTCAATACGTCTAGCGTCAAATTAAAACTTCACCAACTCATATCCCTTTGCCTGATAATCGATCAATATGGTCATCGCGGAGAGCGCAACGCGGACGGGATCCGCTAATTCGGACCGATCGACTCCGCGGGCGTGAATCGATTGCCCGCAGATGTAGATCTCGACACCAGCAGAGTCCAGTGCGTTCAATAGGCCCAAATTAGGATTGGAAGTCTGGTAACGCGATCGGTATGCATCATCATTCAATACATCGGTGGTAGCTAAATTGTGAAATACGCAAGCCACTTTTAACTGTTTTTTGGGGACGCCCGCCTGGGCGTGCATATTCAAAAAACGAGCCATGGTGTTAATCCTCGCATTTAGGGCAGATCTATCGTCAGGCGACCCCATAATGTCGAAAACAACTTGGTAGGTTTTAGTTGTATCCAATTCATAATCGGGATCATCGACCCGGAATACCTGTCCGTAATTTTCAATAATTGGACCATTTTGTCTCACACTCTTTTGGGCAAATCCCATCATTAGCCCGCAAATAAATATTCCTACAATAAGTAAGGTTGATTTCATTGCATCATAAATTTATAAAAGACAAAATAAAGACCTTTTCCGGCCATCACCGAAAAAGGTCTTCGAAATTTATTTTAGGGCAAGCTTTTACTCACCTAAAAAGTACTAATCTGTTCTATTATCCCAATTGATCTCTGAAGTAGGACGAGCAACAGAAGTAATCAAAGAACCCTGATCTCTTAAATCTACATGATCAGGATCCAATTTTCCGGTTCTTCTAAGGTCGATCCAACGGTGACCGGCTTCTAACCAGAGCGAATACCTTCTTTGGAAAAGGATTTCTTCCAGGATATCGTCTTCACTCTGTCCCGTGCCGTCGTAATCATCAAGCCCCCAGGTATTTCTAACGATATTGATTGCTCTAACAGCCTCCGCGGTATTACCCGTTTTCAGGTTAGCTTCCGCATAGATTAAGATCAGTTCTTCATTGCGGATAAATGGTATTGGATCGGCATTGCTGGCCCATCTTACATCCTGATACCTTCCAACCAGTTGGTCTCCATTAGCATCTCTTAATCCACCATTAGTCTGTAGATTTTCTTGCAGCTCAGCTACCTTATTGATCCTTTCGTCTCCGGGTAGTGCGTCCTCTATCCATGCAGGATGACAGATCAACACCCTTGCTGATGGCTGATCAAAAGGCGCAAAAAGTGGATTTTCAGCATCGGGAGGGTTACCATAGACATGAGCCGGGCCGATGAACATCTTGTCAGACGTCGAAGCATCGACATCCAGGTCCATGAAAGAAGCATTCAGTGCGGTTAATGCGGCAGAATAGTCCTCCGCGTACAATGCTACACGTGCAGCAATTGCACGATTCACCTTTGCAAAATCAGCTGGCGATTGAAAACCATCAAAGCCGGTAGAAAGTGCAAAATTGGAACTGTTGCCTGCAGCCTGTAAGTCGGACAAGCCCTCATCCAAAATATCCAAAATGGCATCAAAGGCTTCTACAGGATTGTTCTCACCCACTCTAGGACCGGGATTTAAGGGATCTTCTACATCAATTCTAATCCCGTTATTCCACTGTTGTAACAGCGGCCAGGTCAATTGAAATCCCTTGATCGTTTTGGCGATTCCTTTTGCTTCTGAGGCAATCTCAGCGGTGATCTGGTCGCTGTTGTTTGCCGCTTCAATGATCACGTTGGCCTGTTTTACCGTTCTGTAAGGGGTCGTATACGTACCACCGGAGCCGAAAAAGTCGCTGTAAGTGCCGTCTCCTCCAATATCCAGCCAGTCTCCGATAAATCTCGGATCAGAAGCAAAATAAGGCCAAACTTCACGTCCGAAAGAACCAAACATTTGTGAAGCATTACCAAAGTATCCACGGTGACTGGCTTCCAGCCCCGTTAATAAAAACTGCATTTCATTGATAGAAGCATTACTGGTAGCACTTCCTACTGATGGGTTATTAGGATCAGTAACCTCCTCTATTTCACAAGAGGTAAAAGCAATTAAGGAGCATAATAAAACTCCGTTTATGATGTATTTAAACATATTATTCAGATTTTTTTGTTTTAACCAGATTAAAAGTCTGCTTTCAGGTGGAAGAAAAATCTTCTGGAGCTCGGATAAGGCGTCACTTCAATACTACCTGCAATAGGCTGTGCACCAAAGTTTGATACCTCAGGATCGTAGCTGCCGTAATCCGTCCACAACAAGATATTGTTCGCAGAAACACCTAACTTCAAACGCTCTAAAAATCCAAGATCGTTAACAAAGTCTCTTGGTAAAGTGTAATACAAACCAATTTCTCTCAATTTAATGTAACTGGTAGGTTCTACCCATACGCCGGCGTTGGAATTTCCGAATGCTTCATTAATTCTTTCCTGTCCGTTAAATACCTCATCACCGTCATCGTCTCCGTCCCAATCTGGTGTTGTACCTCCGTCATCCCACAAGAATGCCGATAAATTAATAGCATTACCGCCGTTTTGCCAGTGCAAAAGACCGGAAAAGTCAAAATTCTTTAAGAATTTAATTTGGGTAAAGTAAGACATTTGAAAGTCCGGTTGACGGTCTCCATAAAGCGTCTTTCCGACTGGGCCGTCCGGATTGTCCGGGTTACCAATTATAGCTGTTGGGGAAACACCTTCCGCAATCGCATAGGTACCTAATGCAAAACCAAATCCGCCTGTATTGAAAGCAGGAACGATCAGGTCCGTAATTTCAGATTCATTTCTCCACCAAAGGATCTTATTATACCAATCAAAGTTCTCCGTTCTAACCGCGTTAATACCTAAGCCAAACTCAAACCCTCTGTTGGTCAGGTTTGCTGCATTGGTTGCTATTGAAGTAATACCGGTAGAAGAAGCAGGTCTTAGCGATAGGATCAAGTCATTTACGCCTTTATCGTAGTAGGTGGCTTCAAAAGTAACCCTACTATCTAAGAAGGCTAGATCGAGACCAAATTCTATTTCCTGTGCGGTTTCCGGAACCAGATCAGGATCTACCCCTTGCGCACTAACTACCCCTCCTAACGCACCGCCAATAATCAGTGAGTTCAATGGCTCGAAAGTCTGCCCGAATTGCGGCAATCCTCCCGTTTCACCGTAAGCAGCTCTTAACTTAAATTGGTCGAAGAAGCTAACGTTAAAAAAGTCGAAATTATGCAGGTTTAACGCTAAAGAAGCTTTTGGAAAAGCATAGAATTTATCTTGGTCGGCGTTTAAGGTTGACTTGTCAAAACGTATACCTAAAGAGGCGATAATTTTATCCTCCCAATTCAAATCTTCTTGTGCGACCAGCCCTACATCAGTTACGGTAGAATTTTGCTGATCCCTGGCGGTAATTACCGAAGCCCATTCCAGGTTACGTTGTCCTGCCGCTAAACCTTGACCTCTGGTGGCCAAAAAATTTCCGTCAGTATCTAATCTTACCGCTCCTAATGTTGTATTAGAATTGAGCCCGCCGATATCGGTATTAAAAATCAAGAAACCTTGAATGTTGGTATTCAGATTTTCAGAACTACCCCAAATCACATCTCCTGGATTCGGTTGTGTTTTTTGGTATTGTTGTGTTTCGTCAAGGTATACCAAAGACTTACTGCTAACATAGTCTACTCCTCCGTTCACTTTAAACTTCAAGAAAGCAGTAGAGCTTCTCCACAAGTCGATGTCGATAACACCCGCAGAAATAATTCTGTTCACGTCATAATCATTGACACCTTCATCACGTATGTGAATAGGGTTACCACCGAAATAAGGGTTATCTGGATATACCCCTGCTTTGTCGGGGAAGAAATTAGCGTAAGATGGCGCATAGGCAATATTGTACCCAATACTACCTCCGGTGTTGTTCTGGTTACCGGTGAAGCCACGCTGGGTACTCGTATTGATGTAATTGTTATTGACTTTCAAAGAAATACGGTCTCCAATCTTATGGTCAATATTCAAGCGGACAGAGTAACGGTCATAACCGGTATTTTTCATAATACCATCCTCAGTCTGGAAGTTTCCGGAAGCGAAAAATTGGGTTTTGGTATTACCTCCGCTTACGCTCAACGAGGTATTAGAAAGCAAGGGTGTTTCGCCATAAAAGAAGTCTTCCCAATCGGTGATGCGTCCTTCTGCCTGAGCAGCACGGAAAGCTTCCAGTTCTGCCGGAGCATCAGCTCCGAAATAATTGTTGATTTTTTCTTCATTCCAATCATCAAAACCGATAAAGTTCTGACCTTGGGCAAATCCAATATCCTGACTAAGGCTAACGGTGGTTTTTCCCGCTTGCCCTTTTTTAGTTGTGATGATGATCACCCCAGCGTTGGCTCTGGTTCCATAGATGGCGGCTGCTGACGGCCCCTTCAACACCTCAATCTTTTCAATTTCATCAGGATTAATGTCCGAGATCCGGCTAGGTACGTTATCCTGATTGTTGGCAGAGCTACCCCCACCAGCTCCACTCACCGAACTACGAAAGTTACGAGCGGATGAATTGTCGACGTATACGCCGTCAATGATATAAAGTGGTTGTGAATTACCAGCTCCCAGGGTAGAGACCCCGCGCAACTGAACATTGATACCTCCACCGGGGGCGCCACCGTTCGCCGTCATTTGCACGCCGGGTATTTTCCCGTAAAGGGCATTATCCAGCGTTTGAGGATTGGTCTGGTCACTAAGCTGATCGGCATCAATAGAAGTGATCGCATTTCCGGAATTACTTCTTTTCACTCCGGAAGCTAAACCCGTTACAACGACTTCTTCCAGTTTGGCGATGTCTTCTTCCATCACCAGGGTGATCTCATTGGTGGCGGGTGTCACGTCAACTTCTTGCGTCTTAAATCCTGTATAACTGAATACCAGTGTTCCGGATTCACCGGGTACCGAAATGGAAAAACTACCATCAATATCGGTAACTGTACCCGTTGTAGTACCTGAAATAAAAATAGAGACTCCAATAAGAGGCACTTCCTCATTATCGGTCACGGTACCGCTGACTGTAAATTGTGCAGCCAGAGCACTGCTTAACAGCAAAAATGCCAATGTTATAAGCTTTTGCTTTAAGAGTAATTTCATACGTTGTGAGTTTGTTTTAATAATTATTTAACATCACAACGAATATCATGAAAGAAAAGCGGCTTTAGTAATTATTTATAAAATCAAAGGTGCAAATAACAGAATTTATGCCTTCACCCTTCTATTTAGAATAAAATTTTCAGGAAAAATAGCATTGCAGTATAATAGCCCAAAAGAGTAAACCGAAATGGCTACGATTAGAATATAATATTGTAGCCGATTGATAAAATGATTGAAAACAGGACTAAAATTTTTCTAACTCGGCTGAAATTTGCTCGTTTAGTTTCCTGGCCTTTTTCAATAGCTCCCCTTCGATGGCAATAGAGCGATCTAAAAATTCAAGCCTTTGTAAGAGGAGATTTTCCGCCTCAATAAATTCATCTGAATTTTTGGACAACCGCCATAACCTTAAATCAGGATCTGTATCCACATCAATATTTTCGTAGTATTTCCTGAAAATGGTTAATGCCCGGCCTCTGATGATCTCAGAATTAAACTTCGGCACAAAAGTTTCTTTATGATTCATCTCAAAAGCCTCGATTTTGCGGGTCGCCTTTTCAACTTCATCGTAATAGCGGAAAATGTCATTTCTCAACATGGGATTCGTCAATACCTCTTGTTGAGAATAGGTTGTAAAGTCGTTAAAAGTAGGATGCGTAGGAGTGAATTTTGAAACATACACGGCTGACATATAACGGTTGGAGAACGTCTCAACTTCCAATTCCGCTGGTGTTTTATAAAGATCGGTAAGTAAATCTTTCACGTCCAGAATCCTGGAGGAGTTCAAGTCAATGGAATTTCTCAATTCTTTGACATCCTGGTTGATGTCGCGTTGGAAATTTTCCAGGTAAATTTGTTCCACAGAATTAAGCCCGCGATCACTCCAGTAATTGTAGGCCGAAAGCCCTAAAAAAATACCTGCCACTAAGAGTAAAATGCTTTCAACCCACCTTCTCCACCTGGGTTTACGTCTTAAAATTTCGTCCTCGTCTATTTCCACGTTTAAAGGAATTTCGTCTGAATCACCATTTGTTTCTCTTTTTATTAACTTTCTGAGGCCTAATTTATTTTTTGTTCTGAAGTCAACCATAATCAGAGGGATAATTAAAAAATGATCGAGAAAGATTAAAATGTTAAGGAGTAAAGTGCCGTATTTTTATTCCAAGTAACAGATGCTCAACTGTTTATCCTGCCGAAAAGATAAACTTGATAACCACTAAGAGGGCTAAGAACCCATCTTCTTATTAAAAGCATCGTTTTAAGGTAAATACCTGCATGACAACCCAGCAAACATATAAACTAATGTGCTACAAGGCATCACTACTTAATTTCAGGGTATTAGCGTGTTTAAATTTTTTAACGAAAAAAAGGAAGGCTAAGTTCCATCACCTGAAACTTAAATTTTATATTCATTGGTAATGACAAAACATTACGAAGGATTGGGCAGAAAAGGGAAAGTACGGAATTTTAGGTGGATTGCCGGATTCCCGGGATCAATGATTGCTGTTTTTTTATTGAAACCTTCCCGGTTCTGCTTCCAACATCATCTTGAAAATGACGTCAAAAACATCTTCAGCATTCGGTTTAACGAAATAATCGCCGTCGGAGCCATAAGGAGGGCGATTTGCAGCTGCCGTCAGAGTAACCGGCGGAGAATCCAGGTAATGATAACCGTCTTGCACTTCTAGCACTTGTTGCATCATGTATGAGGTAGCTCCACCGGGCACATCTTCATCCATGAAAACAATACGGTTGGTTTTCTTTAAAGACTGGACGATCTGGTGCTCCAGATCAAAGGGAAGTAGGGTCTGCACATCGATCAATTCTGCCGAAATACCAATTGCCTTGAGTTGTTCTACTCCGGCTTTGGCGATACGCACGCAAGAACCATAGGTGACCAAAGTGACATCTTCGCCTTCAGTAATAATTTCCGGCACGCCTAAAGGAATGGTATATTCTCCGATGTTATCCGGTAATCTTTCTTTCAGCCGGTAGCCGTTCAGGCTTTCAATGACCAGTCCGGGATCATCCGATTGAAGGAAGGTATTGTAAAAACCTGCCGCCTGAGTCATATTTCTGGGCACACAAACGTATATTCCCCGCAGAGCATTTATGATCATCCCCATAGGCGAACCAGAATGCCATATACCTTCCAGCCGGTGGCCCCTGGTACGTATGATCGCCGGCGCTTGCTGTTTGCCATTGCTGCGGTACCTCAAGGTTGCCAGATCATCACTCAAGGGTTCCAACCCATATAGTAAATAATCCAAATACTGTACCTCCGCCAACGGCCGTAAGCCCCGCATGGCCATACCTATCGCCTGCCCGACGATCGTCCACTCCCTGATACCGGTATCAAAAACGCGGTGCTCCCCGTATTTATCCTGAAGTTTGGCAAAGCCTTGATTAACATCGCCTATTTTGCCCACATCTTCGCCAAAAGCATAGAAACGCGGGTCTCTTTCCAAAACTTTATCGAAGAAATGATTCAGTACTTCGTAACCATTTTTCAAAGGTGATTCTTCTGAGTAAATGGGCCTTACGATGGGTACCTTCAAGGCCGATTTAGGAGAAGTACTGTACAAATGTGTTTCGTAAGCCTGTTTACCTTCCTGATTCAGCTCGTCAATCCAATTTTTTAAAGCCGCTACTGCAGGATGCGAACGACGCATAATACGCTGATACATTTTTCTGGCGTTCTGCAATATTTCGGTTATTACCGGGTTCATCAGGCTTTTAAGCTCCTGCTTTAAATCGTTCTGCCCTTCAATTTGATTATAAATTTTCCGCAGTGATTGCAGTCTACGCTTTACAGGAGAAGCAAAAGCTTTCCAGGCACGATCCCGGCATTCCTTTACGTATTTTTTTGCTTCGCTACGGATCTGGGCACATTCTTTCCTGGTGGCAAAACCTTCAGCAACGATCCAATCTTCCATTTTCACCAGGCAGTCAAATTCCCTTTCCCATTTCAGGCGGTCTTTAGACTTATACCTTTCGTGAGATCCGGATGTGGAGTGCCCCTGGGGTTGAGTAAGTTCATCGATATGAAATACAGCCGGAATATGGTCGCGACGTACTTTTTCGATTTCTTCTGTAAACAATTGAACCAAAGTGGGATAATCCCATCCTTTTGCTTTGTATATTCTGATACCATATCCTTCTTCGTTCAACTGAAAACCATCAAGTGCCTGGGAAATACTGGCTTTAGTCGTTTGATATTCTTTTGGCACTGAAATACCGTATCCGTCATCCCAGACAAAAACCGCCAAAGGAACCTTCATTACACCAGCGGCATTTACAGTTTCCCAAAACACTCCTTCGGAAGTGCTGGCATCGCCAATAGTACAAAAACAAACTTCATTGCCATGATTGGAAAAAGGAGTACCTTCACTAAGTTCCGGTGAATTCCGGTATTTCTTTGATGCTAAGGCAACGCCCAGTGCACGCGCCATTTGTCCGGCCGTATTGGAAACATCCGCAGTGGAGTTAAGCAATTCTTTCTGGTTTAACCAATTTCCCTGCTCATCGATAAATGGAGTAGCAAAGTGAGCGTTCATCTGACGGCCTCCGGAAAAAGGATCGTTCCTGGTATCCGCATATAATTGAGCAAAAAAATCTTCAACGCTGGCCAGTTCATTCGCAAACATCCAGGTTTGGTCTCGATAATAACCAGAACGATGGTCACCTTCGCGAAATGCATAGGATAGTGCTACCTGCACCACTTCTTTACCGTCACCAAGGATACCAAATTTTGCTTTACCGGTTAAAACTTCTCTGCGACCTAACAAACTGACTTCCCTACTGACGGCACAAATCCTGAAATCTCTCAAAATAGTTTCTCTGGTAAAATCCGGTTGTCTATTTTTTGTAGAGGTAGTTTCAGTTGTTATGTTGTCAATCATCTTTCAGTATATTTAAACTGCAAAAAACTAACCACGCGCAGTATTTATGAACTTGACCAACATAATGATAAAGCCTTCGAAAGCTGCTATTTTTATTTTTAGTCAAATCTAAACTGAACAATGTGATCGGTGGCAATAAGGGAACAACACGATCAATAAATAGGAAAAATCACATTATTCAAAATTTTATTTTAAATCACGTGGATAACCTTCTGCAAAAATAAAAAAAATTTGCGAAAGCTCCTTAAAACACAACTATCCAACAGTCCTTTAACAGTATTTGTTCGTAACCCAAAAGTCAGCATCTCATTCTGTTTTGAATTTTGTTAGGCTACAGATTCCATTCGTCTGAAACCAGATCACAAGGAACCGGGTTTCATGGAAAAGCGGGTGCATTAAATAATTATACTTTGTTTCAAATACGAAATTAAAATGGCAAGTTGTTGAGGTCAACATTACCTCCGGTAAGAATGATACCAATTTTTTTGTTTTTTACGATATCCGGTTGGGTCATCACTGCGGCCAGCGGAACAGCACAGGAAGGCTCAATAATGATTTTCATTCTTTCCCACACCAGCCTCATTGCGGAAACGATAGATTTTTCCGTTACTGTTATGATATCTTCTAAATTATTAAGGATAATTTCAAAAGTTTTATCGCTCAGGTTGGTCCGCAATCCGTCAGCAATGGTGTTTATGGTTATATTCTTGACCAAGGTTTTTCGGTAAAAGGAAAGATAGGCGTCATTTACTGCTTCCGGTTCTGCTCCCCAAACACGGGTATGAGGAGATAAAGCTTTCGTAGACAGAGCCGTACCACTCATCAAACCACCCCCTCCTATGGGTGCCATAATGATATCCAAAGGCTCCGTGTCTTCGATCAATTCCTTTCCGGCTGTTGCCTGACCTGCAATCACATCGTAATTGTCGTATGGATGGATGAAAGTAGCATTGGTTTTACGTACAATGGATTCAAGAGTTTGCTCCCTGGCCTCCAAAGTTGGCGCACAAAAAGTGATCTGAGCTCCGTATTCCCGAACCGCAGCTACTTTAATAGCGGGTGCATTTTCCGGCATAACAATATATGCCGGTACTCCCAGCAATCGGGCACTCAATGCCACCGCCTGGGCGTGATTGCCCTCGTTGAGCACGTGCTCGCCGAGCATGAGGTACGCCTCGTAGCGGGTGTCCGACTGGGGGAACTGGTCGATCACCCGCTGGAGCAGGTTGGTGCCCCGCTCGGTCTCGCCTGCGTCGAGCTCTTCCTCACGCGCGCCGGCGACCTGTGGGTCAACGAGGTCGCCCCCCGGCCGCACAACTCGGGCCACGTGACGATCGA
>CAZHNG010000250.1:0-10509 GCA_964533785.1 uncultured Saprospiraceae bacterium | reverse complement strand
CAATTAGTTAGAATTTTTAGTCTAACTTCTAGAGTCTAGCGTCAAAAGTCTAGAACTTAATCAAATGATCAAAATAAGATTTTATGAAGAAGTTACTGACATTATTATTACTTTCTCTCCCTTTTGGAGCTTGGGCTCACGAAGGGCATAGTCATTTCGATGCTACGGCACTCGTACATTATATTTTTACGCTCGAACACGGGTTGCCTCTCCTGATAGTTGTAGCGGCATTCGGTTGGTTGGTCTTTCGTTCCTACCGAAAGAAGGCTGCGGAAAAAGCTTAAATTAGGCAATGCACGAACTGTCGATTGTCTCAGGAATAGTACGCATCGCTGAAGAACACGCTCAAAAAATGAAGGCTTCAGGAGTAGAAAAAATCGAGCTTGAAATTGGTGAATTAGCTGGTATTGAGTTGCGTGCGCTTGATTTTGTATGGGACATAGGCGTTCGTAGCAGCGTATTAGAACATTCGAAAAAGGAAATCATTGAAATACCTGGCAAAGCCAGATGTATGGATTGTAATCATATTTTCCATATGAAAGTACTTTTCGATGCCTGTCCGGCTTGTAATTCTTATTTCAGCGAAATCCTGGCAGGAAAAGAACTGCGGGTAAAAGTGCTGACTTTGCTATGTGAAGAAAGGTAAATATGCGGCGCCCCCAAGTTTGATAGAGCATACATCTAGCGTCTAGCGTCCAAGATATTGAATTGGGTATTAAATTACAATGAATAATTATGTGTGGAATTTGTGGCTGCGGCCAATCCGAAGATGCGGTAAAGATCACCAAAATTTCCGGGAGCGAAAATGGTCATTCTCCTCATGCTCATGATCATCATTTCCATACGCACGGGCATGAACATCACCACCATCATAAAAATGGCCATAGCCACACCGGCAGGACAGTCCTCCAGCTTGAACAGGATATCTTAGGTAAAAATAATTTGCTCGCCGAGCGCAACCGGGGATATTTTGAAGCTAAAGATATTTTTGCCATTAATCTCGTTAGTTCCCCCGGAAGCGGCAAGACGGCATTATTGGAGCGCACCTTGCACGATCTGAAAGAGGAGTTTACCACTTTCGTCATCGAGGGCGATCAGCAAACTTCCAATGACGCCAACCGAATCGCAGCCACGGGAGCTGAAGTCGTTCAAATCAATACTGGTAAGGGCTGTCATTTGGAAGCTGATATGGTGAACAGCGCCGTCAAGGAGCTTAACCCGGCTAATCATTCTCTGCTTTTCATTGAGAATGTCGGCAACCTGGTCTGTCCCGCAATGTTCGATTTGGGGGAAACGGCCAGAGTAGTCATTATGAGCGTAACGGAAGGAGAGGATAAACCCATTAAATACCCCGACATGTTTCACTCCTCGCAATTATGCATCATCAATAAAATAGATCTGCTACCCTATCTCGACTTTGACCTGGAAAAGGCCAAAGCATATGCCCGCAGGGTCAGCCACATCACTGAATTCATAGAACTTTCGGCTACGACGGGTGAAGGCATGGAAGCCTGGTATAATTGGTTAAGAGAAAAAAGGTCAGAGACAAAAAATTGACTTGACAAAAATTTAGTGCCACAACGTCAAATTTATTTTCCGGATACACACACTTCACCCAATCCCATTCGCTCTGGCACCTGTTACCCGGCATAAATATTTCATTATCATGTGCTTAGCCATACCCGCTAAAATAATATCAATAACCGACCAGCTGGATGAAACGTTTCGGATGGGTAAAGTATCCTTTGGCGGTATCTTAAAGGAGATCAACCTATCGATGGTACCTGAAGCCAAAGTAGATGATTACGTGCTGGTTCACGTCGGGGTAGCCATTAGCGTTATCGATGAGGAAGAAGCTAAAACGACCTTTGAATACTTGCAGCAAATGGGGGAAACAGATGAATTAGGATTCCCTTGATCAATAAATTTAAAATAGATGAAAACCTGGCATATTCACATTAAAGGAAAAGTGCAGGGAGTAGGTTTTCGCCCATTTATCTTCCAAAAAGCTATTGCCGACGGCTTAAAAGGCTGGGTAAGTAATACGGTTGATGGCGTTCATCTTGAATTCAATGCTACGGCATCAACTGCCAGGATTTTTCTCGACAAGATCATCCGTCAGGCACCTGTACTCGCTGAAATCATTGAGTACGAAATTTACGCTGTTGACAATAAGCATTTTAGTGATTTTCAAATCATTCATCAGCCACCTGGTCATGTCCCGACCAATTTGTTAATAACGCCGGATGCTGCCATTTGCGAGGATTGCCGGTCCGAATTGTGTGAGAAGGGCAATCATCGTCACCATTACGCTTTTATTACCTGCACCAATTGTGGCCCCCGGTATTCGATCATTCATACACTTCCTTATGACCGTCCCGGAACAACGATGGACGCCTTTACGATGTGCCCCGGTTGTCAGCGTGAATATACCGATCCAAACGACCGCAGGTACTATTCACAAACGAACTCCTGCCCGGATTGTGCGGTTCAATTATCCTTGTATAGCGTTGAGCAACAAGAAATAAAAGGCCTGAGCCAGGAAGAGATCATCAATTATATCCCTGAACTCTGGCAGGATGGTAAAATTATTGCCATTAAAGGGGTCGGAGGCTATCTATTGACTTGCGATGCCAATAATCCAGCCTCTATTCGTACCCTACGGCTGAGAAAACACCGACCATCTAAGCCTTTTGCTTTGATGTTCCCGGATTTAACCACCTTAAACCAGTTAGTTGAATTACGGGAAGTAGAAGCCAAAGCCATGCAATTTCCGGTGGCACCAATTGTGCTGTTGGCATTAAAAGATACAAATGTCAATGATGTACAGACCTCAACCATCGCTCCCGGATTGAATCATATCGGATGTATGTTGCCCTATACTCCGCTCTACGAGCTACTCTTGAAAAAGTATGGCCACCCGATCATTGCGACTAGTGGAAATGTCAGCCAATCTCCAATCCTCTACCGGGATGAACAGGCACTGGACGAATTAAATGGGATCGCAGATTTCATTTTGAGTAATAACCGTCGGATATGCGTACCACAGGATGATAGCGTCGTGAAATTTACGCCCGTCAGTAAAACAAAAATTATTGTCCGCAGGTCCAGAGGTTACGCACCAACGCTAATCAACCCTGATTTCAACTGGCCTTTACAATCAGTTTTTGCAACCGGAGCCATGCTCAAAAGCACTTTTGCGCTCTTACACTTGGGCAATACTTATCTTAGTCAATATTTAGGCGACCTGGACCACTTTAACGTACAGCAAAATTTTCATCATACCTTTCAGCACCTTTCCAGTTTAATTGGTGCTCAACCAGAAGTGATCCTTAGCGATCTTCATCCTGAATACCCCTCCAGTCTTTATGCGGAAGAACTTTCAACGTCTTTGGATCTGCCCGTGATCAAAGTGCAGCATCACATCGCTCATTTTTGCGCCGTATTGGGTGAACATAATTTAATACATTCGAAGGAGCCCATTTTAGGAGTAATTTGGGATGGTACGGGGCTGGGAAATGATGGACAAATTTGGGGAGGCGAGTTTTTCAACTATGAAAATCACAAATTCCATCGTTGTTTACACTTCGATTATTTTGATTTAATTTTAGGCAATAAAATGCCTAAAGAACCAAGGGTTTCAGCTCTTGCAAGCTGTTGGGGCATTCCGGGCCTGGAAGATGTGATTGGCGACAAATTCACCCCTACAGAATGGCAGGTCTATTCGAAATTGCTAAGCAAACAAAACCACCTGCAAACCTCTAGTGTCGGCAGAATTTTTGATGCTGTAGCCTCTCTCCTTGACCTCATGGATAAACAAACCTACGAAGGAGAAGCGGCCATGCGATTAGAAGGATTAGCCTGGCAATATTTCAAAAAGAATGGGTTGGAATGCTCAGAAAGCTATTTTGAGGGCCAAGAAACCGATGCTAGAAGTCCTACTAAATCTTTAATGACCGGCATCATCCAGGATATCAAAGCCGGAAGGGAGAAAAACCTGATCGCCGCCAAGTTTCACTACTCTTTGGTAAAAATGATTAAAGCAGTAGCTTATGACTTAAAAATCACCAGAATCGCTTTTAGCGGCGGGGTATTCCAAAACAGCGTGCTGGTGGATTTGCTCCATTATCATTTAGGCGATGAATTCATTCTGTATTTTCACAGGCAGCTATCACCCAATGATGAAAACATCTCTTGGGGACAGTTAGTCTACTATACTATTCAAACGCATAGAAGAAAAAGGACACCCACTGCATCAGAAGAAATGGATGTCCCTAAGTTATATAGACAAGTCTAGTCTAATATCAAATTCCTTTTGTTATGAAATTCTTAACCGAATACCGGGACCCCGAAATAGCACAACGATACTTGGAAGAGATCAAAAAGACAGTCACCCGGCCCTGGACCATTATGGAGGTTTGTGGCGGTCAAACGCACAGCCTGGTCAAAAATGGCATTTTGGATATGCTGCCCCGTGAGATCAATATGGTACACGGACCTGGCTGCCCGGTATGTGTTACACCTTTGAGTTTAATTGATAAAGCTGTATTTCTCGCAGAAGAAAAAGGATGCATCCTTTGTTCTTTTGGAGATATGCTCCGCGTGCCTGGTTCGGAAAAGAGTTTGTTAGAAGCAAAAGCCCAGGGAGCGGACATTAGAATTCTTTATTCCCCTTTGGAAGCAGTAAAAATTGCGGAGCAGCATCCCGATCGTCAAGTCGTTTTTTTCGCCGTTGGTTTTGAAACTACGGCGCCGGCAAATGCATTATCAGTAGTGCATGCCGCCCGACTGGGCTTACAAAATTATTCGATTCTAGCCTCTCATGTATTGGTTCCTCCTGCCATTGAAGCCTTGTTAAATGATCGCGAATGTTACATTCAGGGTTTTCTAGCTGCAGGACATGTTTGTACCATCATGGGGTATGAAGAATATTACCCGTTAGTAGAGCAATTCAAAGTCCCTATCGTTATTACGGGCTTCGAACCTGTTGATCTTTTGCAGGGGATATTAATGACCGTTAAACAACTGGAACGAGGAAAAGCCAAGTTGGAAAATCAATACTCCCGAATGGTAAGACAAGAAGGAAACCCTAAAGCCATAGAAACCATCTTTGAAGTTTTTGAAGTCAATGACCGGATGTGGAGAGGAATAGGAACTATAGCCGCTAGCGGTTATGAAGTGAAAGATCAATATGCTGCCTTTGATGCAAAGCGGAAATTTGAAGTCAACATTGCAGAAGCAGCGGAAAACAAGGAATGCATTGCCGGCGAGATCATGAAAGGGATCAAAAAGCCGATTGAATGTCCTAACTTCGGTACGAAATGCAAGCCGGAAACTCCGCTGGGAGCGCCCATGGTAAGTTCCGAAGGCGCTTGTGCTGCCTACTATCACTTTTCAGATATGCATAATCAACTAGTGCCTTGGGAACAAAATCCTTAACACCCCAAGTTTTGTTCTTTTCCAACTACTCTTCGTTGGAGAACCGCTCCTTTAGCTACGGCTAAAGTCGCGAACCTTCGCCTCGATTAGTTGAAAAATAACTTCAACTTAAGTATTAATGACTTTATTCCCAAAGCACTAGCAGAAAAAGCAGTATGAGCAAGGAAATAAGTACAACGAAAAAGCAGCGAAAAAGCAAAATGCAGCTTCAATGTCCGATGCCCAAACTGGACCATGAGATCGTCACCCTGGGCCACGGTAGCGGAGGATTATTGACCAACAAACTACTGAATTCGGGGGTTTTTGAGGTGTTAAAAAACGAAACTTTAGATAAAAGACACGACGGTGCCATTTTGAACCTGAATGGCAAAACCGCTTTTACCACCGACAGCTTTGTGATCCATCCCATTTTCTTCCCTGGCGGTAATATCGGTGAATTGGCAGTAAACGGAACGGTCAATGACCTGGCCATGTGCGGGGCTATTCCGCAGTTTCTCTCCCTCAGTTTTATCATCGAGGAAGGCTTAACGATGAAAGATTTCTGGGAAATTCTCGTATCGATCAAGTTTGCCTGCGATGAAGCAGGCGTCAAGGTCGTCACCGGTGACACGAAAGTGGTAGAAAGAGGTAAGGGCGATCAAATATTTATCAATACGACGGGAATTGGCACCGTCCATCCTAAGGCCAATATTGATCTCAACAGGGTAAAAGCTGGAGATAAGATCATTGTCAGCGATTGCTTGGCTACCCACGGTATTGCAATTATGTCGGTTAGAGAAGGATTAGCTTTTGAATCGCAAATCGAAAGTGATACGCGCAATTTGAATGAGGTGGTGAATAGTTTGCTCGAAAATTTTGGTGAGCACATCCATTTGCTACGCGATCCTACCCGTGGAGGAGTGGCCACGGTTTTAACGGAAATTGCCAGAGATGCACAGTTGGGCATCGACATTCGTCAGAGGGACCTGCCGGTTCAGGAACCGGTAGCGGGAGCTTGCGAAATATTAGGATTAGACCCACTGTACGTAGCCAATGAAGGTATTTTCATTGCAGTGGTGGATGCGGCTATTGCTGAGGAAATGATTAATCAAATGCGACTTTTTGACTATTGCCGGAAGGCTGCCATCGTTGGCGAAGTTGTCGAAGCACACCCCAAGCAGGTGGTCCTGACCAGTGGGATTGGAGGCAAGAGAGTGGTCAATATGTTGGTAGGTGAGCAGTTGCCAAGGATTTGTTAGGGTTTTAGTTTAAAATTCAATGAACTCAAGTTTGCAACCCTAACGTCATAAAACCCTTAAAATCAATTCTTTTAACAAAGTATTGGCCAAAGGTAATCTAGTGCTTTGTATTGGACTTTTGACGCTAGACGCTAGACGCTAGATTTTAGACAACAAACCGCTGATATTCAATGGATATCAATTTTTTAGAATAAATAAATTTCCCTTGATTATCAATTAGTTAGAATTTTTTATCTAACTTCTAGAGTCTAGCGTCAAGAGTCTAGTTTGTAACAACAGGCTAATTAAGTTCATCCTTAATTTGCTTCAGAACTAATTTTAAATCGTCCAGGGAAAACGACAGAACGCCTAAACTAAATTTGTGCATATCTACCATCATGTTAAGATATCTATTTAACCACACAAGATAATTTGATGAATAGTATCTTGCAGAAAAAACGAAAATGATAGTTTCTCATCACAACCGTTTTGGGTTAATTATGTGGGTTACCCTACTCTTTCTTATTTTCTCTTGCCAAAATAATAGGGAAGCAAATGGGCATCAGACCGTGAAAAGCACTTTAATAGACCCCAACCTTGATTATCGGGCCTACGATTCCAAGTCAACCGATCTTGTTCTTTCCAGGTCCGATTACCATAATAAATTATACGGCTTCTGGCTTGGCCAATGCATTGCCAATTGGACGGGCCTGGTCACCGAAATGGATAAAATCGGGGGCGATGGGATAAACAGCAGAGCAGCCGGCTTTTACACCCGCGAAGACTGGGGCAAACCTGATAATCCCAACATGTGGGGAGGTTATGCACCGGAAGGTGTTCCGCGGGTCATCGACTTTGTTTTTGAGGATGAAGGGGAAGTATGGGGCGCGGACGACGATACGGACATCGAATACATCTACCAGTACCTCATGTACAACAACCAGACCAGTAAATTGACCGGAGAACAGATCCGGGAAGGTTGGTTGAAACACATCTATTCCGATGAGAACTCCCCTTTCACTCAACCCGACGGTAAAACCAAAGAGAATTTCCTCTGGGTATCCAACCAGGCCGCCCACGATCTCATGCTGGAAGGTATGGTGCCGCCCCAAACCAGCAATCCTGAACACAACCCTTACTACGAGATGATCGACGCGCAATTAACGACCGAGATCTTTGGTCTTTTTGCGCCCACCCGGCCTGATGTAGCCGTAGAAATTGCCAGGCTCCCCATCCAAACGACGGCCCGTGAAGAAGCACAGTGGATCGCTGAGTTTTACGTGATCATGTATTCGCTGGCTTCTTACCCTCAGGAAAATCAATCCATGAAAGAAAAAGTATTCTGGATGGCAGAAGAGGCCAGAAAAAAATTACCGGAAGATTCTTATTCTGCGGCGATGTATGATTTTGTGAAGCGATCTTATGAAGCAGGTCTACCCTGGGAGACGACGAGAGATTCTTTGCACATCAAATACCAGGTCAATCAGGAAGCTGGTTATGAATGGGGCGTAAAAGATGAAGTCTGTAAGGGTTGTTTTGCTGCTGGTATAAATTTTGGTGCCAGCATCGTCAGCTTGCTTTACGGTGAAGGAGATATAAAGGAAACCATCAAGATCGGTGCATTAGCCGGTTGGGATTCTGATAATCCTACGGCAACCTGGGGTGGTTTACTAGGTTTTATGCTGGGTAAAGATGGTGTTGAAGCTGCTTTTGGCCGCAAATTTGCTGATCAATTCAACATCCACCGTACCAGAGGGGGCTTCCCGAACGACGGCATTGACACTTTTGACCATATGGCCAAAGTCGGCGTGTTTGTTGTCGACAGAGTAGTACAAGAAAGAATGAAGGGCGGTATTGATCTAGAGAAGGATGTCTGGTACATAAGAAAGACGCCAGATTAAAGTATTTCTCAATGGAAATTAGGTGTCTTCCTTTTTGGGATCTTCTTTTGTTTCTTCTGCCTCAGCTTCCGTGCCGGCTTCTTCTTCAGCGGGAGCTTCCTCACCTTCAACCGGATTTGTACTTTCCCCGGCTACAGGCTCTGGATCCTTGGTCTCATTTTCCTGTTCGGCAACAACAGGTTCATCCTGAGTTGACGATGGCGCTTTTTCCTCTTCCGGAGTGCTTTCCATTTTAGGAGCTTCCTCGCTTGCAACCGGTTTTGTATCTTCCCCGGCTATAGGCGCTGGATCCTTCGTCACATTTTCCTGTTCGGCAGCAACAGGTTCATCCTGAGTTGACGATGGCGCTTTTTCCTCTTCCGGAGTGTTTTCCATTTTGGGAGCTTCCTCGCTTGCAACCGGTTTTGTATCTTCCTCGGCTACAGTCTGGGGCTTCTCCTCAGCAACGGGCGTTGCATCCGTTGTCTTATTGTCTTGTTCAGCAACAATCGGTGTTTCCTGAGTGGATGATGGAGCTTCCTCCTCAGCGGCATCCGCTTCATCGCTGGTTTCTTTAGCGGCGGTATTTCCGGAAGCAGTTTCCTCTGATTGGTCAGTCGTTTTCTTAGTTTGTTGAGATACGATCGCTTCGGCTGCTTTTTCCAGTTTATTTTCTTCTTCCTCTCGCGCTTTAGCGGCCTCTTTGATTTCCGATGCGATCTTTTCTTCTGCCGCTTTTTTCGCTTTTTCTAATTTTTCGCGCTCTAATTTCTTGGCGTCTTTGACTTTTTGGTTTTCAATACGTTTTTCCAATTCAGCCTTTGTTTTCATCATCTCCTTCAATTTCTCCTCTTTAGATTTGATCCTTTCTTCGATCATCAGGATCTTGGCTTTTCGGATTTGCGCTTCTAATTGCCCGTCGGTGGAAGCAATTTTTCTGTCTTGAAACTTCAGGTCATCGTGATCCCGCTTAATGGAGCGTTCCATTTTTTCAATTGCGGAAAGCAAACCATCGTAACGACGCTTGAGGCGGTCCATAGGGGAGCGGTCATCACCCCGGGAACCAAATCGCTTTTCTTTCAAAACCTTAAAGGTACCGTCTAATTTTTGCCAAACTTTTCCGCGGTGTTCCCGCGTAAACTTGGTTTCCCTGAATTTTCTCTGCAGTGCTTTTAGTTCTTCAAAAAGCGATTGCAGGTGAAGACCTTCTTCGATTTTCTTACTGATCTCTTCCAGTTGATCCAAAAATTCCTCCTGGTGTTTTTGGGAAACCTGTTTGAATTCCTCATCCATTTTGCTGCGCAGCGTCTTCATCTGAGCAAACAACTCATTGGTAAGGTCACGTAGGGTATCGGCGTGTTCTTTGAATAAATTGCGTTCTTTTACCTGAGCCTGTACCTTTGACCAAAAAGACTTTAGGGATTCCCATACTTTCGAATCAAAATTTTCCAGCTGCTCTATCTTATCGCGGATCTGGTTTAATTCCGATTGGTAAGTTTCATTGAGTTTTGAGGAAAGCACAATGAAATGCCATTCTGTTTGTGCCCGTTGTACCAGGTCCCCTCTTTCCACTTTGATGTCTTCGGGAAGCAGGCTATCTGTGATATTCAGCTCCTTTTCCATCTTGGTGTATCCCTCGGGGAATTCAACGGTCCCACCGTCCCGCCATTCCTGCATCATCTTTTGATTGAACTCTTCGGTGATGTTTTCTCCCGGGAAAGTATATACATTCACCATGTTCTGGGCGGATAAAAGTTCTAAAGCAACTAAGATCTTATTGTCTTCCGCGTTTGTTCCCCAAAGTACCAATTTCGTCTTCATAAAAGCTCTTTTAAAAAATCAATGTAAGTTTTTATCCTGAGCGTACGGCTCTATTACTTAGAATTACTTGCCTGATTATTTCATTACCATCCTTATATACTAGACTTTTGACGCTAAACTCTAGAAGTTAGACTAAAAATTCTAACTAATTG
>CAZHNG010000249.1:0-10511 GCA_964533785.1 uncultured Saprospiraceae bacterium | reverse complement strand
AGTATAAAATTTGCCGCTTGTAGCCGTTTGATGATCCCGCCGAACAAGTCTATTACTGAAAAATCAAAACAAGCTCTTAGTTTTTCACTATTTTTTGGTGGGCTACGATTGTTCCGGAATTACTTAATACTCCCAAAAAATAGATCCCTGCCGGCAATTCCTCTACGTTAAGATCAACTTGCCCTGTCAGTTTGCCTAATGAATATTGCACCCGTATTTTGCCCTGTACATCGAATAACACCAATGCTCCTCTGAATTCGGGCACCATCACGGAAAGTTTACCGGCTGTTGGATTGGGAAAAGCGGTTATCATTTCTTGATTCTCCGTGAAAGGAGAGGTTGAAACGAGAATATTTTGGTAAGAGGCAAAGAAAAATATGGTATTCAGAGCAGCCGGAAAAACGCAGCCCAGGTGGTCAGCTTGCGGGTCCACATCCGTTGCTGTCACATCAAAAGCACCATTGATATTCATGACCGAGTCAGCAATGATACTGTTACGGTAATCTACTTGCTCATCGGCAGTACAGTAAAAGAGGCGGGTTGGCGCGTTCGGTTTCCAGTTATAGGTATCATTATCTTTTAAGGCTAAATTGAAGGGATGGTCCGGCTGGTTCAGAATAGCATTGATAATGGAATCCTGGAACATGGCCTTTGGTTTAATGACGCCCACGCTGTCTTCCAGCTGAATTTGCAACAAGGTATTCATTCGACTGAAAGTGATTTTATCTTCAACGGCCAGTTGAACGGATTCCGAGTAAGGGAACTTGAAGATCTCCTCCATACTGTATCCCCAATCATAAGCAAGATTATAGGCGACAGTAGCGTAGGCGATGTAACCGGGAAACAAGTAAGTTTCATCACTCTCTAATATATTAAGGAATTGTTGGGATACACTGTAGGGGCCCGACATCGGCGCAGCCGCAGTAACGGTAAATTCACCCTCAAAACTTTCTTGCAAAACCTGGTGGGTAGCCATGGCAACATGTCCTCCTTGCGAATACCCCGTGATAAAAAGTTGATCATTGAGCAAAATATCTTGTTGTAAAGCGAATGAACGTGTTGCGAACAACATGTCAATCGTTGCACTCGCTTCTGAAGCTGCATGCAAATATGGATGTATTCCCCTGGATTCACCCAGGCCCAGGAAGTCGGCCGCAGCAGTCACGTATCCCGTTGCCGCGATCACCATTGCCAGTTCATACCCCCCGTCCAGATTAGAAGGCACCTCATCCCTGTCAAAGATGGTACCATGACTGTAACTTAGCAACGGCCAATTGATGGATTCTTCTGATTGGGGCACGATAACCAACCCGGAAGCCGTGTCGGTTACCCCCTCTAAATCGGGCGTAGTATACAGAACTTTATACAGGTCTACGTTATATCTGACTCCCAAAGGATAGCGTTCTGTCAATTCTTCTTTTGAAAAACTGCGTAGGTACTCATAGCTTACCAGCTCCTGGCTGATAACAGCACTTACAACCATACTAGAAAGAAACAGGGTAAATAATTTCTTCGTCATATCTTTTTTTATACTAGACTTGTTCTACTAACCGTATTGAAATCAAATAGTTGAATACAAGCCCAGCAGGCAATCAGCAATTTCCAAACTAACCGCCATTTAATCGCCACAAACCTGCCTGCCGATACCGTCGCCTGCTGCCAACCCTGCCGTCAGGAACACTAAATCACAAAATCTTTAGTGCATTTTCGTGTTTTAGAGCCGATAGCTATCGGCTTAGTGACATATCTTAAATCCAAATTAGAAAACGATGCAGGTAGTCTTCATTTAATTTATTGTCTAGACAATAGCAAACAAGTTAATAACTGTTAAAATCTTTTACTGCAAACCAAAGAGGACTATTTTGTTCAAAATTGTACAAATGGAGCAAAAAACACCAGTAGAGGAAAAACCTCCCATGCTTAAAAATTGGAATCAAGTCTATATATTAGTGCTTTTATTGCATGCATTGATTATCACGCTGTTTTATTTATTCACTCACGCCTACGCCTAGGCATATAGCGATAATTTTTCGGCTTGAAGGTACATCTTTCTGTTTTCTAAAACCCAACACAAATGCATTTAATTGACTGGATAGTGATGTTAGGAACGCTTCTGAGCATCGTAGCTTATGGTGTATGGCAGACTAGGCGGGTCAAAAGTGTCCAAAGTTTTTTATTAGGAGACCGCGACTTGCATTGGTGGACCATCGGATTATCGATCATGGCTACTCAAGCCAGTGCGATCACTTTTTTGAGTACTCCCGGCCAGGCCTATGAAAGTGGAATGGGTTTCGCACAGTTTTATTTCGGCCTTCCGGTCGCTATGGTATTCCTAAGTATTTTCGTACTACCTATCTATTACCGGCTCAAAGTATATACTGCATATGAGTACTTGGAATCCAGATTTGATCTAAAAACAAGATCCCTTACGGCGTTGCTGTTTCTTATTCAAAGAGGATTGGCAGCAGGTTTGACCATTTATGCTCCGGCCATTATTTTGTCGAGCATACTGGATTGGTCGCTGGAAATCACTATTTTCTTTATCGGCATTATCGTAACGTACTATACTTTTGCCGGTGGAACTAAAGCGGTTAGTGTTACCCAAAAACAACAGATGACCGTTATCCTGAGCGGTATGTTCATAGCCGCCGTTATTATTATTTTTCAATTACCTAAGGATGTCAGCCTGAACGAAGCCCTAGTATTAGCAGGGAAAATGGAAAAGCTAAATGTTGTAGATTTCCGGTTTGACCTTTCCAACAGATACACCTTTTGGTCGGGTATGTTAGGAGGAGTATTTTTATTTTTATCTTATTTCGGCACTGATCAATCGCAAGTTCAAAGATACCTATCCGGCAAGTCACTTACTGAGAGTAGGTTAGGCTTACTTTTTAATGGTATATTTAAAGTCCCCATGCAATTTCTCATCTTGTTTACAGGTATTCTGGTTTTCATCTTTTTCCAATTCAATCCCAGGCCAGTACACTTTAATACAGCCAATGTCAAAAAATTAATCGGAACCGAGTACGAAGCACCCTATAAAAACCTGGAACAGGAATATCTCACTTTGCAAGAAGAACAGATAGCCGCGGCCAAAACCATTATTGAGTCCAAGCGAATAAATGATCAAGCAGCGATGGAAACAGCCCGGCAAGATGCTTTGGAACTTCAGGCCAAAGGAGAACAGATCAGAGAAGAGGTAAAAGGATTGATCAAAGAACAAGACCCTAATGCCCAAACCAAAGATACGGACTATGTTTTCATTACCTTTATTATGAATTACCTGCCCACCGGGCTGATAGGTTTGTTGTTGGCCGTGATATTCTCGGCTGCCATGTCTTCTACTGCTTCGGAGATCAGTGCCCTTGCCACTACTACCGTTGTAGATATATACCGCCGGTCAGTTGCAAAAGACAAAAGTGAGAGTCACTATTTTAGGGCTTCAAAATTCTTTACCTTGGTATGGGGAGCCATTGCCTTATTTTTTGCTTATGTAGCAGATCTTTTTGACAATCTTATCGAAGCCGTTAATATCATTGGCTCATTGTTTTACGGTACGATCCTAGGGATTTTCATCGTAGCTTTCTTTTTGAAAAAAGTGGGTTCCAGAGCTGTTTTCTTTGGAGCATTAATGGCAGAAGCGGTCGTTTTGTTGATTTACAATCTCAATCGAATTGGAGGCATTTATATTGGGTCTTACTTCCTCAAAATCGAAATTGCTTACTTATGGCTCAACTTAATTGGCTGTGTTATGGTGGTTCTGTTCAGCTTAATTATACAAGGCATTGTCGGTCCCGGAAAAAACAATTCTCCAAGCCAAAGTCAGACTCTGACTTAAACTATTTTTTAAACTATTTGACAATCAAATAATTAGCTAACAACTACTTAAGTTTCAACCCCATTTTTCACCAAAAATACCCACGCAAATTGTCCATAGGCCTCCCGCATAGGCCACTTATCTTTGTATCGAATGTTAAGGAATTTTATTAAGGTGGCATTGGTAAGTCATTGCTTCGTGTTAAAATTCAGGGTTAAAAACAATAACGTAAACCATTCCCCCTATACTTCTATTGTTTTCTGAATTTCCGCGAAGCAATGCTTGCTTCCTTAACAAATCTCTACCTAGAGCTATCTCACATCTTTTTCCGAATAAGAACTAATCATCCTCCCTTTTCCATTCAGAATTTTTAATCCTTAGGAAGGCTTCAATGTCAGACAGTAAAAGCATAAGGGTTAGCCCTGATACCATCAGGAATCAAATCATAAGGTTTTATCTATGAGACCAAATTTTATCTACGTATTCAACGATAAATAGTTCCCCCATTCATTTCGCATATCACCGTTTTAAACAAATTCATATCAAGTAACCGAAATCGCAGGATATTATGAAACACTACTCAAGTGTAAGTGTGAGGAGAATTATTTGGTTTATATTATTAATGTCAGGACGAATAGGTGTCAATTATGCACAATCATGGATTGGTGACCACCAAAATATCAATAAAGCTTACTTTTCACCGGAAAATAGCCGTCCTCATTCCCGGTCTTTTAATGACATGATCGGGGTGACCGGCGGCACGAACTGGGACGGATTGATCGATCCCAATCCGGTAGCGCATTTTATCAAAAATGCCCGGTCTTTCCATTTAATGGAAATTGATTACCGGTATATTTCAAATCCGAGCCGGTACCCGGTCGTTCCCTGCTTAAATGATTGTGACGAAGTGATATGCTACCCTTTGAGATCGGATGATCTTCCCGGAGCCAATTCTGATAAAAGTACATTCGCTTATTATAAACACCGCTATTGTAAAAAATGGCAGCCTTATTTTGAAAATGTCTTTGCATCAGTAGAAGCGATCACTCCTTATTATAAAAATCGTAAAAACAGGGAAGAAGGTTATGAAGTCAGAGGCTACCCTAACAAATGGTATACCGCAGAAGAATGGGGAGGCACGCCAAAAGCCATTCAAATGAATGCCAAGCATTATGCAAAGAACTTTGCTGCCACCTTTTGCCCGGCAGATACTAATAAAAATTGCCTAGTGCAGGTGTTAGAGATCGGTAACGAACCCTGGGGAATTCCTGGCCGTGACGCTTATCATGCTATCAGCAGGGGCTTTGTAGAAGCACTTAAAGAATATTACGGCTCCGATAATCCTGATGATTGGAGGATGAAATTATCAAGCGGAGCTTTCCAGGCCGACACTTACCCGTCTAACTTGAACGATTATATCGATGAAATGATCCCGGATGATATCATTCCTTATCTTGATTATTTAAGTATTCATCCTTACGCCTTTGATATCAATACCAAAAAACTAACGGCCACACCAGAATCGAAAGAAGGACAGTTTTTAAGACTTAAAAACCTGGAAGAATGGCGCCGCATCAAGGCACCGCATACCAAAATAAACGTATCTGAATTCGGTTGGAACTCGAAAACACCTTATAAAGGCAATCCCGGTATCGGAGAACGGGCACAAGCCATATATCTTTCCAGGGCGATACTATTGATGAGCAGGTACGGGGTTGATAAATCCTTTATTTACGAATTAATAGATATGCCTTCGGTTGATATTTATAATAGCACTGGATTGTTGACCCCTGATTTCAAACCTAAATTAGCTTATTTTGCTCTTGAAAAATTCTTTACCCGTTTTGGAGATCTACATTTCACTAAAGCCTTAGTCGAAGAAAACGAAGAAGGCGGTACTTACGCTTATTTATTAGGCAATGCTGAAAACAAACCCTCACACTTAGTAGTTTGGAACGCTACCGATATAAGAAACATTATTACTTTTCCTTCCTATTACACCGTCAAAGAACTCGTTCTTCCTCCCAACCTGGCAATAGACACTACAGCTGTTTTTCAATATTTAAGCTGGAATGACAATCACGATTCTCCCGTTTTTTCCAGCAACATCGTAGCTCACAAAGGGGCAGAACAACAAAAAGTTACCATCCGGGTAAATGCCGTTCCATTAATCATTCCGCTGCGCAATACAGGATGTCAATATGATCAAAATGGTAAACCATTAACCGTTGATTCCAGAAACGAATGTGCAGATCTGCTTCCTGCTCCTATTCTGCAAGGAGATGAAACGGCCTGCCCCCCGTATAATCCAGGCCCCATCACGATTCACCTGTCAGCAACAGAAGAACGGGCAGACCTGGAATACCGCTGGCAAAAGTCCACCAGCGGGCCGGATAGCGGTTGGACAGATATTCCAGGTGCTTTCGAAAAAGAATACGACCCGCCCTTGCTAAATAAAGACACCTGGTTTCGCAGGTTAGAGCGCAAAACTGACTGTGAAGACTATTCAATAGCCAACGTTATTAAAAAGGGAGCCGATCCTTCTTTATGCACAGGCAGCAAAATACACATTTCGAAAATCCAAGACCTTGAATTTCAAGCAGATGATTACGGCAGCGCCTGGGTAAGCTGGTCCGTTCCTACCGCCGGCAGTACCTGCAAACTAAATAATCAATACTGTGGTACCTATCCTGAGGATTTTACAGAAATAGGTCGCCTTGACCAAAAACTTTATTTGTTGTACCTCAAAAAAATAACCTGGCCGGAAGCGCGCAAAAAATGCCGGTCGATTGGCGGACAACTGGCGCTGGTCAAAAACAACGAACAAAATGAAGTGATAAAAAAAGGGTTAGCCGCAACCAACGTAAAAGATGCGTTTATCGGAATCAATGACGAACGAACGGATCAGAAATTTCTTTGGTTGGATGGCAGTTTGCCCATCTATCGAAATTGGTCTCAGCGTTCGGTAAGTTTTGTAGGGAAAAGAGATTACGGTTACATAGCGACCCAAGCCGACGGACAATGGTTATTAGCAGATGCCGAAACGGAATTACCCTGCCTTTGTGAAATAGAATGTTTTGAGCCTGTTGATTCGGTAAAAGTAGTGCAAACCCGCGGGCCAGCCAACCAAAACTGGTTATCTGTTGGTCAGTATGGTATCACTTATTATGCATTTGATAATTGTGGAAACTTTACCAATACCAGCTTTCAAATTACGGTTACCCCATCGGAAACCCCCATCTGTCAACAAGAAACACCTGATGGATACCAAGATCTGGGGCGTTTTGAACAAAGCAGGTACCTGGTTGGTAAAGAGCAATTAGAATGGCCCGAAGCCAAATTGGCCTGTGAGGCGGAGAATGGCCACCTGGCTGTTTTAACTTCCAAACCAGAAAATAATTGGTTGGCCCAACAACTAAAAGATCATAAAATAAGTACTGCTTTTATTGGGTTAAGTGATGAATTAATCGACGGTTCATTACAATGGGTGAACTACGTTAATTCCGGATATTCCAATTGGCAAACCAAAATATATCCTCAAAACAGCCTTCCGGATTACGTATATATGGGTAATTGGAACGATGGTCCATGGCTGGTTGCCAGCAGTAGCTATACGGCAAAACAGTACATATGCGAGGTTCCTTGTGTGGCACCGATCGAGGATCCGGTCAGCTTCAAAAATAATGAAAAAAGCAACACGGTTTCATTGGCCCGAGCTGGTATTTCTTCCTTATTTCCCAATCCGGCTAAGGAAACCATAACCTTTCAATTTGCTAAAACAGATTTAAAAAAGCTGAATATATTTACTACGGCAGGAAAGCTGGTCTGGAATAAGCGTATTGAACCAGGCATAGAAAATATGGATTTGAACATTGGATTTTTAAATCCAGGATTGTACTTCGTCACCTTGGAAAATCAGGAGAGTGAACCAGAAATACTGAAGTTTATCAAAAAATAAAATTAGTTTGAATCAACTATTAAACTGCCCGGGTAACTAGTTCATAACTTTGAAAAAAACTGCGGAACTTCATCTGTAACACTCCATAAACAGCTTCTTTAACAATTTTCATGGACATTTTTGAAGTACCTTCCACCCGATCGATAAAAGTTATAGGAACTTCTTTTATCTTAAAACCCAAGCTGTAAGCGGCAAATTTCATTTCTATCTGAAAGGCGTAGCCAATGAACTGTATCTTATCCAAGTCGATTCGTTCAAGTACTTCACGAGTGTAACAGACAAATCCGGCAGTCGGATCCTTGACTGGCATCCAGGTGATTAATTGAACATACAAGGAAGCACCACGAGAAAGAAAAATACGGTCAATCGGCCAGTTCTCCACTTTTCCCCCGGGAACATAACGAGATCCTACGGACATTCCCGCTCCTTGTTCAGCGCATGCTTCATATAGGCCTATTAAATCAGCGGGATTATGCGAAAAATCAGCATCCATTTCAAAAATATAATCGTATCCCCGGTTAAGTCCCCATTTAAAACCAGTAATATAAGCAGTTCCCAGCCCTAATTTTCCTTTTCTTTCAATTAAAAATAATTGACGGTCGTATTGATCCTGCAAATCCTTTACTAAATCGGCAGTTCCGTCAGGAGAACCGTCATCAACGACCAGCACGTGAAAATCTTGTTCCAAGGAAAAAACAGCTTCGATGATCTTTACAATGTTCTCTTTTTCATTGTATGTTGGTATTATAACTAGCCTATCTGTCAACGTAATTGAATTTTCAGTAATAAATGTAGTCTATAAACGCAGTAAAGATAGTTTTAGTCGAAATTTAAAGATTTAATTTAAAATATATTTAACACAAAAGTTAAATTAGACGCCAGATCCTGACGATAAATGTCAGTGTTGTAGTAGATGTTAGTCCCGATACCCATTGCTATCAGCTTAATGGCAAAATACCATTCTAAAATGAGAATCGCTGTAAAACAAAAAGAGGGTTACGTAAATGAATACGCAACCCTCCATGCTATATATTAGCTCAATCACAACTAATCATCCAAAGCTACCTTACGGTAGTATGATCTTGCGGGCGTTTTAATTGCCACAGTATACTCTCCAGACTTGAAAGCTTCAAGTTTAAACCTCTTTTGCAGTTTGATGATGTTATCAAAAACTTCTTTGTACACGGCAACACCATCCGCATCGGTAATACTGACGCTTACGTCGGTAATTTTGCCATTCAAGTAGGAAACATCAAAAGCATTATCTGCTGTTTTGGCTACGACCGGTTTGAAATACTGCTCTTTTGCGTTCTCGTCGATCACAATACTTTTTTCTTCAATTACCATTGGAAAAACCACTTCTTTCTGCATGGTATGTACGACAAGATCGTAGTTCCCGTTTTCCAATTTTTCCATATTCAGGATCTTCTGATAACCATCAGCAGCATTTACTCTATCAATTCTTTGTAATTCTCCTTTTTCGTTAATTAGCTCAACGGTTAGATCGGGTGTAGCTTCGCTTACTGTCAACACAACTTTTTTGCCGTCATTCAAGGCTCTTACTTTAATGCCGTTTTGTGCATAGGCTGTCAAACTAATACCTAATAATAAAATAATAGCGATTACATTTTTCATAATAACAGTCATTTTGGTGAATTAATCATTCTTTGTTTGTTTACGACTACAAAATTATAGCCCTAACCGGTGCTCAACTACCATATTCTTAATCGATAATGATGCAATTTTAACCGGGTATTCCAGGTTTATCATCAAAAAAGGTAGTGTCTACACAACTTTTACCGGAAGGAATCAGTTAATGATGTAGTTTTTAAGAATTATATATTAGAATTCAGGTAGCAATATCTGATGAATATAAAAAATACACTTCGTTAAGTGTTTATGGGATTATGTTTCGCCGAAGCTCTGCGCTTCGGCTTTTTTTTTGCGGAAAGCAAATAATCTAACGCAATGGTAATACAATCATTAGATATACTTCAAAAACGGGGAGCGAGTTATGTGACTGAAGACTCCACCTGCCCTTTAGCCTACGCTTATTTACATCCCGACCTTAACTACTGCCGCTTATTATTTTTCCAAGAACCCGAAAAACAGCTTGAGCTAGTCACCTTTCCCGTCCATGCAGCTGATTTTGATCCGCATACGGATAAATTTTACGTAGCCTATTCCGGCCAGGAATACTTTCAGATCAGGCCTACTGCCCTATTTGACCTACCGGAGCAACGCGTTTTGATGGAAAAAGACTATTTAAAACTAACAAATGAGATACTTCCCCCGATCGCCGTCAATCAAAATTGGCCGGTACAAGAAAATCACTGTTTCCAGCGAATCATTTTGGACCACCTCTTTCAGGATTGTTGGTATAAACACCTGGATAGAAAGTCAACTCCCGCTTACCGGCAATTAGACAACCTTCAGTTAGGAACTGCCCTTTATTTGGCCTACCAAATGCAGTACAACGATCGACACTGGCTTACTTGGTTAAACCAGTGTAGTTTGGATTTTAGAAAAAAATAAACAGTTGGAAATACATTTCCTTCGGAAAGCAGGCCCCCTTACTCTTTTGTTCTTTCGCATCATTGATCCCTTTGCGTTGAACCATTACCCGCTTCACCTATTTTTATATTAGACTTGTTCGGCGGGATCATCAAACGGCTACAAGTGGCAAATTTTATACTGTACTTCGTTAATCCCGCAATTTCTGCCATTGGCATCAAG
>CAZHNG010000248.1:0-10523 GCA_964533785.1 uncultured Saprospiraceae bacterium | reverse complement strand
ACCGCAATACCGCAATACCGCATACCGCAATACCGCCTACCGCTCCCCCGATCTACCATCCCGGATTTTGATCGGCCTGTGTCATGGCCTCATTGTTATCAATTTCTTCACTGGGGATAGGCCACTTCAAGTGTTTTTCTTCGATGGCGGCTTTGCCGGGGCCGGAAGCGCGAATGACTTCCAGTGTTTTTCCGGTGCGGAGGAGGTCATACCAGCGTTTTCCTTCCATGATGAATTCCTTAGCGCGTTCCAAGAGGACCTCTTCCTGGAATTGTTCGGCATTCAAGCCGGCAGGCAGGTCAGCTTCTGCATCCGGCGTATTGATATCCCGGCCGTAGGCGCGGCGCCGCACCATATTGACGGCTTCGTACGCGTCGGGCGTCGGGCCGCCATTGGCTTGGCTGGTAGCTTCGGCGAAGATCATCAAAATTTCGGTATAGCGCACGACGGGAAAATCATTGCCGGGCAGTTCCGATTCGGTATCTCTGAATTTCTTGAAGAGCATGGGAATTTCGACGCTGAGGAACTGTTCATCTTGGGGACCGTTGTACATCCAGTCGGTGGTTCTAAGGTCGGGTCCGCCGATTTCTTTCATCCAATCGCCCAGCCAGGAATCAGGGTTACCGAACCAGGCAAAAGCATTGCCGCCCAAGGAGTAACCGGAGCCGGCGCGATGCATCAGCCATAGCGGCTCGAATTCCAAACCGGCAATGCGGGCATGCTTCAAAGAGAAGATCTCTTCGGAATGCGTAACGACCGTAGGGCCGAAAATCTGTTGGAAGTCTTCGGGCTCGGTTACTTCCAAAAGGCTAAAGAGCCCGGAATCCATAATTTCTTTAGCTTTGGCGGCCGCCTCCGTCCATTGCGAACGAGTGAGGTACACAATAGCCAGGATGCCGCTGGCCGACCAACGGGTGGCCCTACCTTCCCGGTAATTCACGTTGGGCAGGTTATTTTCCGCAAACTGTAGATCATCGAGGATCTGCGTATAAACGTCACTCACCGGCGAACGAGGAATAGCCAATTGGGCCTGATCCGTTTCGGGTTGGGTGCGCAATGGGCAATCACCAAACAGGCGCACCAGATGAAAATAAGCCAGCGCTCGCAGAAAACGCGCCTCACCGATTAATTCATTTTTTTCGTTAGCATCCAACCCTTCGATATCTTTTTCTTCCAGTTGTTGAATGACAATGTTGGCCCGGTTGATCACATTGTAAGCCCCTCTCCAGATAAATCCGATACGGCCGATACCACGAGAAGCTAACTGGTAGCGGCTGGCATTGGCCTGGCTACCGCGGCCAAACATGGTATCCGCTCCGAATTCCAGGTTGCCCAGCAGCCACCACCCGTAGAGGTCGTTTTCCCGAAAGGGCTCATAAATACCCATGGTAGCAGCAACGGCGCCCGATTCAGACGAAAAAACGGTTTCCTGGGAGAGGAAATTTCTTGGTTCTTCGATCAAGGCATCTTCACAAGCCGAACTAGCCATAAGCAATGCCAACCCCAAGAACAATTTATAGAAAACTTTTTTATTCATGACTTAATGATTTAAAATTCAATAATTGACAATTTTCATAAATGGGAAATTCCTACAGTCCTAGTTTCAATCCCATCAAAAAGGTGCGGGAAATGGGATAACTGCGATAGTCCACGCCGATCCGCAAGTCGCCGCTGCTAAAAGTATCTATGTCTGGGGTGTATCCGGAATATTCCGTGATGGTAAAGAGGTTTTGACCACTAAAATAGATGGTGGCATTGCGTATGCCGGATAAATTCAATTTATCAGTAGGAATATTATAGCTGATCCTAAGGTTTTGCAACCGCAAATAGTCCGCATCTTCTACGTAACGATCGGATGGTTGCTGATTAAGGGTAGCCGTAGCCCTCGGATAATTTGCATTGGGATCCGGATTGCTGGGCGTCCATCGCTGAGTGGCATTTTCCTCGAACTGGTTGCCGCCGCGGTGCATCGAAGCGCCGAAACGGTAAATGTCCATAAACCAAAGCTGCTTGCCCAATTCTCCCTGAAAATTGGCCCGCACCGAGAAATTACCCAACGAAAAATCAGTAGAGAAACCGTAAAAGAAATCGGGATAAGGGCTGCCCAGAATGACGCGGTCGGCATCGTTGATATTGCCGTCGCCATTTTGATCGACAAAGTTAAATAAACCGGTTTCGGTTAAGCCGTCGATTTCCAAACCAAAAAAGGCCGATAACGGCTCGCCTTCTCTAACTACGTTCGCCGGGCCTACAATTTCAATTTGGGGAGCGACGATATCCTGCCCGCCGGCCGTTTCGAGTACTTCGTTACGGTTGGCAGAAATGTTGAAATTGGCATCCCAGCGCAGGTTGTTTTTCCGCATGATGACGGTACCGAGATTAAATTCCACCCCTTCATTACGTGTAGAACCGATATTTTGAATGGTATTTGCAAAACCGGAGGTGGGCGGCAGGTTTACGCGTGCCAGCAGGTCTTCCGTATCCTTCACGTAATAGTCGGCGCTAAAGCTGATGCGTTGATTCCAAAGGCCGAACTCCAATCCCACATTAAATTCTTCGGTAGTTTCCCACTGCAGGTCGGGGTTGCCGAGGTTTTCCGGCCGAAAACCGGTATTGACATTGCCGCCGAAGGCCAGCCCCACATCCGAAAAGCGTTGCAGGGAACTGTAGGGAGAAATGGCTTGATTACCGGAGATCCCCCAACTCGCTCGTAGTTTCAAATCGGAAATATCAGATGGCAAGGTATTTTTGATAAAAGGTTCGTCGGCCAATCGCCATGCAAAGGCCGCCGAAGGGAAGAATCCCCACTTATTGCCCTCTCCGAACCGGGAAGAACCATCCCGCCTACCGGAAAGTGTAAATAAGTACTTGTCATCAAGGCTATAATTAATTCTTCCGAGGTAGGACAACAAAGTCCATTCCGTAAAATTGGTATTAGGTGCGGAAAAGTTTTCACCGGCGCTCAGGGCAGCGTTTTCAAGGTCATCAGTTACAAAACCACTGGCAGAACCGGAAAGAAAATCATTTTTTTCTTCCTGCCAGGTAAAACCGACCGTTACATCCAGGCGGTCGTTTCCGCGAAGGGTGGTATTGTAATTCAACGTATTCTCATTGAGGAAGGAAGTAACGGAATTGAAACTTTTTGAGCCGGAACCGGCCGGAAGACCCGCCTCAATGGTACTGGGATTGTAAAAATCCCGGGTACTGTTAAGTTGATCAACCCCAACCAATACTTTGAAGCTCAAGCCTTTTAAGATTTCGTAACTACCGGAAACATTCGCCAGGATCCGGTCGATGGTTCTTTTATCGAGTTGTTCCAAGGCCAACGAAACAGGATTGGTACCGGCACTAGGACTAAAAGGGAAACGTTTGATATCGAAACCGGACAAATAAGTGCCGTCCTCATTGTAAGGTTCTAAAAAGGGAGGCGCTTGCAGGGCGCTGAGCATAATATTATTCGAGGGAACCTCATTATTTACCGAACGGGAAGCGGTAACGCGCGTCGATAACTGAAAGCGATCCCCAAAATCTTTGTCTAAATTGAGGCGCAACGATCCGCGCTCAAAATCGGACCCGATAATGATTCCCTCTTCGGTGAAAAAATTACCCGATACCAAATAACGCGTATCCTCGTTACCACCCGAGAACCTTATGGTATGGTTTTGCACCAAAGCCTCGCGGAATATTTCGTCTTGCCAGTCGGTATTGATTTGGGAAAAGGAGGCTACTTCCGCGGGACTGAAAAATGGATCATTGCCGTCGTTGGCCGCCCGTTCATTGGCAATTTCCAAAAACTGGGCACTGTTCATCATATCGAGGGTTCGGGCTACTTCCCGAAAACCTACCGAGGTTTCGAAATCCACCCGGTTGCGGCCCTGCTTACCTTGCTTGGTCGTAATTAATATCACGCCGTTACTGCCGCGCGAGCCGTAGATAGCCGTTGCCGAAGCATCTTTCAATACTTCGAGGGATTCGATATCTCCCGGGTTGATGGTCGCCAATAAATTGGTTTCACCAATATTGCCGGCCGTTACCGGAAAACCGTCGATAACGTACAACGGGTCGTTACCCCCTAACACGGAATTGTTGCCCCGGATGCGCACCACCATGGCGCCACCGGGTGCGCCGCCGTTGGTCGTTACATTTACGCCGGCCACTTTACCTTGCAGGCCCTGGGATACATTCGAAATTACTTCATCTTCAAACTTTTTGCTATCGAGCGATCCTACCGATCCCGTCAAGTCGCGCTTCCTCACCGTTCCGTAACCCACGACAACCACTCCCTCTAATTCGGAAATGGACTCGGCCATGACAATGTCCAGCTGGGTTTGGTTATCCACGGCTACTTCCATGGTTTCGTAGCCCGTGTAAGATATCACGAGGATCTCGTCGCCGGTCGGTACTTCCAACGTAAATTTTCCATCCAGGTCGGTGACGGTACCCCTGCTGGTTCCCTTGATCAAGATGTTGACGCCGAAGAGGGGATCGCCGTTAACATCTTTGACGGTACCGGTGACGGTGACCTCCTTTTTCATTTCGACGATAGAATGGACCAACGTCTTTAATTGCTCTTGAGGTTCATCGGCTTGGCGCTCCAAGCTGATATCCTGATTACTTTCCAGGCGCTTTAACTGGCGTATCTTGCGTCCCAGCCTCTTGGCGCCCTTTTTTCCGCGCTTGGTATTGCGGTAGATGACTACGTATTTCTCTCCGTAAGATTGATATTCAAAACCGGTATCCGATAACAAGCGACCGATGGCTTCTTCCATGGATTCCTCGGTTTTGAATTCAAAATCTACTTCTACATCGCGCAGGAGCTCGGCTTCA
The DNA here is from genome assembly GCA_964533785.1 of uncultured Saprospiraceae bacterium. Classification (GTDB taxonomy): domain Bacteria; phylum Bacteroidota; class Bacteroidia; order Chitinophagales; family Saprospiraceae; genus JANQRV01. The sequence continues at coordinate 5,696 of CAZHNG010000248.1, read as the reverse complement.
TAGGTGAAAAATACCTGGTATTTCTCTTCTATGACTTTGAGCACTTCGATCAAGGGCTGGTCGTGCCTTTGCTCGGGAGGACCCGCGCCATCAGTGGCTTGCACATAATATGGATTAATGGTAGCAGCCAGCAAGAACACACCAAAAACCCAAAACGATTGGTTAAGTTTCTTAAAAATCATAGTTTAGCCTTTTTTAAAACAGTTCAAAATTCGCTGGGGTGGCTATGGTAGCCATTCCAGTTTTTTTTATGGGTATTTATTGTTTGCGTTTTTCTTTTTCATCGGTCCCCATTTTTCTGAATAATGTATTGGCGATTATTTTTCCTGATTGTTATCCCTAAAGCCTTCTCTAACAAAGGGATAACAAATTCCAATTCATCCATGGGCAACCCCGTAGTAAATTGCCGTTGCAGGATCGAATGGTCTTTGACCACAAATTCGATACCATAAATGGCCTCAATTTTTCTAAGGATTCTTTCCATGGGCTCGTTTTCAAATAGCAAGGATCCGTTCTTCCAGGAAGTGATCTTGCGAGTAGCTGTTTTTCGGGAATGAGCAATAATGGACTTTTTCTTCGAAGAATAAGTAATCATCTCCCCGGGCTTCATTATTGTCGGGTTCTGAGGTTTGTTTTTCAATTTTAAGGCAATTTTACCTTCTTCCAAATACACGTTGGTCTGTTCATGATAACTATTGACGTTGAAGACGGTGCCCAGCACTTCAATAATTAAATCGGGTGCATTAACCAGAAATTTTTGTTGTGTTTTGGGCTTTTCAGCTACTTCAAAAAAGGCCTCGCCCTCGAGCCATACCCGACGCGTTTCGCCCTCTTTCCATGAGGAACGGTAGGTAAGTCTCGAGTTGGCGTTGAGGATTACGGTGGAACCGTCGGGAAGGATTACCTCCCGTTGTTCGGCAGAAACTGTCGCTATGGTTATCAAATTATTCTTTTGGGACCACCAAGTACCGAACACGGCCAGGAGGAGTACCGCCGCCGCACTGCTCAAGGCCACCAGGAATCGTCTCCTCCCCATTGATTGGTCTTTTAGGAGAAAAGGAGCACCGCTATTACGCTTTTTTATTCGGGCCATTACGTTGGCGAACATTTTTTCGGAAAAATTCTTTTCCAGGGATGGGTAATCCTCCAAGTATGACCACAACTGATCCATCAAATCCCGGGCTTCGTTTTCGGGGAAGGCCTTGGCTAAACGGAAGAGCTGATCCAATTCTTCTTCGGTACAACTACCGGCACGTAATTTTTTTATCAACTCTTCTTTTCTTGAACTTGCCATTAATTTCGATTTATCATTTACTAAGTTATCCAATGAAGGCCTTTAATTTGTTTACCCAGGATGAATATTTTTTTAAAAAAAAATTATATTTTAGCAAATAAGATAAGCAGCAAGTGATTTGAATATTCTTGTTTTCTAGGGGTGTAGCAGCTCAGAAAAGCGATAAACAACCAAGTAGTATTCAAAAAGAAAACGCATCCATGTTAATCAAAAGCGAAAAACAACACCTCACAAGATTGCGCAGTGGAGAGATGGCAAGCTTTAGGTGGGTATACGATGTCTACCACGAAAAAGTCTTCAATTTCTGTTACCGATTGTCGAACGACAAGCAAGTGGCGGAGGAAATCACCGAAGATGTATTTGTCAGGGTATGGTTAAAACGACAAATAATTGATCCCAACTTGCCGTTACAGCATCTTTTACTGAAAATTACCAAAGATTTTGTGTGGAATCACCTGAAAAAGCAATCGAGGGTCAACCGTCACAAGGAACAGTATGCTTCGGAACATGGCGAGGCGGCCATTCCGAGCGTGGAAGGTAATTTAATTTTCAAAGACTATATTGACATCACCGAAGCCGCTATCGAACAATTACCCGAAAAACGACGAATGGTCTTTAATTTGCGCTACAAAACCGGGTGGGACAACAACGAGATAGCCGCCCATCTCAACATATCGGAGGCGACGGTGCGCGTCCACTTGTCCAAGGCTACCCAGTTTTTGAGAAAATATCTCAATGGCCATCCTGAGATCACCTTTTTTTTATGTGCCGGTTGTGCTTTGTTTAACGCCATATAACCACTACCCTACCCTCCTGTTGCCGTCTTTCTTTGCCGCAAACCAAGGAAGCCTTCCAAAAATACATTCCCGATGACAAAGACAATACTGAATCGTCAAGGTCCTTGAATTGACCGACCCGCCGGCCCGCAGTATCGTATAGCGTAATTTCATAACCGGTAACCGCCGGCGTCAACAACCATTGCAGTGGTAGGCTGGAAGGCTGTGGGTTGGGCATCCGTAACCGACAGGAACAATCCCATTCTTCAATCTCATAGGTTGTCGTTTCCGAATAACATCCCAATTCACTGATGACCGTATATTTTCCCGGTTGATCGACTACCCTTTCCACGGATTGGCCGCCTTCCGTCCATCGGTAATGGTTGGCGCCCTCTTTTCCGGCAATCAAAATGGATTCATCGGGACATAGAAAAGTATCCACTTTGCTAAATATATCCTCGAAACCGGCACAGGAACGCACCACTACCTCAACGATGTAGTAATAAACGACGGGCAATTGAGGGTCAATGACTTCACGGGTCATGCGTTCATCATCTAGAAAGTTACCTAACAACAAATATTGTTCTCCCCCTTGCGCCACATATTTAGAATAAATCTTCACCCAATCGTTGGTGTTTTCTAATAAAACGTTGTCGGGTTGTCGTACTTGTGGTTCGTAATCATATACCGCTTGATGACCAAACGGTTCTGGAGAAAAATAAATACCGATATCATCGGAATAATACCCCGACTCCTCCGCAACACTCACCATAAAACTTATTTCGTAAGTTTCGCCGGCTACCATGGGTTCGAGGAGCTGGGTTGCCAAATACTCCCGGTAGTAGGGGTTGCCCTCAATAATGGGTATCCAGGTTCTTATCCCGGCGTATCCGTCCCCGTGGTAAGGTTCCTGAAAGCCCAACAGATTAGCCGGAACGCTCGCCCCACCGGCCGGCGACGAACAACGGTGAAAATAGTCGGTAGTCTTGTTGTTAGGCGCATTCCAATCGACGGCCTCGTGAATCTGTCCGGGATAGGGCGGGCAGTGGTGGTAAAATTCGAAACCCGGATTGGGCACCAAATTTTGAGCGAACACCCTCGCCACCAAAAATAGTTGCATTATCCATATCCCGGCCCGTAAATGTTTCATCCGAATGGTAGTTCTTGTAGATTTCCGGAAAAATCCTTAAGGCGAATAATTTTACTTTGACACATAATACATAGCGTAAAAAATTTCATTTTATTCCGCCCGGTTAAATCTGTCAAGCATTACATATTACGATTGATGCTAGCTAAATAACATGCCTTAGGCAGTCAAGAATTCGGCTGAACCGATTAACAAACTTTTGTTCCATTGTACTCAATGATCATAACCTATTGATCCTGAACCAACGGAACGATATTTTTGGGAGGCTCGGTCCTGGAAAAATAGCGCACCTCGAACCGTACCTGGTTTTGCACATTATTAAATATAGGCTCCTTATACCGCCTCAGTACCATTTGCTCCTCATTCAATCGCAAGATCTTGTATGCCCCAATCAATTTACCGCTATTTTTGTTGGTCAGCACCACGGAGTCCCGCCCGAAAAATTCGTATTCATGTTGCCGGTAGGTACCGAACTTGGTCTCCTTGACGATATCATTTTCCTCGAATATCAAAACCGCCCAATCGGCGCCATCCCCCTTTACTGTATAGTCGAATCCGTTGTAGTACATATAAGAAGAATCCACCTGCCACGCGCCCAATATTCTTTCCTGGGGCGGCGGTCCGTAACACGAAAAAAATAATTGCATGGCTGCGAAAACGAATGGTAAATACCTCATCATGTTCTTTTGATTTTGTTTCATCCTTTAATTTTCTCCCAATCACTATTAGAACAAAAATAAATGGATTGTGATTTACGAGGTACGAAGGGCGATAGACGGTTTACGGTTTACGATTCTCCCAATTTCCTACAAACGAATAAAACGTAAAGCCACACAAAGCACTCCACCCCAAACGCTCTTCCCAAAAAAGTAAGCCACATGAAGCAAAGAGGACTGACGAACTGCTAACTGCTGAACTTTAAAAAAAGCCTGAACCAAAAAATCAGCCCAGGCTTTTTATCAAAAATGAATGATATAGAACGAAAATTAGTTAGCGTATTCGGGTCTTTGTACGAGTACGCCGTTACTACGGTCGATTTCCACTTGAGGAATGGCGAAGTAGTAGTGCTTAGGGCGCTGGAAGTTGCGTGGCGGTTTGAAGTTACCGCGGTCGATTTGGTAGTGAGACACGATATCGATGATACCGGCTTTGTCCCAGCGCATGAGGTCTTGGTGGCGTTGGTTTTCGCCGGCTAGCTCTACGCGTCGTTCGTGGATGAGATCCTCAATGGTAGCGCCCGTCTTTGCGGGAAGGCCGGCGCGCGTACGTACGGCATTCAGCTCGGCATCGCCGGTGCCGGCGCCGTTCAAACGGATTTTGGCCTCAGCAACCAACAGGTATACATCGGCAGTACGCAAAACGGGCACGTTCTGGCCATCATCTAAGCCGCCGGTGGGGCGCCACGAAGCAAACTTGCGGAAATGGTAACCGGTATCGGAAAGGTCTTCCGTATACTCGGTGGGTCCCTGATCACCGCCGAGGTCAACGATGTCTCCCGGTTGGAAAACCGTGTAATCCAAACGGGGGTCTTCGTCTTCAAATTCATCGATTAAGTCCTGAATGGGTTCGTGGAAATCCCAGCCGCCCCAAACACCGCGAGGAGTAGAATAGATGCGGTAAGCACAACCCGACCAACCGTCCAGGTTTTGAACGGCAAAAAGCATTTCGGAGTTGTTTTCGGTCTCGATGCGGAAGTTATCCTGGTAGTTGTCGGCCAGGGCGTAGTTGGGGTTGTTGATTACGCGTTCGCCAAACTCGATGGTTTGATCCAACTTATCCCAGTAGATGTACAACTTAGCCAAGAACCCCCAGGCAGTACCTTTGGTAGGACGGCCGCCGTGCACCTCCGCCGACAAGTCGGGAAGCAAATTAGCAGCTTGCAGCCAATCCGATTCGATGGCCGCACGCATTTCCTCCTCGGTAGCTTTGGCCTTGTTGAAGTTGTTGTCGATAGCGTCTTCTTCCAAAATCAAAGGAACGGTGCCATAAATGACATGCAGGCGCCAGTGGGCAAAACCACGCATGAAGTAAGCTTCACCCAACAACTGATTTTTCAGGTTTTGGTCCATGTCGATGTCCGGAACGTTGATCAAAACGGCATTGGCGCGGTTAACGATCTCATACTTACGCGTGTAGGCAGAACGCAACTGGGAGTTAGCAGGATCGAAAGTAAATTCTTCGATGGCCTGGTCTTCACCGTGGTCGCCCGCGCGCCAAAAATCATCGCCACAGATTTCGAAGGTTTGTTCGCCGTGGCCGTAGAAAGATTCATCATTCAGGGGATCGTACATGGCATTGGCCGCCGCTTCGGCATCAGCGGCATTTCTCCAGAAGTCGGCCGAAGTAGCCTGGCCGAAAGGCGTAGACTCCAAAAAGTCTTCGCCGCAACTGTTGCTCACCAAAGCAACAATGGGTAATATGATATACTTAAGTTTCGCAGATCCGCAATTAGCTGATTTTTAGGGGTCTGCTTGTGATT
>CAZHNG010000247.1:0-10602 GCA_964533785.1 uncultured Saprospiraceae bacterium | reverse complement strand
ATGGCGGATCGGCTCCTGGTCACCAAGACGGATCTCGCGGGCGGCGATTTCGCCGGAAATGGGGTGCCGGCGGCCCTGGTCGACCGCCTACGTGCGCTCAATCCCATGGCCGCGATCGTGCCGTGCGCGCATGGTGCGGTGGCGCCGGACCGGCTGTTCGGGCTCGGCCCCTGGCGCGAGCGGCACGGCTCGGCCGAGATCGAGGCCTGGCTCGGCGCGGCGGCGCTGGACGAGCATCATCACCATGGCCATGAGCATGGCCAGCAGCATGGCCACGGGGATAGCCATGGGCATCACGGGCACGATCCGAACCGGCACGGCGACGACATTCGCGCCTTTTGCCTGCGTCGGTCGGAGCCGATCCCGGCCGCTGCCTTCAGCGCTTTTCTCGAGCTCTTGATCGCCAGCGCCGGCCCCGGGCTGCTAAGGGTCAAGGGACTGGTGAAGGTCGCCGAGCAGCCGGCCTATCCCCTGGTCCTGCATGCGGTGCAGCATATCCTTCACGAGCCGGTGTTCCTCGACGCCTGGCCCTCGGCCGATGAAGACACGCGGCTGGTGTTCATCGTCCGGGGTGTCGCCGAGGCATCGATCACCACGCTGTTCGAGGCGCTGACCGGTGCGCCGGGCTGAGCGGGCCAAGCCGATAGCATGTGCTTGGACGGAACGCCCCCCCCGGTGATGTGGTGCGACACGTTCATCCCGCCATGGGAATGGCGCCATCGGTAGGACGGCGTCCAGACGTTTGCCATCAGGCTCAGCCCATGACGATCACAACCGCTCGCCGGCGCCCTGTTGGTGGAGGAGGTGGCGGTGGTGCTCCCTCCGCCACGCTATGCACCACTTCGAGCACCAGGCTGCTGATGCGGGCACTCGCGTTCGCCTCAACCAGCACCTCGAGGGCGGTAGTGCTGACCCGGGCTTGGCTCACGAGGCGACCTCCATGCCGGCCTGTACGGCGTCCACTGCGGCCGGAGTCCAGGCCTCGGCAGTGGCGGCATCCAGCTCGCGCATGGTCTCGATATACACATAGCTCGATCCGAGGATGGTGGCAGGACCGACCGCGACCGACTGGCGGCGGGTTCGAAGCGTTCAAGGGCAAAGCCTGAAGTCGTCAGTTGCGCGGATGTGCTGGGCCGCGAGACCCCTGTTGGTCAATGCGTTCATTCCATTTGGGTGCTCGACGGGTGCCACGACACAGCGGAAAGCTGGTGCAACCCAGAAAGGCCGACTTGCCCTTGCGGAGAACCATAGCACCGCCGCACTCGGGACAGCGCTCGGTTGCGTGCGTGGGCTCACCGTGCTGGCGAACTGCCGGGCCTGCCTCGGCAATCTCCCTGGCGAACGGCGATGGTCCTGATTTCGGTACCATCAAATGGACGCTGCGCTTGGCGCGAGTGAGCGCGACGTAGAACAACCGACGCTCCTCGGCGTGCGTGAACGGATCGGCGTCGGCGAGGACGAGCGACAGCAGCGGATCGTCGGTGACACCGCTCGGAAAGCCGTAGCGGCCGACCGAGACATCGAGGACGACGACGACATCGGCCTCGGGCCCTTTGGCCGCATGCACGGTCGAGAACTCCAACTGGAGGTTTGGGTAGGCTCGCTGCAACCTGTTGAGGTCTTTAGGCTTCTGGAAAGTGTATCGCCCGAGGACGAGCACCTCTTGACGACCGGTCGCGTCGGCAGCGATCGCAGCGAGCACGGCAGCCAGGCCGTCACCCTCGTCGATCCTCCCATGGCGGCGACCTCCTTTAGTGCCGGCATCCAGAGCCGTCGCCGCGGGGTGCCAGTGGAGGTGGATGACGGGCTCGGCCGCATGGCTGACCGCGCAGATCTGTCGTCGCGTCTGCATCGGGTTGCGCTGAACGAAGGCCGCGGCGAGGTCCGTGAGCCGGTCGGGCATGCGAGAGGTTTGATCGAGCTCGACCGTCGCCGTCACCCCGAAATGCTCTCGGAAGTGATTGATCAAGCCGATATCGGCACCGGCAAAGCGGTAGATCGACTGCCAGTCGTCGCCCACCGCAAAGAGCCGCGTTTCCGACCGCTGCTTCTGCAGGGCCTGGAGGAGCTCGGCACGGTCCTGGCTGATGTCCTGGAACTCGTCGACCAGAACGAAGCGGTAGGGGGAGCGCCAGCGACCCGCGCGCGCATGATCGGTTGCTCGATGGATCATGTCGTCGAAGTCGATCTCGCCCGCCTCGGCCAGCGCCCAGTCGTAGCGCTCGCGGATCGGCCGATAAAGTGCGAGAAAGGCAGCGGTCCGACCGCCATCACCGATCTGGCTGGCACGTGCTTCGAGCTGCTCGAAGGAGAGGCCGGACGCTTTGTGCAGCTTCAGGAAGACGCTGACCAGCTCGGCGAAGGGGCCGACCCGGCCGGCCTCGCGCAGCTCGTCGAGCAACCCCTGGTCGTCGACAGGCGCCATGGCGACGCCGTGCTCCACGAGCGCCTGGTGCAAGACGTCGTCGAGCCTGCCCTCGACATGTTGCCAGTGGAAGGTCTCGACGAGCCTGGTGCCGTGCTGCTCGTGCAGTGCCCGCTCCCATTGGATACCCGCGAGATAGGTCTCGCGATCGATCCAGGGCGCCGTATTGCCCTGCCGATCGAGCCCGAGATGCTCGAGGTAGATATCGTTGCGGGTCAGGGTGAAGTCGGGATGGTAGCGGCGCCGGCGTGCGTCGGCCGTGTCGACCGGATAGGGCTTCTCGTAGGCGTAAGGTACGCCGTTGAGCGCCAGGAAGTTGGCGATCGCCAGCTCGCCGAAGCTCTTGACCTGCTCGTTGTTGAGCGAGCGAGGCTCGACACTGCGCACATAATGCAGATAGGCATCGCGGCTTTCGAATGCCTCTGGCAGCTTCGGCACGACCAGCAGCGTGGCGAGAAAGTTCACGAGCCTAGATCGGTAGGTCGGGTCGGCCGCGGCTTGGTCGATGAAACGGGCGATCGTCTGACGGAAGAGCCGGGTGTCCTCGGCGAGCTTGCTGAGGCCCGGCCGCCGCCCCTCGGCCTCACCGATAATGGCGAGCCCTAGACCATGGAAGGTGGAGACTGCGATCTTTCGGCCGAGCCGCGCCTCGATGCGCTCGGCCATCTCCTGCTGGGCCTTCTTGGCGAAGGCGAGGAGCAGGATCTCGCCCTCGTTGGCGAGCCCGCTCTCCAGGATGAAGCCGGTCCGCGCCATCAGCACACTGGTCTTGCCCGAGCCGGCGCCCGCCAGCACCAGGGTGGCATCCTCGCCTGTCAAGGCAGCTTGGCGCTGCCGCCAGGGGAATCGCACAAGAAAATTGTAGAATCCTTTTGTGTTGAATTATGCTCGACTATCGCCGTCTGAATCGTTTCGGAGGGCGGCATGCAGGGTTTTCGGGCTTGTTTCGCGGATCTCGTAGACCCGCGGCGAGGCAATGCGCAGCGGCATGAGCTGGACGAGATCGTGATGGTGGCGCTTTTGGCGATGGTCAGCGGGGCCGAGACTTGCGTCGACATGGCGCTGTTCGGCCGTTCGAAGGAGGCGCTGTTGCGCCGGTTTTTGCGGCTGCCGGGCTGCATTCCGAGCCACGACACCTTCTCGCGGGTGTTTCGGCTGCTCGATCCGGCGGTGTTCGAGACGTGCTTCGCGCGCTACGTCGCGGCATTGGCCGAACGGATCGAGGGGGTGGTGGCGGTCGACGGCAAGACCGCGCGGCGGTCCTCCGATCGACAATCGGGCCAGGGGCCGCTACATCTCATAAGCGCCTTCGCCTGCGACACGCGGCTGGCGCTCGGGCAGCGCAAGGTCGATGGTAAATCGAACGAAATCAGCGCTTTGCCCGAGCTCTTGGCGCTCCTGACCCTGGACGGCTGCATCGTGACAGCCGACGCGATGCACTGCCAGAAGGCGACCGCGGAAGCGATCCTCGACCGTGGTGGCGACTACGTGCTGGCCGTCAAAGGCAACCAGAAGACGCTTTTCGAGGACATCCAACTGCTGCTCGACGACCCGGAAACCGCGCCCGACGATGTGGCGCAGACCGTCGACGGCGATCACGGCCGCATCGAAACCCGCCGAGCGACAGTCCTCCACGACGTGGCCTGGCTCGCCGAGCGGCACGGCTTTCCCGGGCTGGCCGCCGTGGGCAAGATCGAGGCCACGCGCGAGATCGACGGCAAGACGACCACCGCTTGCCGCTACTACATCCTCTCCAAACCGCTCTCGGCCGCGCGCTTCCTCGAAGTCGTCCGCGCCCACTGGCATGTCGAGAACCGCCTGCATCGGGTCCTCCCCGACCGTTTCAGGGACGTCGTCATGGACGAGGACCAATCCCGCGCCCGGAAAGACAACGGACCCGAAAACCTCGCCCGATTGCGCCGCTTCGCGCTGAAAATCCACAACGCCGAACCCACACCAGTCCAGACCAGCGCCAAAGAGCGCCACGGCTCGCCATGCCCGCTCAATCGACAATCGCGATCAACCGTCGGCGACCGTCAAACTCCTGACCAACGGTAGAGCTGGTGAGAAATCCGGGCTAGAGCAGAAGGGCATGAATGTCGGGGCCGAAGGGCGTGCCCGGCGGCATGCCGTCCGGTGTGGCTCGGCCTTGAAGCGCCGGCCGCATTGGCCGCCCCCTCTGTCAGGCAAGTCGGGGCCCACCAAAAAGCTCGACCCGGACGGTCTCCGACGCCAAGAACGGGATGTCGACCCGGTCGTAGCACTGCCTTCGATCGGGGCCGGCAGACTTGGCCCTGGCTGGCGACGGCGCTCCGCCGGCCGCGTCGCCGCAGCCACTCGGCCGAACGCCGCTGATCGCCGATTAGCTGACGGACGGATCCTCGCTGACGAGGGTGTCGAGCGCGACCACGGCGGGTGCCACCGCGGCGAAGCTGACCTCGCCGACAAGGTCTGCCACGGCATCGACCTGCACCCCTTCGAGCTCGATCGTGCCGCCGGGATGGCCGATGACCACGTCGCTGTCGGCCGATGGCGCGAGCGTCCAGGCCTCGCTCGCATCTAGGGCCGCGAAGATCTCCTCCAGGCTGGCGCCGCCGATGTCGAGCGTGGGATCGGACGCCAGCACGTCGGCTGGATCGAGGACTATCCGGTCCTCGCCGATCATGAAGTCGGCGATCCGGTCCGCCCCTTCGCCCTGATTGCTCGGGTCGAACTGGAAGCGATCGGCCCCATGACCGCCGATCAGGATGTCGTCGTCGTCACCACCGCGCAGCACGTCGTCGCCGCCCAGCCCATTGATAAGATCCGCCATGGTCGCATCCTGGTCACCGACCAGCGTGTTGGCCTCATCGTCACCCTGCACCAGCCCTTCGACCACCAATGCACCCGCATGGACCAACGCCTCGAAGGTCAGTGCGGCGTCGAACGAGACATTGTCGAGCCGGATGGTGCCGTTGGGGTGCTCGACCGCGAGATCACCATGCGCATCGACCAGGTTCCAGTCTGAGGACGAATCGAAATCGGCCGGCTGCACGATGCCGTCGGCGCCGGCGATGTCGGGGTCCGCATCGGCGATGTCGACGGCATTGAGGACGATCGCATCCTCGCCGAGATTGAAGTCGCGGATGGTGTCATGGCCCTCACCCTCTCGTGACGGGTCGAAGCGAAAGCGATCACCGCCTTCGCCGCCGACCAGGAAGTCGTCACCCGCGCCGCCGGTGAGGTCGTCGTGGCCTTCGCCGCCCAGCAGCAGGTCGTCGCCCGCACCACCGTCGACGGTGTCGTTGCCGAAGCCGCCGTCGAGATCATCGTCGCCATTGCCACCTTCGAGCAGATCATCGCCATTGCGCCCGAACAGCTGATCGCGTCCGTCATCACCCGCCAGCACGTTGGCGTCCGCATCACCAGTCAAGGTCTCGTCGGCCGACGGGTCGCGGGCCTCGGCGACGTCCAAGGGCAGCAGCACCGCATCGATCACCTGGATCGTGCCGTTGGCAGCCGCGATGTCGGTCAACCCCTCGACGAAGCGCGGGTTGGTGAGGGTGGGGTCCAGATCGACCAGCTCGCCATTCTCGAAGCCCAAGGCAGGCCCGCCGGTGGCCGCCGTCGCCACCTGTCCGGCACTCTGGAGCGCTGCCACGGTCTGACCACCCGGTGTGACGTGATAAAGCAGCACCTCGCTCAGTAGCTGCACGGGATCACCGAGGGTGGAGAGGGCGCCGACGATACCGTCGAACGCCGCATCCTCGTCACGATCGGCCACGGTCACGCCGAGCGAGCGGGCGAGCTTGACGAAGGCGGCGTCGGTCGGCGCGAACACGGTGAGATCCGCATTCGGATCGGCCACGGCCCCCGTGAGATTGGCCGTTTCCAGGGCTCGCAACAACAGGCTGAACTCGCCCGTGTCGCGAACCGAGCCGACGACCACATCGGCGATGGTGCTCGACGTCATGCTGTTTCCTCCTCATGCATCCTAGGGTGTGCGACGACGATCGTAGCGCCGTCCTTTCAGATTGTGGGATAATCGCACACACGTTCATACGCGGTGCGGTCACGAGGTCAATCAATTTTGTGGAAAAATTGTCCACGCGGTGGCATGTCACCACCATGACAAATACACGAGAGCCTGCGGCATCACCGATGCACGGCGAGTCGGGTGCCGCCCTGACTGGTGCGATCGCTTGGCTGCTGCGGCCGCTGATCCGGCTGATGATCGCCCGCGGCATCCTGCTGCCGGCGGCGGTGGCGCTGTTAAAGAAGGTCTATGTCGAGGTCGCGGCCGAGCATTTCGCGCTGCCCGACAAGCCCTTGACCGACAGTCGGATCAGCCTAATCACCGGCGTGCATCGGCGCGACGTGCGCAGCCTGCGCGAGGCCGGCGCGCCCTCGACTGTGCCACCTCAAGCCGCCATCTCGGCCACCGCCATCGGCCGCTGGCTCGGCGATCCGCGTTTTCGCGACGAGGCCGGCAAGCCACTGCCACTCGCCCGCGGCGCCGACTCGGGCGTGCTGTCCTTCGACGAGCTGCTCGACGGGGTGATCAAGGACGTCCGGCCGCGGACCGTGCTCGACGATCTCCTGGCGCGCGGCTTGGTCGTCGGCAACGCAACCGGCGACCGCTTCGAGCTGCGGGCTGGGGCCTTCGTGCCGGGCGACGACGAGACCGGCTTGGCGGCGTTCCTCGGCGCCAATCTTCACGACCATCTGGCCGTGGCCACGCGCAATCTCCTGGAGCCAGCCACACCTGGCCTGGAGCGGGCCGTCTACTACAACCGGCTGACGGTCCGGTCGGTGGAGACCATCCGTGCCGCCGCCGAGGACCAGGCGATGGCGCTGCTGCACGCGGTGAACGAGCAGGCCTTGGCGCTGCAGCAGGCCGACGCGGAAGCGGCCGACAACACTGCGGCCGTCAACACCAGGCGCTTTCGCTTCGGCGTCTATTTTTACGCCGGCCCGGACAGCGAGCAGCCACCTGCTAAGCAAGTTGGCGCAGGCGAGCCAGACAAAATCGGGGGAGCGACATGAGCCGTTGGACCGCGAGGCACCTGCTGGGGCCCCCGCTCGCCTTGCTGCTGCTCACCGGCTGCACGCTGACGACGGCCGGATCCGGCGACCTAGGATCCGGCAATACCGGGCCTGCGGCGCAACAGACCGCTCGAGCAACCGGCGTTGCGCGCCCCGAGGGTGGCATCGGCGGCACCGGCGCGCCGCTGATCGCCGACGGCACACCCGCAACCGGGCTCTTCGGCACGGTCGCAGGCTTCGGCAGCATTCTGGTCAACGGCCGAACGATCGAGCTCGCACCCGCGCAGGCGGCGGCCACCGCTGAGCTCGGCGTCGGCTCGACGGTGCTGATCGAAGCACTGGCTCAGGACGGCATGCTGATCGCCCGCAAGGTCGAGCCGTTCATCCCGCTCGCCGGCCCCATCACGGCTTTCGGCGCCGACGGGCGTTCACTTCGAGTGATGGGCATCAGGGTCGAGCTGGCCGACGACGCGACAATCGACACGACGACACTCGAAATGGGCCAAGCAGTCGCGCTGGCCGGGCTCTGGCAGAGCCGTGGCCTGCTCGCGACCAGGCTCCAGCCCATGAGAGAAGGCGAGGCGGCCGCAATTCGTGGCCTGCTGCTGCCCGATGCCGACGGCCTGCAGATCGCCGACCTCGTCATCGACGCCGCCTGTTGCGTGTTGGGCGAGACGCCAACATATGCCGAGATCAAGGGCGGCTTCGCCCATGGCCGGTTGATCGCCACGAAGATCGCCACCGGCGCCTCGCTGCTGTTCGCCGACGACGTCGCGCACCTCTCGATCGAAGGCTTCCTCGCCCCCAACCCGAACGATCCGGGCGTCCATCTCTCGGGCTTCGGCATCCCGATCGACGCAAGCTCGCCGGCCACCATCGCCATCGGCCAGCGCGGCATCTTCCGAGGCGCCTTCGACGACGCCTTCCACATCGAGAGCAGCCAGCCACTGCCCTGAGAGCCTCCTCTGATTGGGGTCGTTGGTGTCGAGCTGCTCCGCTTCTTTTTTCTCCTGCGTTCGGGTGGCTACCTCTCATGTTCGGGTGGCTTCGTTCCTGCTGGTCACTCGCTTCTCTTCGCGGTCGATGCCCATTCCAGCTGATGGGAGGCGCCGCATGATCGGGTCAGGAGGACGAGGCGTCTCAATCTGTCCACGACCTTTCGGGATGAGCCCGAGGGTTCTTGGTTCGGGGCGAGATCGCCTCGCCCATCGTCCCCGCTCGGGCCGAGCCGTTTCACCCTTTCGGGCGAACTGGCACCAGTCGTTTTAGGCTTTTGGTCTCAGGCCACGGCCTCCTTGCCGAAGCGGAAATCGGTGCCGTCGATCCACATCGTGTGCAGGATCACGGCGAGCTTTCTGGCGACCGCGATCTTCGCCTTGGCCATGCCGCGGCGCTTGGCGATGGACAATCCCCAGACCCGCAAAGCCGACCATTTGCTGCTGCGCACCAGGAGCGTGTGCGCGGCCTCGACCAGGCCGGTTCGGGCGAGCTCGTCGCCGCAGCGACTGATCTTACCCACGATATCCGTTTCGCCGGATTGATATCTGCTCGGCGTGAGGCCGAGATGCGCACCGACGTCGCGCGATTTGGCGAACCGTTCTGGCCGGTCGATGGTACCGCGATAGGTCAACGCGTTGATCGGGCCGATGCCCGGCGTGGTCATCAGCTGCCGGCAGGTCTTCTCGTGCTTGATGATGTCAAGCACCCGCTTGGTCAGCCGGGCGAAATCTTCGATCATCGACGCCAGCACCGCCAGAAGTGGCTCCAGCCCCCTGGTCATCTGGGCCATCAACTCGGGCTCGTTGCCGACCATCTCGCGTACGCGCGCGGCAAAGTCTTTGCGGCTCGGCGTGCCGAGCTTGATCCCGTCCTCGCGAGCGATCCCGCGCACGACGTTCTCGATGCTGCGCATGTGATTCAAGACCGTGCGCCGAGCGACCAGGAGCGAGCGCCAGCGGCGCGATTGGCGGCTCTTGACATGCACCTGGCGGAACCAGCCCGTTCGCATGATCTGCGCCAACATCCGCGCATCGTTGCGATCGGTCTTGTTCGGCATGGACTTCATCGACGCACCCTGCGGGGCCGTGGGGACCCCGCAGCCCCACTAGGCCGCCTGCCGCGTCTCGATGCAGAGCGCCGGCCAGCCGGCCTCGGTCAGCCCGTCGTGCAGCCACGCCGTCAGCGAGCAGGCCTCCATCCCGACCCGCGCGAGCGGTAGATCGAGCCGCATCAAGGCATCGTGCAAAGCATCCGGCGCGCTCTCCGCCCGCATCTCCTTGACGATCGTCCCATCCGCATCGACCACGCAAATCGCGGTCTCTTCCAACGACACGTCCAGTCCGGCATAGCACCTCATGGCTGCTCCTTTGCGATGCTTGTGGCGGCTAGCACCGACCACGTTGCGACATCTCGAACGGAGCAGCCACCCCCAAGGCCTGGGCCGCAACGCCAATCAGGCCATCTGTCCGAGAAGCGGACGATCCTTCCAAGCGGGTGCGCCGTGCTGCAGCAAGCGCTCTCGACGACCACGGCGTCGAGAGCCGAGCGTCAGACCGCGATACGTAACGTCGCTGCCTCACCGCCTGCTGGCGCCGTGTCAGACACCGACAACGCTGAGAACACCAGAACCGACAAGTGAACGGGGAGACGACACATGAAAATGACCACCGAAGAGGCGTTCGTCAAAGTGCTGCAGATGCACGGTATCGAGCACGCCTTCGGAATTATCGGCTCGGCGATGATGCCGATTTCGGATCTCTTTCCGGCGGCCGGCATCACCTTTTGGGACTGTGCGCACGAGGTGAACGCCGGGATGATCGCGGATGGCTACACCCGCTCGACCGGCAAGATGTCGATGGCGATCGCCCAGAACGGCCCGGGCGTCACCAACTTGGTGACGCCGATCATTACTGCCTACTGGAACCACACGCCGCTCCTGCTGGTCACCCCGCAGGCCGCCAACAAGACGATCGGCCAGGGTGGCTTCCAAGAAATCAAGCAGATGGCCATGTTCCAGGAATGTGTCTGCTATCAGGAGGAGGTGCGCGACCCTTCGCGCATCGCCGAGGTGCTGAACAGGGTGATCCAGAAGGCCCGTCGCGGCTCGGCGCCGGCCCAGATCAACGTGCCGCGCGACTTCTGGACCCAGGTGA
>CAZHNG010000246.1:0-10678 GCA_964533785.1 uncultured Saprospiraceae bacterium | reverse complement strand
TTCTCATGGTTACGCACCACTAACACGCGGCCGTCTTTTCCGGCAAAAGCACCCATACCATCCGCTCGCCCGGGTACCAGGAAACCATCGGTCATTTTATCTCCCATTTTAGAAATGATGCGGTATTCAAACCCTTCGGGTAAATCCAGATATCCATTCGGATCGCTATTCAGGTTGATTCCTTTGGCTACTTCCTTTGCCTTGGGATCGGCACTGCACCGGGAGAGTGCGATAAAGCCCAGGCTTACCAGCGCAGATTGTTTGATAAAGGTTCTCCGGCTTTTGGGCATTGGAAAATTGGATTGGGTATTCATGTTTATATTTTTTGATCAGTTATTTTTAATATTTAGACAAAATGACACCCTAGCGTCTAGCGTCTAACGTCTAGCGTCTAGCGTCTAACGTCTAATTATTAATTAAAAATAGTGCTAATTGGATCGGCAACGGCATTTGTCATGTTATTAAATGTTTAAGAATACCTATGTATGGATTCAATTCGGAGGCTGATGAAAAGAAAGCTCCATAGGTGCTCCAAACAAAAATCGTTATATTGAGCTTAGTAAGTAAGGAGGCTACTTGAAGTAGCCTCCTTACTTACTACCTCCACTAAAATGAATTAATTTTTGCAATGAACGTACAAAACTTCTTTAAACAGCGCCATAGTTACCTTCACCAAAACTTTTTACCAGGACTCAAAAACAATTTACCGGACATTGCTTTTCGCCGTCGCCCCGCTGAAGGTACGCAACCGATCATCTGGTTGCTATGGCACATGGCCAGGGTAGAAGATATGGGCCTCAGTCGCTTGGTGTGGGATAAACCACAGCTATACGATGAAGAATGGCGTTCAAAAATGAATACCGAAATTACCCATTATGGTACCAGCATGACCGACGAAGAAGTACGCCAATTCGCCGACAAAGTCAATGTGCATGCCGTTTTAGATTACCAATTGGAAGTTGGAAAACGCACCATCCGTGAATTAGACCACTTTGATTTGAACCGTTTGGATGAGGTGCTGGATGAAGCCAGCGTTATGAGAGTGGTTCGCGATGAAGGTATGGCATCTGAAAAAGCCCAATGGGTCGCTAAGTATTATATCGGTCAGCCCAAAGGTTGGGTGTTATGTCACATGGGGTTGACGCACAATTTCCGGCATTTTGGGCAAGTGGTGATGATACGAAAGATGTTGGGTTACGGATAAGACTTAAAAATCCAAAACTGTAATTAAAATTTTGCATTTCCAGTTTTTCAAAAGTTTCAGATTTTAATGTTTACTTTAATGAGGCGAAGAGGGTAACACCTCCATTGTCTGGTCATTTCTCTTGAAAACTAGAAACCCAATGAAGCAATACCTGAACCAACCCAGCTTACTTGCATTTTTTACTGTCGTTCTAATTATCCTATTTTCCGGCTGCGATGCCCTCAAACTTCAGGACACCGTTGATAAGGTAGTCGTAGAATCAGACTCCATTGGCATAAACCTCGGAAAAGGATTAGTGACAGGAATCGACACGACGCAATTGGACTCAATAGTCAACCGGCTGGTAGGCGTAGCCGGTAATTCGATGAGGAATGAACTGGATTCCGTCAGCTTTCGCAAATTAAGTGATTCACTAAATGTCGCTGTGCAGGAAGTGCTGTCCGAGACGATGGATTCCTTAAAGCTCCTTCTATCTGATACCACAGCACTGGATGCGCTTGATGCCAAATTGCAGTCCATCATTTCAAATACTACTGCTAGGTTAGATCAACTTTTCGCTGACATGGTCCCCAATGCTCTGAATGATCAGAACCTTAATAGAATTTATACGCTGAGGGACTCTCTATTGGGGCCCACCACGGCTGGATTGCTCAAAAACATACTCCTTGAAAGCGTCGGTGGTCTGATCGAAAGCGAACAATTGGATAGTTTGATCACTCGGGTTACCGTAGTCGTAGACGAAACAACGGGTAAAGTGGGTGAGACGGCACAAGGAATCAGCCGAACGGTGGTGAATATCGGTGTTGGTATTGGAATTATTATCTTAGCGCTAGCCCTCTTTTTCCTAACGCTTTGGTTGCGAAGGCGTTCCATTTCAAAACAACAAAATGAATTGCTCGTAAATCTGACCAAAGCCATTGACGCCATCCCAACCAAGGAAAGCTACGACCAAACCATCGCTTTTTTGCAAAAGCAAATCAATACCCAGCAACACGAAATGCTCAATGATATTTTAGAACAAAATGCCAATCAATACGAACAAAAGCAGAAGTATAAGGATTACCACCAGCGTTTAATCCAACAAATCAAAGCAAGCGATAAAGCAGGTGAAATTCGGCAGCAGCTTTTCAATAATGCCGATGATGAGGACTTCAGGAATTTCCTGGAACAGGAATTGGTGGATTGAAAAAACTTATTGAAGTACGCGCAGGTATTCAAAAATCACCAGTGTATCATCATTCCTGGCAGCTATTACTATTGGCCTTTGTTCTCCCCTATCTACCATAACCACCGCCCTTGTATCACCCTTCAGATAAAGGCCACTTTCCCGTATGGGGGCCGCTCGAAAATCACCTCTCCCATCTCCCATCAACAATTGCCCCATCGAAGCATCATAACGACCAGTATGGGTTTCCGTAGCATAATCGTTGCCTGCCAAAAGCAGATCCCGGAAGCCATCCTGGTTAAAATCCTCTATCATAATGGTATTAACGGGTGCCATTTGAGCTACCATGGGCAACGCATGCACAACAAAGCCTTTTTGGCCTTTATTTTCTATCCAGGAAGAAGCAAAAGTGTTAACGGCAAATTTTTGGGTATTTTCCATGGCTTGTGCAGGAAACAGTTCCGCCCAGGAAGCTTCTGCATAGCTGGTGTAATTCGGGAAACGCTTGCGCAAGGGTAAAATCCAGGACAATATATCATCCCGGAAATGCCAGGGTACTTCCCGGTGCTCCAAGTAGTGAGTCATGATGGGATCAAGACGCCCGTCTCCGTCAAAATCATTGAGATAAAGTTGCAGCGGTTCCGCTTTTGCGGTTTTTAAAGGAGTATTTAAACCCAAATTACCTGCAACCAGATCAGTATCTCCGTCGTTATCCAGGTCTGCCGCTGTCAGGGTATTCCACCAACCTACAGCTTGGCTTAATCCTACTTCATCAGTAACCTGCCTTAATCTGCCATTCTCATTTTGAAATAGTTTGATATTCATCCATTGACCACAGAGGGCTAAGTCTGGTCGATTATCCTGATTATAATCCAGCCAAATGGCATCAGAGACCATACCGATTGACTTTAGGTCGGCAGCATAGTCTTTTGTCACCTCTATGAACTGACCATTTTGGTTCTCTAAAAGATAGCTTTTACCTGGCCTAGGGTAAGTATTTGGCGCACAACTGCCACCGACAAAAAGATCCTGATCACCGTCGCCGTCAAAATCTGCGGCTGCAACAGAAGCACCACTCGTTTTCATAACGGGTAAGCTATTGCGGTCCCATTGAAAATTGCCCCGGCCATCGTTCTTATACAACCGATCCTGGTAATAAGGAGAACCCGGTTCAAATTCACTACCACCGCTAACAAGATACAAATCCAGATCTCCATCCATATCCGCATCAAACAATAAAGCATCCGTATCCTCTTCGTATTTAGTAGAATCAGTCAAAACTTTTGTAATGAAGCGGCCATTATTTTGCTGAATAAAAAATTGCCCCGACTGTTTAAAAGCTCCGCCGACAAAAAAATCTTCCAAACCATCTCCATTGATATCCCCTTTGGTTAAGCAGGGGCCCTCTTGAGAGAATTTATGAGGCAGTAAAGGTTGGATACGAAAATCATTATAATGGCTTTCCGCGTGTTTAAAATTGATATTCAAATCATTAGAGACTTCATTAAATAAAGTGTAAAACTCCTCACTCTGGGACAATTCCCTTTTCGTAGCGTTTTGATAATCAATGGTGACCAACTGATTGGCCGCCACATCAATCAATACCTGTTCGCTTTGATCTGGCCAAATAACCTTCAGGGAATCGATACGTTTAACTGTCCCGGTGCCGAAATGTAAATACGGCTCAACGGAAGATTGAAATCCCCGGTATAAGGTGAATTCCTGGTATTGAACCTTGCCACCAGCGTAACAATAGACTTTAGTTCCCAGCCCCGTTTTATTCCCGGAAGAACCGATTAGCTTTATTCTCAGATAGTTTGAGCGTTCCGGATCGATTTTGTTTTCGTAAACAAAAGCCTTGTCAAAAGAATTATTGACAACATAATCCAGATCTCCATCATTATCCAGGTCAGCAATAGCTGCCCCGTGCGAATAAGAAGGTCGCGTAAAGCCCCAGCTTTCGGACTGATCAGAAAAAGTGAGGTCGCCATTATTTCGGTAAACGTAGTTGGGGAGGTAGGCCCCCTCTATGGTGTTGATGCTGTTGATCAATTCTCTTCTGGTTGCTTCATTATACCGTCCTTTCGTCAGTAAATCAGCTTTATAGGAAGCAAAATCCATGTTGGTAATATCGCGCGGATATCCATTGGTAATGAGGAGGTCCTTCCAGCCATCGTTGTCCATATCGGCAAACAAGGCGCTCCAACTCCAGTCCGTACCGGCAATGCCGGCCAGGTTACCGATCTCACTGAATGCCCGCATAAGATCAGGTCCCATGCCATTATTCAACTGCAAGGTATTGCGCATAAACTGCGGATAATAGCCGGTCAGGATCTCCGAGCGGTAGCGGTTGTAGTTAATGGAGCTGAACATCAATTTGCGTCGCTTATTATCCGGGGGCAGCATATCCAGTGCAACGATATCCGGGTAGGTATCATTATTAAAATCGCCAATATCGTTTCCCATGGCGGAATAACTGGTATGCATGAATACTTCTTCGGCAATATCTTTGAAAGTCCCATCCTGTTGGTTCAGATAGAGCAGATCATTCGACAGGTAATCATTAGAAACATAAATATCCGGCCAGCCATCTTGGTTAATATCCGCAACGGTTACCCCCAGTCCGTAACCTTCCTTGAGAATGCCCGCCTCTCTGGATACATCGAAAAATTGTCCTCCATCATTGCGAAATAACCGGTCGGTATTGGGAGACTCTCCGTTTAGCTGCTTAGGACGAATCACATTCGGGCCAATTTCTTCGGTGATATTGGTTAACAAATATACATCCAGATCTCCATCCAGGTCATAATCGAAAAACGCAGCCTGGGTGGTGTGGCCATCATCGTCCAGTCCCATTTGCGCTGCTTGCTCTTTAAACGTCCCATCCTGCTGATTGATGTAAAAGAGGTTTTTCCGTCGTTCAGGCCCGTAAGGTCCAGCTGCCGAAACGTAGATATCCAGCCAGCCATCGTTATTTATGTCCACCATAGCCACCCCGGTACACCACCTCTTTTGGGTGTTGATACCCGCCGATTCGGTAAGGTCTTCAAACTGAAAATTGCCTTTGTTCAAATACAGCCGGCTGTTCACCATATTCGCCGAAAAAAAGAGGTCTTGCAGACCATCGTTGTTGACATCCCCCACTCCTACCCCAGCGCCGTTGTAGAAATATTCAAAGGTGATGATATTAAGTTGCTCGTCCTCAAATAGTTGGTTGGAAAAATCTATATTGGAGTGTTCCGCAGGAATGAATTGTAACAAGGGTGGTTCCGGTTTTTGTTCCGAACATCCCGAAAAGATCAGGGAGACAAGGCTAAGTAATGTCAGATATTTCATATTATTGGATATGCAGGTAATAATTAAGCTCAATGATGTTACAGTGTATTAAAGAATAGAAAATTCCATTATTTCGTATCCAGCGCTTAACTGTAATAACCGTTAAACTTGGGGGAACTGTGTGAAAAACCTCGGAGATTTAAGCCTCACGTTAGGCTGCTTTTCTTATCGCTTCTTTGCGGTGAATTAATATTTTTATCCCAAGTTTGAAGGTCATTAACTCTAGCGTCTAGCTGTACTGCCGGGTAAACTTGGCGTCAAAGGTATTTACTCACCGCAAAGGCCGCGAAGAAAACGCTAGGAAAAAAGAACTTTGCGTTTTCTTTGCGTTCTTAGTGGTGATTGAAATTGCCCCCCAAGTTTGAAGGTCAACACATCTAGCGTCTAGCGTCTCAAAAATTGAAATTACAACTACAATGTAAATCCACCGTTAATCGCTTATGAAATTTCAGACTGCTATCAACGAAACCATATTCGTTTCCGAAATCATGCCGGAACGAAGCTATATGTTCGATCAAGACTTAAAAACGGGCCATAGTATCGTATGGAATACTGGTGAAAAAGCACGGTTCATGATCGATCAGTAAGTGGTTATGGGGTTATAAAGTTATGTGGTTATAAATATTGGGGTTATTGTATAACCACATAACCATAACCCCAAGCTATTAAATCGAGTAAAACTACCCCTTAGTTAAAGAGGCAGTACAACTGGAACCTGCAGTCTTACCTAAGGGAATTATTTACAAATCATCGGGATTTCTTCTTAAACAAATTACCCGTCTGTAGTCTTACCTTTGTATCGAAGAAAAATTAAAAACTTAAATAACATGACAAATAATAAAGCAATAGCCACATTTGGAGGAGGTTGTTTTTGGTGTGTGGAAGCGGTAATACAACGATTAAAGGGGGTTGAAAAAGTAGAGTCAGGATATGCCGGAGGTGAAGTTGAAAATCCTACTTACCGGGAAGTCTGCAGCGGCACCACCGGACACGCAGAAGTGATCCGGGTAACCTTCGATCTCGAAGTGATCAGCTTTGAAGATCTGATCACCGTTTTCTTCACTACGCATGACCCTACGACCTTAAATCGCCAAGGAGCCGATAGAGGCACCCAATACCGGTCTATTATCCTTTACCACGATGCAGAACAAAAACAAACTGCCGAAATGGTCATGGAAAAACTCAAGGACCATTTCAAGGACCCAATCGTTACCCAATTGGTCCCTTACGATAAGTTTTACGTAGCTGAAGAATACCACCAAAATTATTATAATGACAATACGGGAGCGGGTTATTGCCGGGTAGTGATTAATCCTAAGGTACATAAACTAAGGGCAATGTACGCTGATCGTCTAAAGCCGGAATATCAATGATATGGAACGCTGATGACGCGAATTGAACGGATTTTCGCGGATTTATTTTTTACTTTATTTACGAAGATTGGGCTGATGTAGATCATTATCACTAGGTAGTGATCAGCCCTAAAGGATGGAAACTAAGGGTAATGTACACTATCCGATAAATGACGAAATATTAATAACACGGAACACAGATGACAGGGACCAGGCAGATTTCCGCGGATAAAGAGAAAAATCAGCGTAAACCCGCCAAATCCTGCGTTATTCGCGTTCCATCAAAAATCAATTACCATGCTAAACTGGAACGATATATTGAACTTTGCCGAAAATGGCAATCCCGCCCCTGACCGCAAAGTAACCAAAACAGAAGAAGAGTGGAAAGCACAACTCACAGATGAAGAATACCGGGTCACCCGCTTAAAGGGTACGGAAAGGCCTTATAGTTCTGAAATGTGCCATCTCTTCGAACCGGGGTTGTACGCCTGTATTTGCTGTGACACGCTATTATTTGATGCCAATGAAAAATTTGACAGTGGAACGGGCTGGCCTTCCTTCACCCAACCCGTCAAAGAAAATGCTATCGCCTACCATGCAGATAATAGTTTCGGAATGCGCAGGGTTGAGACGATATGCAATACTTGCGATGCACATCTGGGCCACATTTTTCCGGATGGACCTAAGCCTAGCCGGCTGCGGTATTGCATCAATGCGGTGGCTTTGAAGAAGGTGGAAGAGGTGGAGCAATAAATAGTAGTAAGTAAGGGTCTTACTTCAAGTAAGGCCCTTACTTATATCGCAAAATTATATTCTCCTAAAAAACAAAAACCCCAATTAAACACCTCCCTCAATCAACACTCACCAATTATTGAAAGGCAGTCACTTGCCCATCCTATGTAAAGTAACTTTTAAATTATCTTAAACAATTTCGAACGGCTTTTACAGGCCCGGATAAATCCCTAGATTCGGCATTAAGAAACACCTAAAACCCGATTCTAATGAAATATCCAGTCTGTCTGTTCTTACTGGTTTTTGTCATTTCTACTACCAATACGGCACAAGTACCCTTTAAAGAAGAATTGACTACCCCAAAAAAACCCTGGACGGATAAAGTCTTCAAAAACGACCCGGAAGAATTCCAATTTGCTATCGTTACCGACCGCACGGGCGGACACCGGGAAGGCATATTCGGCAAAGCAGTAGAGAAACTCAATCTCCTACAACCTGAATTTGTTATGTGCGTGGGTGATTTGATCGAAGGGTATACCAAAGACTCGCTGGAAGTAAACCGTCAATGGGACGAATTCAACACCATTCTCTCCGACCTGGAAATGCGGTTCTTCTACCTGCCCGGCAACCACGATATTTCCAACCAGATGATGCGCAACCAGTGGCTGGACCGTTACGGCCGCTCCTATTATCATTTCCGCTACGGCGATGTCTTATTCCTGGCGTTCGATAGCAATGACGGTGACGGCGTACTGTTTAGTGAAGAACAGATCAACTATTTTAAACAAGTAATTGAGGACAATGCGGACGTGCGCTGGACGCTGCTGTTCATGCACCATCCCATTTGGAATTATCGCGATTTCAACGGCTTTAAAGCAATTGAAGAGGCCTTAAAAGACCGCCCTTATACCGTTTATGCCGGACATAATCACCGCTATTTACAAACCGTACGGCAAGAGCGGAATTATTACATCCTTGCCACTACCGGCGGCGGCAGTCAGCTAACCGGACCTAAATTCGGGCAATACGACCATATCACCTGGATCACCATGACCGATAAGGGGCCGAAAATGATCAACTTACAATTGGAAGGGTTGCTGAATCACGACATTTCCAACGACGAGACCCGGGCAATGGCCAACAGCCTGATGGAAGCTGCGGATTTCAAATGCGTACTGCTCAACGGAAGTAGTACAACAACCGAATTCACAAAGGGCAAAGCCTTCCTTAACATCAACAACACGTCAGATGCTCCTCTCTTTTTCAAAGGCCGGTTTTACCACCACCACCAACTCAACCACAATAGGGGCACCATTGAATTGGAAATTGCTCCCGGTGCCACCAAGCAAATTGAAATTGATATAGAGACCATTAAAGGCTCTGTTAGCCATGCCGACGTTGATCCCTTAGAATTAGATTGGGTAATGGGTTATCAAACCGAAAAACTCGAAACCCCATTTGAGCTAAATGGTACCTTCCCTATTCCCTTAGACTTTACCGCTAAGCATTTAGAAGCTACCGAAATGGATATTTTTCTGGATAACCATCAAATTGCACTATCGCACCCTTTCCAGGATCTGATCCTAAAATACACCTTAGATGGTTCGGCACCGTCCTCTACTTCCATTACTTATGAAGCACCTATCGCTATCAATGCCACCACTACTTTAAAAGCCCGCTTATTCTCTAAAGATGGGAAAGCACAAAGCGAAATTATGACCCAAACTTACCGAAAAGTAAGCCCCTGGGAAGCCGAAAGAAAGATAAAAAAAGAAAAACCCGGATTAACTTATCAATATTTTGAAGGTAATTTTCTGGTACTGCCCGACTTTAAAACAATGAGTCCTCAAAAGACGGGTGTTGCAGAAGACTTCCTCGTTGAAGAAATTGCAGAACGTCAGGATCATTTTGCGGTTGCTTACGAAGGTTACATTGAGGTGCCAGCTACCGGCATCTACACCTTTTACACCTATTCGGATGATGGTTCGAAATTGTACCTGCACGATCAACTGGTGGTCAATAATGATGGTTCACACAGCGCTCGCCTGCGTAAGGGAGCAGTGGCATTAGAGGCGGGAAAACATCCGATTACCATTGAGTACTTTGAAGACTTTCTAGGGGAAACCTTAAGAGTTGGTTACCTGGCACCGGGTGCGGAAGAAATGGTGCCCGTGGATTTTACGCAGTTTAGCCATAGCCAGAAGTAAGGAAAGGTTACATGTTGGCAATACTGTACCGACAACAATGCTTGTATCAAATTGTGTTGATCATGTTTACAGATTGATTTGTCGATATAAACCTCATAAACTTTATCAACCTCATAAACCAACAAACCCTTGAAACGAAATACCAAGAAATGAGACAATTATTTCTATTTTTAACCCTCTTGATTTTCTGCTGGAGCTGTCAACAAACAACAGGGCCGGATTTAATATTATACAATGCACAGGTGATTACCGTTGATTCTGACTTCACCATCACGAAAGCGATTGCCATTTCCGGTGACAGCATCGTAGCAGTAGGCGACAACGAAGAGATCAAAAATTTGGCAGGCGCCAATACCGAATTGATAGACCAGCGAGTTGGGAAAAACCTTATAAAATGAATATCCTACTTAATTGGGTTTCGTATACCTCAGGCAGATGAACTCAAAACAAGTTCTTAATATTCAGGTAACACTATTCTAGTATCTTTGACACCTAAATGTAATGGCTTTTAAACTTGGGGCGATTGTATTTAAGCTTTAAGTGGTTATAAGGTTATAAAGTTATGTGGGGATAAATTTGGAGTATCTTGTATAACCCCATAACCATAGCCCCAAAGCTATACTTAACCTTTTAAATACGGTTCAAATGGCCAGATTAGCAAAACAAAAAGTACACGCTGCAC
>CAZHNG010000245.1:7651-10732 GCA_964533785.1 uncultured Saprospiraceae bacterium | reverse complement strand
GGGTTATAGAAGAACGGTGCCGGACCTGCGAAGAAGTTCAATTCGTTTACAGAAAGCACTTGTACGGCCGTTTCGCCGTCGCAGTCATCAGATGCTTGCAGCGACCATACTTGCAGGCGGTCGTTTTCGCATACGGATGGTGCCTGTAGAGACAAGGTACCGCCGGGGATGTCGATGATCGGGCCGGTTACATCGCTTACGGTTAATTGGAAGGTAGCCGCAGCGGTAAATCTATCATCGCGTACTACTACCTCGATGGTATAAATACCTTTGGTAACGTCGTCTACTTCGAAAACGTAGTCGCCAAATGCATCGGGGCCGGAAGCTTGTAGGAACGCTCCAGTGGTGAGGTTAGTAGCTGCTATAACAGGTGTACCGCTACCGCAACCAGCATCTGGAACGAATACAGAGAAAGCAGGATCGCTGTGGCAATCACCGGCAGGCAAGAAGAAAGTCATGTTGCTATTGAACTGACCGCCTACGATCACCTGAGTGTTGTTGCCGAACTCTGCCGTTACGTCGAATAGAGAAACGCTCAGTTCCGGTTTGGGCTCAACCATAACAGTTACGAAGAATGGAGCGCCCAGGCAACCGCCGGTCGTTGCAGTCGGGACAACGCGATAGGAAACGGACTGCGTCGTTGCGGAAGTATTGGTCAGCACGTCGCCGATAATGCTTACGGATTGCGGATCGAGGGATTCTCCTTCGATGCTGGGATTATCGCTGATAGCGTACCATTCAAAGGTGGAGGCTACTTCGGCGACCTGATTAATGTTAGCCTGGAGATCATAGTCAAAGGGCAGGCAATTCAGAATATTTTCCGTAGCATCAGTGCCTTCAGGTTTTGAATTTACGATCACTTCGACCGGTTCGCCAATATCCTGGCATGCGTCCAAGCAGGAAGTTGTGACGGTTTCAAGATCAAAGCCATTGTTGGCGGCATTCTGCAGGCAAGCTTCATCTGCTAGATCGGTAGCAAAAGGATATACGTTAAAAGGAGCGCCGCCACCTGGAGCAGTAAGGAAATAATCTTCGAGCGCAGCTTCTGTGGTAAAATGCCCGACCAGATTTCCCTCTGAAGTTACCAGGAAGCCGATCACTTCGCCGGATGCATCTGAGAGGGAGAAATCAAGCTCACTGCCTTCGCAGCCGGCATTCTGGCTGACAGCCAGAATGCCGGCTGCGGCCATGCAATTGCTTTCAAAGGCACCCAAATCTACATTACCGCCGATGGACAAGATACGAGGCTCGCCGCGCTGGTCAGTTGTAATACCGTCGGGAATCAGATCGTTGTTGCCGGCATTTCGCGCCGGGCTTCCTAAGGGCAGGGCATGGGTCAAGGTGGGTCCGCCGTTATCCGCCAAAGGTCCCAATTTGGGATCGACATCATTGAGATCGCCGCTTTCGTCAAACGGACAACTTCCATCACTGGACAGGTTGTGCCCGTCCGAAATGATGTCAGCGTCGATATCAGCGCTAATACCGCAGTTATCTCCGGAGGCTGACTTGACGATGGAATTACTAAGGGATACTGTGCTGAAGGCAGCAAATATCGAACCACCGGCCGTCCCGGCAGAATTGTCGGCAAAGGTGGCTAGAGCAATGGTCGTTTCACCGCCGCCGGAGTAGAGACCGCCGCCGTAATCTAAAGCTGCATTCCCGGATATGGTGGAGTTAGCTACAAAGGTCGTGCTCAAGGAGTAAATGCCTCCGCCAAACTTGGCCATATTATTGGAAACGGTGGTATTGAGTATGGATAGATTAGCGCCTACAGTCGAAAAAATACCTCCCCCTGCATTGGCGGCCTGATTATCCGTAAGGTTAACCTCGTCGAGCGCCAGAGTTCCCAGGTTGTATATACCACCACCTTCGGTATCCGAATAACCGTTGGTGACGGTCAGGTTTTTCATATTTACTACAGTGCTAAAGGCAATGTGAAAGGGCTGCCATGCGCCGCCGCCACTTACTGAGAATCCTCCGCCGGAGACGATCAGTTCTACGTCGGGAGAGGCGTTGTCAATAATCATCGAATTGGCGGTCAACTCGATGTCGGCACCGAGAACAATCTCATACTCGCCGATAGCCACTTCTGCATTAAAGCAGGCGATGGCGTCGTTCAGCTCGGTTTCCGTAGTTACTGTAATCGGGAAACTGCACTCAACCGGGACTGGACCTGGTGGCAGTGCAGCGCTGGAGGCGACCGAGCCGGCATTCATCATCATACTGATGAGCACGGTGAAGATCGGGACGCCAGAAAACCCAAAGAAAAATTTGTTAATTATAGTCGTCTTCATGAGAAGATTAGATTTTTAAAAATTAAAAAATAACGTAACGAATCTAGAGTCGGGACATCCGTTTATGCGCCGTCGCCCGTCAAAACGTGGACATTTACACCCAACCGCGCTTCACCATCCACTTCCCCGTCGCAGTCTTCATCTGTACCGGCATAAATAATGAACTGAGCGTTCCCTTTTTTCGGCACGTTGGTGAATTCAAAGGAAAATAATACAAAGTTGTCGGTAGCCAGCAGGACAGTAGGCCCTGTCCCAGTGACGCCTCCAGGGCTGAAACCGCTACCGCGTGGCACAACGCCTACCGGCCGGCCGTTTGGATTAAAGCTGGTTGCCCCGCAATCCACATCCCATTCTACCTTTACAATGACAGTATTGCCTGCCACGTAATTTTCGTCAGTGAAGGCCGAGGTCCAGTTGATCGTTTGAGACTCGTTCAGGTTAGAGTTAGATCCATTGGCAACGATATTGCCTTCCAGATTGACCGACACCTCCCGGGAGAGGCTATTGGTTGCGCCGTCTTCGTCGGTAACGGTTAGAGTTACTGGATAGACGCCGGCATCATCGTAGGTATGCGACGGATTACTCCCGACTCCAGTATTGCCATCACCGAAATCCCAACCGTAGCTGACAACAGTGCCGTCCAGGTCTTTAGACGCACTGGCGTCGAAATCCACTGAAAGCAAAATAGCGTTGTAGGTGAACGACGCAACCGGAGGTTGGTTGACATCGGGATCTACGACGCCGATTTGCTGAGAGATCGTATTAGTCGCCCCTTCATTGTCAGTTA
>CAZHNG010000245.1:0-7641 GCA_964533785.1 uncultured Saprospiraceae bacterium | reverse complement strand
TATACAAACCACCGCCATCGTAAGAGTGGGACGGTTTCTCTCCGTCTCCGGTATTTGTATCTCCAAAATCCCATTCATAACTTGCAATACTACCATCGGGGTCCGATGAGAAGGTAGCATCGAAGTCGCAATCCAGACCATTGCATTCGAAGGTAAAGGCAGCCACCGGCACCTGATTGCCGACGTCGGTCATCATATAGTCGCCCAGAACCTGTTGGCGAATGAGGGTTCCTTCAAACGGCGTACCAATCAGTTCCGGATTGGGGTCGGGCGCGTAAAACTCGGCACTGGGCCGGAAGCCGGCCATCGCAAGAATAAGCCCGAAATTATCCTGAAAATTCATTACAGTTGGAGCGTCACCTTGCTGATTGACGATGACGAATTCGATATCTTCAAGTTTTTCAGGTGTCAACCAGGTGGCGTCGGTATTTGGCAGATACCCAATATTTTCACCTACGAGGAAGGGATGTGCGTATTCCAGTTCGCGTTGATCGGAAGCGTCGAAGTCACGAGCCAAGCCCAAAGTTGCTGCATAGGCAGGATCTACATTATCCTTTGTCAGTGTTCCCGGCGCGATACGTAACAGGGCTCCGCGGAAATCACCAAACTCCATTCGGATGCGTACAGACTGTTTCTGCCCTGGGGGAAGGCCCAGCCGCTGAGTAATATTATCCGGGGTGGGAAGCTGATCCGGATCGACCAGAATAGCCGGCTCGCCAGCGCAGGCTGCGTCGGCATCTGGATCTAACAGAAAAAGTCCGCTTTTAACACAAATGAAGTTTTCGTTTCCTTTCAGAATAGGTGAAAAGGGACCGTTTTTCTTGACGGATTCCAACCAAAAAGGAGTAGGATTGATGCCGCTGGGGTCAACAAATACTTGGTCGCTGTCGACCGGGTCGGGTTCGCGCCCCGCGCCCGCATCGGTCCATACCATTTGCCCGAAGAGCAGTCCGTTACCAATAACGTTTGGAAAATGACCAATTCCCAGAGCGGCATTCCAGCAAGCACCGTCGTCAAGGCTCAGGCAAGGCGCTAGCGTTGGATCAAGGCGGATGTCGCGACGGTCTTGAGTAGTGCCGTCAAGAATGCCAATGTCAGCTAGACCGCGTTCTTTTGTCTGGTAATTGAATGCAGTCAGATAAGCCCCCGAATCACAGTCCTCCGGATTGTCTCCCGGAGTCCATCCTTCGGGGCATCCGCTGGTATTGGTAATGTCAATTGTGAATATAATTGCATCGCCGCCGTTGATGCCGTCGCCAGGCAGCACTTCAAGGTCCTTGAATTCACCTAAGGCTGAAGTGTTCAGTTGGGTGCCGGGACGCGGTCCGCCCGGATCGGGTTCGGGAATAATTTCTTCCAGGAAGTTGTTGGCCCCCGTTTCGATCCTGGCGACGTAGGGTTCCGAATTGATATCGCCGTAACCGCCAGCCGTCATTTGCCGTACGAGAGAGCCGTCGCCATTGTCCTTGTAAAATTCGGCGACGGGGATATATGGTTGGCCTGCACAGTTTTCACACAAAACATTGTAGGGAAAATTAGGTCGGGTATCATCGGGACCTTCCCCCATGGGATTGACATCGGGAGTCAGGTCGTTATCTGGATCGTAGAATTCTCCGTAACCGCGCAAGATAGCGGCAAAATTTTGTACACCGGGCACGAGATCACCTACCCCTAAAAAATCGATGAAGGGTTGGTCATTGGGAGTGCCGTTGCAAGGGATTCCCAGGACGAGATGAAGTCCGTAGGTTTCGCAGTCGTGATTCCGTCCCAATAAATCGGAAAAAGCGAAATTGGGGCGAGGTAAGGTAAGGTGTTTCAACCCCTCTAGTGATAACCCTTCATCCAAAGGGGCAAAGGTCGGATCGAAAGTTCCGTCGGCCCGTCGAAGTACCTTGTTATCGCCGAATTCAGGGATTTCAAGCACGTTTCCGGCCACATTGATCGCGGGAATAAAGTATTCTATCCCGTTGGGGCCGGTAACCGAAGTTCCCTTGACTGTGCCGGTCAAGGTGCCTTCCTCGACTACGTGAAGAGCGCCATCGGTAACCCCGCTTTCCAGGCGCAACCGGACCGTTTGGCTTTCACCGGGGCGCAGGCCGCGCATATCTGCGCCGGTCAGCACCTCAGGCTCCCCATCGGCATTGGTGTCGGCGCGGTTCCCAGCGCACTCCAGCGACTCATTCTCCAAACCGGAGTTGAATTCAGGTAGAAAGTCGATGCTGCTGTTGATACAAATGCCCTTCCATTTTCCGGAAAACAATCCGTTTGAAGTGCCATTCTTTTTAACATTGTTCATCTGTCCGGTGGTGGTATTTTCTCCAGACACGGTAATCGCAGAATATAACTTATCGCCGATCCGGCTACCCAACGCCGGCGACTCGCTATGCTTGCTCTGAAAGGCAAACGCGGTAAGTATGGAACCGTCGGTCGAAGTGTTAGTGATCGTCACATCAAATTCTATGACGTCACCACCGATCAAACCGGCCCCAGGCAAAACCTCAACATTCGAGAATACAGCCTCCATTTCCCCATTGATCTGGGGTAAAACTTCAGGAGGCACCTCTGGACAGTTGGGATTATTCGAACCTGGAGGGCAGGGATCCTCTTCCACCAACTCAATGGGAAATGTAAGATAAGGGTTAATAAGATCGTTAACTGTACCGATCTGAAAAGTCTGCCCATGTGCCTGAGCACAAAGAAAAAGGCCTACTACCATAGGCAGGGGCACGAGTAGCCACCATTGCGTAAAGGTTGACTTCATGATTTTCAATTTTAATTATGATTTGAAAGTGATTAATACAACTGAAAAATCTTTTGCCTGGGGAACCCAAGGTCGACTGTCTAGTAAGAAAATTTGAAAACAAATAAATCTTTAGGAAGAAAACCGGTAAGAAATGATGATATCTCTGAATGGATAATAACAACTCGCCACGGGAAATGGACAGAATCTTTTTTCCAATTTGCCAATATATAACAATGCTTTTACGATTCACTGGCAAAGTAAACAAGAGTCTATCGCTACGAAGGCAACAAGCAGGTAACATTAGGTCGTCTTTTTAGGTCGTCTTTGAATTAAACGGAAAAAGATTTATACTTTTTAACGTATAAATATTCTATGAGCACAATATAGATATAAGGAGTAACCTGTAAAACTGCATATTCATGCAGGCGCTAGGTCATGGATGAAAATTATTCTTAACTTTGAAGGGTGAACGAAGGTGTTTTCCTTTTGAGTTCCTACCCAGTTCTGAAGTGAGGTTTGTTAGCAAAATACTGCCCCCAAATTGAGATTGAACCTCACTACCAAAAGTTCGCTTTTTGTTAAAAAATAAAAATAGATTTTTTTTAATTAATTTATTATAAAAATGAGAAGTATCAATCGCTTTATTAGTGGGTCTTTTATCATCACCGTGCTCATCATTATTTTTTCCTGTACTGAAGATGGGATGGAATCGATAAACGCATTTGGTCTGTCTGACGAGACGAAAGAGGAGAAGACCTGCAACCGAAAGGAAACGGCCTGGGCGGACGGCGACCGTTACGCCAATCCAGGTAATTGGGCCACTTATACCACCTATGAGGGGGTCGATCAAACCGCGACGTTATATGCGGCAGAAAACCAGGATATTGGAACAGTAAATTTTTCATCTCCTTCTGACAATGTGCTGACTATCACGATTGTTTTCGATGAGGAATGGAGTTTGCAGAATACCGAGGAATCCGTAAAAATTCAAGGTTACAATAGTCCTCCATCAGGCAATCCTGCGCCCGGATTATTTTCAACCTTTAAGGGAAATGAACTTACGGTCACGGTTCCGGTATATGACTTTTACGGGATTCATGTGGATGTTCAGGAAATGAAGACGTGTGACTGATTGCTATCCGGGGCTCTGCTCCTCATCTATTTCAAGATTGTAATTAACAATTCATTTATGAAAGCAAAAAAGACTGCATTGGTAACGGTACTTTTACTAAGTAGTATAGGTCTGATGAGCATTCAAGCTCAACAAGCGATACTATCTTCTGGAGGCGACGCATTGAGCGACGAAGGCTCTTTAAGCTATTCTGTCGGGCAGGTTTTATACGAAAGTATTATTTGTTCCAATTTCAGAAATGATGCCTGCGTAGCCGGTTCGATGACCTTTTCCGTACAGCAACCCATTGAATTCACTACTGTAGGGATCGACGATCTCGATGATACGAGTTATTTGTACAGTATTTATCCGAATCCTGCCGCTTCAAATTTCACGCTGCAAACAGACGATGCCGGGTGGGCGGATCTGACGCTTTGGTTATTCGATCTAAACGGCAAACTGATCTGGGTGCAGAACGCAACAGAGGATACAACGGCCATACCTTTGGATGTTTTGACATCTGGAATTTATTTCTTAAAACTGGCTAATGAGAAAAAGCATATTAAAACATTTAAAATCATAAAAAATCAATAACTTATGAAGGGACTATTCACTATTTTATCGTCGGTGTTATGGGTTGCGATAATGACCCTGCCTGATGGAATGCTCGCACAGGCACCGCAAAAAATAAGTTATCAGGGGGTGATTAGAGATGGAGAGGGCCTTTTGGTGACAAACAGCGAGGTAGGCATCCAGATTCAAATTTTGCAGGGTTCAGAGATCGGGGCCCCGGTATTTGAAGAAACGCATACGGTGACTACCAATGTCAATGGTCTTGCCAGCCTGGAAATTGGAGGCGGAACATCCGTTGCTGGATCTCTGGAAACCATTGATTGGGCAAGCGGCCCTTATTTCATCAAAACGGAAACCGATCCAGAGGGAGGAACAAATTACACGATTTCTGGCACGAGCGAATTACTTAGCGTCCCATACGCATTTTACGCCAATGTAGCAGGAAGCGGCGGTGGCACACCACCTGTCGTCACCGTCGGACAACTGCTGCAGGGAGGTGTTGTAATTTACGTGACCCCGGATGGGAAACACGGCCTGGTAGCCGCCACCCAGGATCAGTCAGAAACTTCCAATTGGTTTACGACCCAAAATAACATCAGCAACCCCGTAAACCACAATGAGGCGGGCAAAGCTTTTACCGATTGGCGATTGCCTACCCGTTATGAACTAGATTTGATGTACCAGGTATTAAAAGACAATACGACCGCAGATTTTGCCGATGACTTCTATTGGAGTTCCACTGAAGACGATTTCCAGAACGTCTGGAGACAGGATTTTACAGACGGTAGGCAGGCTCTTATTAATAAAGGTGCTCCCAGCAGGGTGCGTGCAATACGATCCTTCTAAATTTCAGGGTGATTGCAGAATAAAAGAAAAGATTCCTTAGAGAATCAGAAGGCGGCTGCAAGCCTACGTGATTATTAGTTTAGTATCCGAATTTTCCTGAGGATTTTACGAACGGGACTTCGGTATGGAATTTTTCCCAATGAGAAAGAAAGCCAAGCAGCTTTCCTTCTCATTGAGAAAAGTTACGTACAGAAATTTTCATTCTTCAATGTTTACAATTTCGCTATAACTTTTGAGATCCGCCTTGGGTGAGTGTTGCGAAATTGGTTCTGAGGGTTGAGCCAATAGTAAAGCTTTTTCCAGGTTCTCTGCCATATAAGCTTTACCGCGCACGACCGCTACCACTCTCTTTAGCTGGGGTATAGAATTTTGTTGCGATCTGATAAAGATCGGTTCGATGTAGATTATTTCATTATCTATGAGTAAAAGGGAGGTATGTCCTCTGATCACTTCGGTGCCACGGCGGTTCCACCAAGAAATTTGTGAGGAAATATCGGGGTCTTGGTCAATGATGGCGTCGGCTTGTTCCGGCCCCATAACGAACATACCCTTAGGGATGGTCAAAACGAAAAGCCGACCGTAATCCTCTCCATCCTGGTAGACCATGGGGATAGCACGCAGGTTTCGCGCTCCTTCCGGAGTGAAAGGCATTGTCATGACAAACTGTTCCTTTTCAGCTGCTGCCGGAATGGGGCTTCCGCCGGTTTCAAGCACCATGTGATAAGGTTCCATAGAGAATGTGATCGCTTTACCTTGGTCTAGCACTGGCCCCAATACTTCGTCGGCATCGTCCCACATGTCCTCCATATTAAAGAAGTACATAGGATCATTCATGTGGTAATAGATGTAAAGGTCGTCAAATAGCAAGTGGAACAATTGCAGCGGATAAGTCAGCTGCTGGTTTATTTCAACAGGCATTTGATCGGCATCCGTAAACAGATCGGGATAAATGGCCGCCCAGGTGTTAATAAGCGGCTTATCGGCTATCTTATAAAGTCTGACCATTCCAGTAGAGGCGTTGATACTTGCTTTCACTGCGTCCTCTACGTAATTGATGCGCTTGGTCGTAACTCTCTCGGCGGAACGGCTAAGCGATTTATCTCCAATGAATTCATGTTTGGAATACGGATATTGATCAGAAATAGTAACAGCATTTACCAGCCAAGTGATGTCGCCCTCCGAAATAGTCGGGTACGGGTTGGCTTCGAAATAGAGGAACGGGGCTATGCTCTGTAGTCTTTTCAGTGGTTGACGATTGAAGTGTGCCCTCGTTTCCGAGGTGATCAGATGACTGAATATCATTTGCCAGAATTCGCCGCTTCGCCAGCCGAAGACAATTCTCTTAAGCAGGGAGTTTATTTTTACTCCACCTGCAAAGTCAGCAGACAGGACATTTTCCGCCCGGCCCTGATCTGTCGGGTAATCCAATTCAGCCATATCACGCACGTTGCTGACCGCCGTACTGGCATTACCTTCGCCGTAATACACTTGTGGATTGGTGGCGGCTATTTCCGACCAGACAGTCTGAGCGGGAATCTGGCCGTTAACGAAAATCGGTTCGCCCTGGTCCGTCACTTGGCCCACCGGAGCCGTTACCAATCCGTATCCATGGGTGAAAAGCATAAACCGTTGTCCCCACCAAGCCAGCCAGGGTTGAGGTTCGAGTATGGGCAATTCGCGCACCGAACTGGCAAAGACAATTTTTTCTCCATCAATTGTATAGCGCAGGGCGTCTACGTCCATGAAATCATAGTAGGTGCGTAGTTTCTCGTATTGCTGGAACACTTCCAAGGTCGGTCCGTAGATCATGTCATCTCCCCCCGTTTGCAGAATTCGTTGAGCGTGTTGAGGATCGATGAGCTGTTCAAGGTAATTGACGAAAGGCGGCCATAAAGGGGCGTTCTTCACAGTGCTACTAGACAGCATCCTGTCTGCTTCCGGTATGGGGATGTCGCCGCCTTGCGGCCTGAATTCCACCTCTTCGATTCGGTCTAATCCGAATGCGTGACGGGTAGCGTCGATATGGCGTTCAATATAAGGCAGTTGAACTACGGGTTGATTAGGAGTGACCCATATCGTATCTCTGATGCTGACGGAAAGAGCAAAAGCAAAGTCAGCAATGATCAGGGTAAGAAAACAAAACCAGGCAAATCTGATTTGCTTTGCCCAGCGCGGATTTTCCGATCCTTTCCAGCGTTTATGAAGTGTCCGAAGGATGAATATGGCCAGCCCAGTACATAACAACGTTACTACAGTTGTAAATAGCATGTGGTTCAGAGTGGAGAAAAGACCGTTCACATCCAGGTAACTTGCGCCGGTAAACACGCTTGTCAACTCATCTTCCTTCAAAAGTAACTGGTAACGGGCC
>CAZHNG010000244.1:0-10769 GCA_964533785.1 uncultured Saprospiraceae bacterium | reverse complement strand
CTGGGCCTGCCAATCGAGCGGCAGGAGGCCTGCGGCGGTTGAGCCGGCGGGGGGGCGGTCACGGCATCGCGTCGCCCGCCGAGCGTCGCCACTCAAGCACAAGCGCCCGCAGCCCCGCGCATCCTCGCCATGGCCTGCAAACCGACGAGGGCCAAGACCGGAGGGGCCCAAGGGCGAGGCAGTGCCTCCCCTGGTTACTCGTGCTGTCTAACAAGGCTACGCGATGGCCATTGGGGTTGGGGCTGGCTGTGGTCGGCGCGGGCGGCGTGGTCCGAAAAGGTGGGGCGTTGGTGACGAAGTCACTGAGGTGGCGATCCGATCGGCCTATGGAGGCGTCAGTGACCCTGTCGGAAGGGCAGCGGCGTCGGGTTCGGCCCGGGGGCGGCGATCTTTCGGCCTGCGAGCTGCGCCGGGTGTGGCGTGCTCCTGTCGGTCTTCCCGAAAGTGATGATGGAGAGAGAGATGATGAAGCGCAGCTTGTTGGCGGCTTGTGCGATGCTGGTGATGGCCGGTGCGGCGCAGGCGGAGAGTGATCGGCTGGTGACGGTGGTGACCTCGGCCGAGCCGCAGACGCAGCTCATGGCGATGGTCCTGACCATGCAGGCGGTGCAGAAGGGGGCGGAGGTGCACATGCTGCTCTGCGGGCCTGGGGGTGATCTCGGCTTGCGGGAGGCGCCCGAGACGGCGACGGCGGCGCAGCCGCCGCAGGGTGCGAGCCCGCAGGGATTGATGCAGGCGATCATGCAGCAAGGCGGGACGGTCGAAGTCTGCGCCATTTATCTCCCCGGACGGGGCGAGGGGCCCGAGGTGTTGCTCGAGGGTGTGGGCGTCGCCAGCCCGCCCGACATGGCGGCGGCGATGCTGGACGAAGAGGCGCGCGTCTGGTCGTTCTAGGCGGCAGCGCCCCGAACTGCGACTGACCCAAATGACCGGATGAGCCCGGGAAGGCGCTGCCTTCCCGCGCTCTTCTCTCGTGACCTGCGACCTCAGCGCTTTTTGGCTGCCCGACCGAGGGCCGGCCGCAGGACAGCGACCACGTCCCCGCCCTCTTCGCCACCGCAGCCGGCTGAGCGGACGACGGTCCGGCCGCGTCGCGGCTATGGCTTGCGGCGTTTCAGGCTGGGCGATAGACTCTGTCAGCGATGCTGCGGTCAGCCGAGAACGACGGGGAGCGGGCGGTGCACTTCGATGGGGGTGCGACCGGGCTTCTGGCTGCGGGCGATCTGCAGGTGCTGGTCGATGCGCTCCGGCGGCGGGGCTATCGGGTCATCGGGCCGGTGGTCGAGCAGCAGGCGGTGGTGCTCGAGGAGATCGAGTCCATCGAGCAGCTGCCGGTTGGCTGGCGGGACGAGCAGGACGGTGGCCGGTATCGGCTCGTCGCGGGCGAGGACGGGGCGTTCTTCGGCCATACGGTCGGGCCGCAGTCGTGGAAGCGCTATCTGCATCCGCCGCGGCGGCGGCTCTGGCGGGTGCGGCGGGACGGGGCCGATCTCGCCCTCGTGCCGGAGGAAGAGGCGGCACCTCGCTTTGCCTTTCTCGGCGTGCGGGCTTGTGATCTGGCGGCGATCGCGGTGCAGGACCGCACGTTTCTCGAGGACCATGTCGTCAACCCCTCCTACCGGGAGCGGCGGGAGGGGGCGTTCATCGTCGCGGTCAATTGTGGTCGGGCCGGCGGGACGTGTCTTTGTGTGTCGATGGGCACAGGCCCCCGGGCCGAGGCGGGCTATGATCTGGCGCTGACCGAGCTGATCGAGGCGGGACGCCACGATTTTCTGGTCGAGGCCGGGAGTGAGGTGGGGCGCGAGCTCCTGCGTGAGTTGCCGCTGCGCGAGGCCGAGGCGGGCGATCGGCAGCTGGCGGATGCGGTGGTCGCGCGGGCGGCGGCCGAGATGGGGCGGGTGCTGGAGACCGACGGCCTCAAGGATCTCCTGCAGGGCAATCTCGAGCATCCGCGCTGGGACGACGTCGCCGGTCGCTGTCTCACCTGCGGCAATTGCACCATGGTCTGTCCCACCTGTTTCTGCACCACGGTGGAGGACCGCTCGGACCTCGAGGGGGTCGAGGCCGAGCGCTGGCTGCGCTGGGATTCCTGCTTCACGCTCGATTTCAGCTATCTGGTCGGTGGCAGCGTGCGCCGCTCGGCGCGGTCGCGTTATCGGCAGTGGCTGACCCACAAGCTCGCCGACTGGCACGACGAGTTCGGCACCAGCGGCTGTGTCGGATGTGGTCGCTGCATCACCTGGTGCCCGGTCGGCATCGACCTCACCGCGGAGGCGGCCGCGATCCGTGGCACGGATCAGGCCAATCCATAGGAACGGGTCATGTTGCGTGACATCCAGGAACTGCTCAAGACCCACGCGTTCACCAAGGGGCTCAATGACGAGCAGCTGGCTGTTATTGCCGGTTGTGCCAAGAATGTCATCTTCCAGTCCGGCGAGTACATCTTTCGCGAAGGTGACGCTGCCGATCAGTTCTATCTTGTCCGGCATGGCACGGTGGCGCTGGAGATGGCGATCCGCGGGCGGGGGGCGACCACCATCCGCACGCTCAAGGACGATGACGAGCTCGGTGTTTCCTGGCTCATTCCGCCCTATCGCTGGGCCTTCGACGCGCGGGCCGTGACGCTCACCCGGGCGATCGGCTTCGATGCCGTGTGCCTGCGCGGCAAGTGCGAGGCGGACCACGAGCTCGGCTACAGGTTGATGATGAAATTCACGCCCAAGCTCATGGCGCGGCTGCGCTCGGCGCGGCTGCAGCTCGCCGATGTCTACGGTATGCCGGATGGCTGAGCCTGGCGTTGCGGCGAGGCCGGTGGCGGCGGCTGCGGCCAGCCCCTGGCTGCCGCGATTCCTGCGGGTGCACAGCAACCGTGTGGAGACAACGGGGGTGCACACGCTCGAGCTCGAGAAGCCCAGGGACGGGTTCGCGTTCACGCCCGGGCAATTCAATATGCTCTACGCCTTCGGGGTGGGCGAGGTGGCGATCAGCATCAGCGGCCATGCTGACGATCCCTGGCTGACCCACACGGTGCGCGCTGTGGGCCCGGTCTCCGCAGCACTCACCCGGTTCGAGCCCGGCATGCAGATCGGCGTGCGCGGGCCCTGCGGGCAGCCCTGGCCGCTGGCCCGGTGCGCGGGTCAGGATGTGCTGGTCGTTGCCGGTGGCGTCGGGCTGGCACCCTTGCGCGGGGCGCTTTTGCAGCTGCGCCGCCAGCGCGAGCGGTTTAGCAACGTCGCCTGTCTGATCGGTGGCCGCAGTCCCGATCAGCTGCTCTATTGGGACGAGATCCGTGACCTCGAGCGATCGGGGGAGATCCAGGTCGAGGTCACGGTCGATCATGCGCCGCCGGACTGGCACGGGCATGTGGGGGTGGTCACCGATCTCTTGTCGCGGGTGCGGGTCGACCCGGCCCGGACCATGGCCCTGCTCTGCGGTCCCGAGGTGATGCTTCGTTTCGCCGCCATGGCCATCGAGGATCTGGGCGTGCCGGCGGAGCGGATTTTCGTCTCGATGGAGCGCAACATGAAATGTGCGATCGGCCATTGCGGGCGGTGCCAGCTCGGGCCCAACTATGTCTGCAAGGACGGCCCGGTGTTTAGCTGGCAGCGGGTCGGCCGGCTGGTGACCAGGAGCGAGATCTAGCATGGCGACTGTCGCAAAGCCCAAGCTCGCCGTTTGGAAGTTCGCGTCGTGCGACGGCTGTCAGTTGAGCCTGCTCGATCTCGAGGACGAGCTCTTGGCGATTGCGGGCCAGGTCGAGATCGCGGTTTTTCTCGAGGCGAACCGGGGTTTCGTGGCCGGGCCTTATGACGTGTCGCTGGTCGAGGGCTCGGTGACCACGGCGCACGATGCCCGGCGGATCCAGGAGATCCGCTCCCAGTCGACGGTGTTGGTGACGCTCGGCGCCTGTGCGACCGCGGGCGGTATTCAGGCCTTGCGCAACTCGGGCGATGTCGAGGCCTTCAAGCGCATCGTGTACGCCTCGCCCGAGTATATCAGCACGCTTGCCACCTCGACCCCGATCGCCGCACACGTGACGGTCGATCTCGAGCTGCAGGGCTGTCCGATCGACAAGCTCCAGCTGCTCGAGACATTGACGGCGCTGCTGCACGGCCGGCGGCCGGACCTGCCGGGCTACAGTGTGTGCATGGAGTGCAAACGGCGGGGCACGGTCTGCGTGATGGTGGCGCATGGCACGCCGTGTTTGGGGCCCGTCACGCGGGCCGGCTGCGATGCCATCTGCCCCGCCTATGATCGCGGCTGCTATGGCTGCCACGGGCCGATGGAGACGCCGAATACGGCGGCACTCAGCCGCTGGTGGGCGGGGTTGGGCGAGGACAGTCGCAGCATCCAGCGGGCCTATCGCACGTTCAACGCCTATGCCGAAGCCTTCCGCGCCGAGAGCGAGACGCATGACGCAAAAGACGATTAAGGTCGACTACCTGGCGCGCGTCGAGGGCGAGGGGGCGCTCGATGTCAGGATGCGCGACGGGGTGGTCGAGGAGGTGAATCTTCGCATCTTCGAGCCACCGCGGTTTTTCGAGGCTTTTTTGCGCGGCCGGGCGTTCAGCGAGGCGCCCGACATCACCGCACGGATCTGCGGCATCTGCCCGGTCGCCTACCAGATGAGTGCCTGTCATGCGCTGGAGGATGCGCTCGGCGTCACGGTCGATGGGCCGCTGCGCAATCTTCGCCGGCTGCTCTATTGCGGCGAGTGGATCGAGAGCCACACACTCCACGTCTACATGCTGCATGCGCCGGACTTTCTGGGCTATGCCGGGGTTATCGACATGGCCCGGGACCATGCGGCGATCGTCCAGCGGGGCCTCAAGCTCAAGAAGGCCGGCAACGACATCGTCAACCTCCTGGGCGGGCGGGAGATCCACCCGATCAATGTCCGGGTCGGTGGCTTCTACCGGGTGCCGAGGAAGCGTGAACTCGCCCCGCTCGTGGCGACGCTGGAGCGGGCCCGCGACGCGGCGCTCGAGACCGTGCGCTGGGTGGCGGGCTTCGACTTTCCGGATTGCGAGCGGGACTACGAGCTGGTCGCCCTGTCACACCCCGACGAGTATCCGATGAACGAGGGCAGGCTCGTCTCGACCAAGGGGCTCGACATCGCGGTCCGGGACTTCGACGCGCATGTCGAGGAATATCAGGTGCCGCATTCGACGGCCCTTCAGGCACGGATGCGGGCGCGCGGGCATTATCTCGTGGGCCCGGCTGCCCGCTTCAGCCTGAACGCGGCGAGGCTCTCGCCGCTCGCCCGCGAGGCCGCGACAGCGGCCGGCCTCGACGAGGCGGCATGCCGCAATCCCTATCGCAGTATCATCGTCCGCAGTGTCGAGGTGCTCTACGCCTGCGACGAGGCGCTGCGGCTCATCGGCGCTTACGAGGAGCCGGAGCGGCCGTCGGTGCCGTTCGAGGTTCGGGCCGGGGTCGGCTTCGGCTGCACCGAGGCGCCGCGCGGCATTCTCTACCACCGCTACGCGATCGACGGCGAGGGGACCATCCTCGAGGCCACGATCGTGCCGCCGACCGCCCAGAACCAGCCGAGCATCGAGGACGATCTCAGCACCTTCATTCCGGCCTGGAGCAATCTCGACGACGAGGCGCTACAGTGGCGCTGCGAGCAGACGATTCGCAACTACGATCCCTGCATCTCCTGTGCCACGCATTTTCTGAAGCTCAACGTCGAGCGGCAGTGACGGGCCGGTCGTGGACGGCATCCTGGTGAT
Source organism: uncultured Saprospiraceae bacterium (assembly GCA_964533785.1). Taxonomy (GTDB): domain Bacteria; phylum Bacteroidota; class Bacteroidia; order Chitinophagales; family Saprospiraceae; genus JANQRV01. The sequence continues at coordinate 5,034 of CAZHNG010000244.1, read as the reverse complement.
CGGCATCGGCAATCCGGATCGGGGCGATGACGGCATCGGGCTCGTCGTGGCGCGCGAGGTCCAGGCCGCTGGTTTGCCTGGGGTGACGGTGATCGAGCATCGGGGTGACGCTGCCGCTCTGGTCGAGCAGCTCGCCGGGGCGGGGGCCGTTGTGCTGGTCGATGCCGCGGTCTCGGGGGCTGTGCCCGGTACGGTTCGGCGGATCGATGTCCAAGCCGAGACCTTGCCCGCTTCGTGGTTCGCCTGCTCGACGCACGGGCTGGGCCTCGCAGCCGCGATCGAGCTCGCCCAGGTGCTCGGCAACCTGCCTGAACGGTGTGTCGTTCATACGGTGGAGGGGGTCGATTTCGCGCCTGGTGCCGCGATCTCCGAAGCTGCCCTGGCAGCGATCCCGGCTGTCGTGGCGGCGATCCTTGGTGACATCACGGACTTTCGGGCGGCGGCGGGCGATCATGCATGAGGCATCGCTGATGCGCGGGCTGATGCGCAAGATCGAGGAGGTGGCGGCGGCCGAGGGGGCGATGCGGGTGGTCGGCGTCGAGGTGTGGCTCGGGGCCCTCTCGCACCTGTCGGCCGAGCATTTCGCCGAGCATTTCGCCCTGGCGGCGGCGGGCACGGTGGCCGAGGGGGCGACGCTCGAGGTGACCGTCTCCGAGGACACGGGTCATCCCAATGCCCAGGACATCATGCTGGTTAGCGTCGAGGTGCGGACCTGACGGTGGCGCGCACCAGCGACGTGAGCCCGGGCGAGCGGTCGGGTGCCGTGCGGGTGCGGATCGAGGGGGTGGTCCAGGGTGTCGGCTTTCGCCCCTTCGTCTGTCGCCTGGCGCGGGGCATGGGGATCAGGGGTACGGTCCGCAATGTCGGCGGGGCCGTGGTGATCGAGGCTGCGGCCGCACCGGAGCTGCTGGAGCGGTTCGTCGTAGCACTTGCCGAGCACGCCCCGGTGTCGGCTGCTGTCGAGAGCATCGTGACGCAGGCAGCCGAGCTTTCGGCCTCGCCATTGACCGAGCCCTTCGCCATTCTGCCGAGCGCCAGTGCCGAGCGCGACCTCGGGGTCGGCCCCGATCTCGCGACCTGCCCGGCATGCCTGGCCGAGATCCGGGACCCGGATAATCGCCGCTTCGCCTATGCGTTCACCAACTGCACCGATTGCGGCCCCCGGCTGAGCATTCTCGAGGGCACGCCCTATGACCGGGCGCAGACGACGATGGCCGGCTTTGCCCTGTGCGCGGCCTGCAGGCGCGAGAACGAGGAGCCCGGCGACCGGCGTTTTCATGCCGAGGCCAATGCGTGCCCCCTCTGCGGGCCGCGGCTGGCGCTGCGGTTCTTCGACGGCAGGCCCGATCTCGAGGACTGGCGCGCCATCCGCGACGAGGTCTGGCGGCTGCTCGAGGCTGGCGGGACGGTGGCGCTCAAGGGGATCGGCGGCTATCACCTGGCGTGCCTCGCCACCGACGAGGCGGCGGTCCGTCGCTTGCGCCAGCAGAAGCGGCGACCGGACAAGCCCCTGGCGGTGATGGCGGGCACGCTCGAAAGCCTGCGCCGGCATTGCCTCGTCGGGACCGTCGAGGCTGCCCTTCTCCAGAGCCCGGCAGCACCCATCGTCCTGTTGCGCCCGCGGGCGGTTGGCCGGATCGCCCCCTCGGTGGCCCCGGGTCAGCACCGCATCGGCGCGATGCTGCCCTATTCGCCCTTGCATCACCTCCTCTTCGCCGGCCGCGCGGACGTGCTGGTGATGACGAGCGGCAACCTCACCGATCAGCCGCAGGTGATCGACGATGGCGAGGCCCTGCGGGTCTTCGCCGAAATCGCCGATGCGGTGCTGCTGCACGACCGGCCGATCGCCGTTCGTGTCGACGACAGTGTGGTCCGCATCGATGGGTCCAAGACCACGCATCTCCGGCTCGGCCGCGGTTGGGCACCCCTGCGGCTGCGGGCCCCGGACGGCCTGGAGCGCGGCCAGGTCCTGGCCCTCGGCGGGCAGCTCAAGTCTACTTTTTGCCTCAAGCGGGACGAGCGGCTGGTGCTCTCGCAGCATATCGGCGACCTCGAGGAGGCGGCCAATCTCGACGCCTTCGAGGCATCGCTCGCGCACTACCGTCGTCTCTACGATCTCCGGCCCGAGGCGGTGGCGGTCGACCTGCACCCGCTGATCAAGAGCCGGGCGATCGGTCAAGGGCTTGCCGCGCGCCTGGGGGTGAAGCTGGTCGAGGTGCAGCACCACCACGCCCATGCCGCGGCCTGTCTGGTCGAGCACGGGCTCGCGGCCTCCAGCCCGCCCGTCTTCGCGCTCGTGCTCGACGGCCTCGGCTACGGGCCGGATGGCAGCCTTTGGGGCTGCGAGTGCCTGGCTGTCGATTATGCCGGGTTTCGCCGGCTGGCGCATCTCCGCCGGGTGCCGATGCCGGGTGGGGCTGCGGCGATCCGCGAGCCCTGGCGGATGGCGCTCGCCCATCTCGCGGCCACGGACCACGACCTGGACGCGCTCTTTCGACGCTACCGGCATCTGCCGTTTTTTGCGGCGCATGACGATCTCCGGACGCGCACGCTTCTTCAGGCGATGCGGCAGGGCATCAATGCGCCGCTGACGAGCTCGCTCGGCCGGCTCTTCGATGCGGTGGCGGCGCTGGTCGGGCTTCGCGATGCCGTGAGCTATGAGGGGCAGGCCGCGGCCGAGCTCGAGGCCGCCCTCTGGCGTGAGCGGCGCAGCCTCTGGCAGGGCACGGGCTATCGCCTGGCTGTCGACGATGCCGGCATCGACCCTGTCCCGCTCTGGCCGCAGATCCTGGCTGACCTGGAGCGTGGCTGTGCTGTGGGCGAGATCGCCTGGCGCTTTCATCGCGGGCTCCTGGGCGCCCTGGTCGAGCTCGCGGAACGGCAGGCCGGCCGCCATGCCGGCCTGTTGGAGCGCACCATCGTCCTTTCGGGCGGCGTCCTGCAGAACGCGTATCTGCTGCGGGCGCTTCGGGGCTGGCTCGGGCGTCGGGGCTGGCGGGTCTTGTGTCACGAGCGCTTGCCGCCTAACGATGGGTGCTTGGCCGTGGGGCAGGCGGCGATCGCGGCTGCCAGGATCGGAGGGTTGACGAGCGCATGTGTCTAGGGATTCCGGGCCGGATCATCGAGATCGTGGATGCGGCGGACAAGCTGGCGCTCGCGGATTTCGGCGGGGTGCGGCGGAAGGTCAACGTCATCTGTGTGGCCGACGGGGTGACCCGGCTCGACGATCTCGTGGGTTGCTGGGTGCTCGTCCATGTCGGCTTTGCCATGAGCCTGATCGACGAGCGGGAGGCCGCGGCGACGCTGGCCATCCTGAGCGAGCTCGGCGAGATGCAGGCCGAGATCGCCAGCATGCGCCAATCCGCCGGATCTTGACCCAGGCACCGCCGCAGGGAGGCCGGGCTTGAAGTTCATTGACGAGTTCCGCGATCCCGAAAAGGCGAGGGGGCTCCTCCCGGCGATCGAGCGGCTCATGTCCGAGGTCGACCGGCCGCAGGACCGGCCGCTGCAGATCATGGAGGTCTGCGGCGGGCATACCCACACGATCTACCGCTATGGGCTCGAGCAGCTGTTGCCGGACGGCATCGAGCTCGTGCATGGCCCGGGCTGTCCGGTCTGTGTTCTGCCGATGGGCCGGGTCGACGACTGCGTCGCCCTGGCGCGGCGGCCCGAGGTGATCCTTGCGACCTTCGGCGATGCGGTGCGGGTGCCGGGCTCCAAGGGCAGCCTGCTCCAGGCCAAGGCCGAGGGCGCCGACGTGCGGGTGGTCTATTCGCCGCTCGATGCCCTGGCCCTGGCGCGGTCGCACCCGGATCGCGAGGTCGTCTTTTTCGGGCTCGGCTTCGAGACGACCATGCCGAGCACCGCACTCACCATCCTCCAGGCGGCGGCCGAGGGTATCAGCAACTTCTCGGTCTTCTGCAACCACATCACCATCGTGCCGACGCTCCAGGCGCTGCTCGACACCCCTGGCCTCGCCGTCGACGGCTTCATCGGCCCCGGCCATGTCAGCATGGTAATCGGGGCCGAGGTCTATGGCTTCATCGCCGAGGACTATCGTAAGCCCTTCGTCGTGTCCGGCTTCGAGCCGCTCGACATCCTGCAGTCGCTCTTGATGGTGCTGCGCCAGCTGCGGGACGGGCGGGCCGTGGTCGAGAACCAGTACAGCCGGGTGGTCGGCCGCGACGGCAATGCCGCGGCACTGGCTGCGATCGAGCGCGTCTACGAGCTGCGCGAGCATTTCGAATGGCGGGGTCTGGGTTCGATCGAGCGGTCGGGGGTGCGGATCCGGGACACGTATGCCGCGTTCGACGCCGAGCGCCGCTTTCCGGTCCCCGCCGTCCGGGTGGTCGATCCCGAGGTCTGCCGCTGTGGCGACGTGCTGAAGGGGCTGATGCGGCCGCAGCACTGCGCGGTGTTCGGCAAGGCCTGCACGCCCGAGACCCCGCTCGGCGCACTCATGGTCTCGTCGGAGGGGGCTTGTGCCGCACTCTACCAGTACGGCCGGGCGGTCGAGCCGACCCGCTCATGAGCCGTGCGTCTGCTGCCCCGAGCGGCGCGATCTCGCTCGCCCATGGGGCCGGCGGCAAGGCGATGCACGATTTGATCGAAGCTGTCTTTCTGCGGCACTTCGACAACCCGTTGCTGCGGCCGCTCGACGATCAGGCCAAGCTGGACCTCGCCGGCCTTGCCGCACAGGGTGACCGCCTCGCGTTCACCACCGACAGCTTCGTGGTCGATCCGCTGTTCTTTCCGGGCGGCGATATCGGCAGGTTGGCGGTCTGCGGCACGGTCAACGATCTCGCGGTCGGTGGGGCGCGGCCGCTTTATCTCAGCTGCGGCTTCATCATCGAGGAGGGGCTCGCGATCGAGGTGCTCGAGCGGGTGGCCGCCTCGATGCGCACAGCCGCGCTCGAAGCCGGGGTCGAGCTCGTCACAGGTGACACCAAGGTCGTCGAGCGGGGGAGTGCCGACAAGCTTTTCATCAACACGGCGGGCATCGGCGTTATCCCGACGGGCATCGAGGTCGGCGCG
>CAZHNG010000243.1:7228-10839 GCA_964533785.1 uncultured Saprospiraceae bacterium | reverse complement strand
TTAGTTAGAATTTTTAGTCTAACTTCTAGAGTCTAGCGTCAAAAGTCTAGTAGTACTAAGAAAATGGGAAAAATTAATGCGGAAAGAATAACTCAGGGTCAATACTCCATATCCTCTTCTTCCTCCGGAATGTCGAAGAGTTCATTGGTTTCAGAGCGTTCCGCAGTACCCTTGATCTTATCCATGAATTCTGCCGAAGCTTTGGCAAAATCGTTAAAGACGGGTTTCAAAGCCTTTCCGGCGCTCAAAACCATTGCCGGATATTGTTCGAGATAAGGATAAGTAACACTTTCAGCCCGGGTTTCTTCATCAATGATATGGGCATTCGTACCAAACCAAAGCAACATACTGTAAACCAATATCATAACTCCTGCGAGCAAACCTCCTCCTAACAACTGATTAATTATGTTTACATTAGCGGTTTGTAATACCCCTTCGAGCCCCCTGGCTATCATACGGATCAGGATCATGGTCAAAACAAAAGACAATAAAAAGCCCGCTACGAACATTAGAGGATTAGTCGTATTAAAAGTTGACTCCAGGAAGGTTGTCATTCCAGGAGCAAACTTAAATGCAGCCATCAATCCTAATACGTAGGAAAGTACGGTGAAAACGGTTTTTATAATACCTTTGGAAAACCCAAGGTAAAAACCATAAGCTACAAAAATAAGAAGCACAAGATCTATAACCATAGTAGAACAAAATTACGAATTTGCTCAATGGGAAGTAGGTAATTTAGATGATTTATCATTAAATTTCGATTAATACCAAAAACGAAGATCTATGAAGTTTAATTTACCCTTAAGCGGTTTACTATTATTGTTTACATTGACCATCCAGGCACAACAATCCATGCCCCGAGTTTTTTTGCTCGGTGAGAACGAAAAAGATTACCAGGCTCTTACCGAAAAATATCCCCAACAGTTACAAGCTGTGTGCGACAATAACCTCGCCGTAGCCTTCGAAAAATGGGTGAACTATCAAAAAAACATGGAGGAATACGCCGAAAAAATAAAATATGACCTCAATGGCGTAAAAGTGTGGTTTCATTTTTTTTGGGACGCAGATGGCACGGTTAAACACGTTGGATACTTATTACAACCGGATTCCAAAAACGTAGTCAAAGCAGAATTTAGAGCATTTCTTTCAAGTTTCATGTCTCGTTATCAAATCGATGTGAAATCAGACCGTCCTTTTGCCCATTATTCTATTGCTTCTTTCCCCGTCATGAAACAGGAATATTCCAAGGAATAGTATTGGTGGTCTCAAAATTGTTTCGTATACTGTCGTTGTTATTGGTAAGCAAAAATGATTGAAATATTATATTTGTCATCTAACTAACTTTAATCGACTTGCCCTCAGGGATAGTATGGTCGTGAAGAGCCATTTTGTTCCAGGTTAACATATTGCGATCAAGTTTAATAAACCGCCAATAATAATTATTCACCCGAAAACAGTTTGTCTCCATGATAAAGATTCTCGCCAATGATGGTATTCATGAGGATGGAAAAAGTTTGCTGGAAGAAGCAGGCTATGAAATAAATACCAATAAAATTCCGCAAAATGAATTGGAAAAACACCTGCCGGAATACGATGTGGTAATCGTACGCAGTGCTACTGAGATTAAAAAAGAGCTCATCGACGCCTGCCCACGCTTAAAAATAATAGCCCGGGCCGGTGCTTGGCTTGATAATATCGATGTAGACTATGCACAAAGCAAAGGGATTGAAGTCATGAACACACCCACCGCTTCTGCTCAATCCGTGGCAGAGCTGGTCTTCGGCCACATGTTCAATCTAACGCGTTTTTTGCACCACTCCAACCGGCTCATGCCACAAAACGGGCATAAGGATTTTCTCCAATTTAAATCTTTGTATTCAAAAGGTATCCAATTAAGAGGTAAAACATTGGGTATCATTGGTTTTGGCAGAGTTGGGCAGGAAGTAGGCCGCATCGGCCTGGCTCTTGGCATGAACGTTATGCCGGTGGATTTAAAAATCGAAGCTGCGGATATTGATATCAATATTTACAAAAGCGACGATGTGCACCTCTCTATTAAAGTAGAAACATTTGAATGGGAGGAAGTACTGGAATATTCTGATTTTCTTAGTATCCACATTCCATTTACCGGTGGAAAAGCGATTATCGGAGAAGCAGAAATCAACCAAATGAAGGATGGTGCTTATATCATCAATACTTCTTACGGTGGTGCAGTTGATGAAAGAGATTTGCTTGATGCCCTCAACTCCGGTAAAATTGCCGGCGCTGGGATCGACACTTTTGACAACGAACCTACCCCAAATAAAGAGTTGATGCAACATCCTAATGTATCCTTATCTCCTCATATCGGCGCCTCAACTCTTGAAGCCAGGGCAAATATCGGACTTGAATTAGCGGATCGAATTTTGGCTTATTTTGGTGACGATAAGTAAGAACTCCTGGAAATTAAGGCCTCCTCGTAATCTTTTAGTCAGTACGTTTTTTCTGCAATTTACCCTTAATTTCCAGGCATATCTTTCCTGAAACATACAATACGACTGGCTTTCTCAAAACCAACCGACTTGTGAAAATCAATAGAAATTTTGTTGTCCCACTCCATAAAAGATAAAATATCAATATTGAAGAAGGCTGCGAATAGCCGATTCCACTTTTTCAATCGACGGGATCATCGTTTTTTCTAATACTTCATTCAGTGGAATAGCGGGCATATTTTCCGAACCGATGGTTTTCACCGGAGCATCCAGGTATTCAAAGCAATACTCCTGAATCCGTGCGGCAATACTCTGTGCAAAAGTGTTGTTTACCGGCTCCTCCGTGACCACCAAAACTTTACCGTGTTCTTTGGCAGCAGCGAATATCTTTTCAGTGTCCAGTGGATAAAGGGTTCTTAAATCCAATACTTCTACCTGACCGGGAAAAGCTTCGGCTGCGTTAACCGCCCAATGTACCCCCATTCCGTAAGTTACGACCAGCAGGCTTTCTCCGTTTTTCTTTTTATCCTCGTCGGCCGCTAAAAAAGTATTGGCTTTGCCGAGAGGTAAAATATAATCCTCGTCAGGTTCTATGGTACGAGCTTTTTCCGTCCCTCTTACTTTAGACCAGTAAAGGCCTTTATGCTCCAGAATAACAACTGGATTGGGATCGTAATACGCCGCTTTGATCAACCCTTTGAGATCCGCCCCATTGCTGGGATAAACTATTTTAATACCGCAAATATTGGTTAATACCGACTCTACACTCGACGAATGATAAGGCCCTCCGCTTCCATAAGCACCGATCGGTACTCTTATTACACAACTGACGGGCCACTTCCCATTCGAAAGATAGCAAGAACGACTCACTTCCGTGAACAACTGATTGAGTCCCGGCCAGATATAATCGGCGAACTGTATTTCAACGATGGGCTTTAACCCTACGGCCGACATACCCACCGTACTACCCACAATAAATGCTTCCTGAATGGGCGTATTGAAAACACGGTCATCCCCGAATTTTTCTGCCAAAGTAGCCGCTTCTCTGAAAACACCGCCCAGGCGTTTCCCCACGTCCTGCCCGTAAAGCAAGCATTCAGGGTGTTTCCGCATCAACTCTTCCACTGCTAATAAAGCATT
>CAZHNG010000243.1:0-7218 GCA_964533785.1 uncultured Saprospiraceae bacterium | reverse complement strand
TTATCGACCATTACTTTGGGCTCACCATCTTCAGGTTCCCGGATACCCGATTCTTCGACGACCGGAGTTGGGGCAAAATCGTACTGGTAAAGATCTTCCGGGCTTGGGTCTTCCGCATTCTTCGCCTTTTCAAAATCAGCTTTTACGCTTTTACCGACGCGCTCCTCTATATGACGGATACTTTTTTCTTCAATGCCCAGATCCAGTAATTGATCAATGAAAATCGGGTATGGATCCCTTAATTGGTGCTCTTCCAGATCATCGCGATACCATTCTTTTCTTACCCCGGATGTGTGATGATTGAGTAACGGAACGTTGGCGTGAACCAGGAAAGGTCTGCGTTCTTTTCTTATTTTTTTTATTACTTTTTTAATGGTAAGATAGGACGTTACGAAATCACTGCCGTCAATGCTGCAGGCTTCTATCCCTTTAAACCCCTGAATGTATTCCGCCGCATTCTGTGCTCTCGTTTCCGCTGCATTGGCCGAAATATCCCAGCCGTTATCCTGTACGAGGTATAAAATGGGCAATTGCTGCAGAGCTGCCATCTGGAAAGCTTCCGCAACCTCTCCTTCCGTAATGGAGGCATCCCCGAAAGAACAGACGACCACCGGTTTATCTTCCCCGGGATAAGCGTCTAAGTCCAATCTTTCACGGTACTGGATTCCCAGCGCCACTCCCGTAGTGGGAATGCCTTGCATACCGGTAGCCGAGGACTGGTGAATGATTTTCGGTTTATCCGGCTCCCTTAAACTGGGATGCGCATAGTAGGTACGTCCGCCCGAAAAAGGATCGTCTTTCTTTGCCATCAGTTGCAACATCAATTCATAAGGGCTCATACCTATTCCTAACAACATGGCATCATCCCGGTAATAGGCGGAAAGATAATCCTGTGCTTTTAGCTGCATTGCTAAAGCCAATTGAATTGCTTCGTGTCCGCGGGAAGTGGCATGGACGTATTTGGAGACCAGCTTAAAATTTTCTTCATAGAGTTCCGCCATTGCCTTAGCAGTCGCCATGAGCTCGAAGGCTGCCAATAGCGTTTCTTTAGCAATGGGTACATTGGTTTTGATCATTGACATAATTGGTTAAAGCTTTTTTTTAAGATGCCGGACGGAAGACATTAGTGGTTCCCACCAGTGCTTCGGGAACTAAATTTTATCATTTTCTACAACTGCTATCTTAAAAATTCAAAAGTCCGCCACGATAAAAAATCCAAGTTGAAAATTGATGATGAATAGTCAAATCCAGAAAACCTGATAGGATATCATTTATCAATCATCCATATTTCTTCTGTAATAATACTGATCAAGCTCTATGCCTTAGCTTTGAACTTTTCGATTGCATTGCGGGTAAATTCGGATAACACCAGTTCACCGGATATTGCAGCTCTTTCAGCTAAAAGATTGTCCCAATGGTCCGTACCTTCCCAAAAAACGGTTTTCAACTGCTGCATGGCAGCCGGATTAAACCCTGCTAATTGTTGGGAAAAGTGAGCAATGTATGCGTCTAATTGTTCGGTCGTAGCAAATACTTCATTGAAAAGGCCCTTGGATTGCGCCCATTCGGCCGTTTTCCATTCCGTAGCATTGATCGCAAGCTGACTCATAGCTGCTAAGCCGATCTTTCTTTGCACCGCAGGCCCGATCACAAAGGGGCCGATCCCGATAGCTAGCTCACTCAGTTTTACGGAAGCGTATTTTGTGGCCATGCAGTAATCCGTCGCTGCCGCCAGTCCTACTCCGCCGCCCACGGCCTTTCCCTGTATTCTTCCGACAATCAGCTTGGGGCATTTACGCATAGCATTAATGACATTCGCAAAGCCCATAAAAAAGGCTTTCCCTTCCTCCAGATTACTTACTGCCACCAGCTCCTCAAAACTCGCTCCGCCGCAAAATGCCCGCTCACCACCACTCTGTAAGATCACCAGGTTTACTTCTTCATCCCGCCCTACCGCCTGGAAGGCTTCTACCAATGCTGCCAGTAATTTGCCCGGTAAGGAGTTCCCCGCCGGATGGCTGAAGGTTATCTTTGCCACACCAGTATCTTTTTTAACCTCTACGCTACCCAAGTTTTCTTTATTCATGTTGGTTATAACTTCTATTCATTTAACAGAAAACGATCATGCCGGTTCGCTGATGAAAATACAGTCTTCAATTATCCTTGATCTAACATTCTGACCATGGTTAAAATAGTAGCGATAGCCACTGTTTCACCCGTTTCGTCGTACACATCGACCAGAAATTTGACAATACCTTTACGCACTTCTTCCTCTTTCTTTTCCTGGGCGATTTTTTCTTTTACGGTCAGTTTTACACCGATAGTAGCTCCCGGATATACCGGTTTGGTAAAGCGGCAATCTTCGATACCGTAATTGAGTAGAACGGGGCCTTTCTTTGGATCGACAAAAAGACCGGCTGCTTTGGAAAGAATGAAGTATCCGTGGGCTACTCTCTTTTCAAAAATGGTGCCCTCTAAAGAGGTCTCATCCATGTGTGCGTAAAAATTATCGCCGCTTACATTCGCAAAATTGACTATGTCGGTCTCCGTGACGGTATGCTTATGAGTAAAGACCGTTTCTCCAATTTCCAGTTCTTCGAAGTGTTTCCGGAAAACGTGAACGGGCTTTTCCGTCTGTTTTGCTCCTACCTGAAAAACATTCGTCAGTTCGGTGATCATTGTTGGATGCCCCTGAATAGCCGTGCGCTGTAGATAATGTTTCACGCCTCTTACGCCGCCCATTTCTTCACCTCCGCCTGCTCTGCCCGGCCCTCCGTGTGTCAGTAACGGCATCGGAGATCCGTGACCGGTGCTTTCCCTGGCACTTTCCCGGTTCAAGATCAAGATACGTCCGTGGAAAGCTGCTGCGTTCATTACGTATTCGCGGGCAACTTCAGGGCTATAGGTAGCAATGGTGCTCACTAAAGACCCTTTACCCATATTTGCCAATTCAATGGCTTCTTCCATATTGTGGTAAGCCATAATAGTGCTGATCGGGCCAAATGCTTCTATGTGATGAGATCCCAGACGATGGAAAGGATCATCATTACGCAGCAATATCGGAGACAGAAAAGCCCCTTTGTTCTTGTCGGCACCAACCACTTCAAACTGGTCAAAGTCGCCATAAACCAGCTCAGAATCCTTCGCCAACGCTTCTACTCTTCTCTTCACGAGCTCCATTTGCTTGCGAGTGACCAAGGGCCCCATTCGTACTTTTTCGTTTTGAGGATTACCGATCGTTGTTTTTTGTAAGCGTTTTCCCAACTCAATTTGTACGGTTTCCATCAAATGTTCTGGTACGATAACCCGCCGGATAGCTGTACATTTCTGGCCGCATTTCACGGTCATTTCCCGGTATACTTCTTTAATGAACAAGTCAAATTCCGGCATGTCAGGGGTAACATCGGTTCCGAGGATAGCAGCATTGAGGCTGTCGGCTTCCATATTGAACGGCACGGCATTTTCAATGATACGCTCATGCGTTTTCAACATCCTCCCGGTGGTGGCAGAACCCGTAAAAGTTACGACATCCTGTGAGGTCACTGCATCTAGGATGCCTACTCCCGAACCACCGACAAATTGCAATGCTCCTTCCGGCAATATTTTTGATTCGATGATATCCCGGATCATGGCCTCCGTAAGGAAAGAAGTCAACTCCGAAGCTTTGACGACCGCCGGAACACCGGCCAATAAGTTCACCGACAACTTTTCTAACATTCCCCATATGGGAAAATTAAAGGCGTTGATGTGAATCGCTACGCCTCGTTTGGGTACCATGATGTGATGCCCAATAAAAGTACCCTCCCTGGAAAGTCGGGCCATTTGACCATCGACGTAGAATGGTTCGTCCGGAAACTGTCTCCTGAGGCTGGCGTAGGCAAAAAGCGTCCCGATACCTCCGTCGATGTCGATCCAACTGTCTTTTTTGGTCGCACCCGTTCGATAACTTACCGGGTAATATTTGTCTTTTATTGTCGTGAGATGTAAGGCCAGCTTTTTCAGCATCAGACCACGATCCCGAAAAGTCATTTTGCGCAAAGCCGGTCCGCCAACGGCACGGCCATAATCCATTATTGCGCCATAATCCAATCCCTCACTTCCGCAGGTTGCAATGAGTGCACCGGTTACGGCATCAAATTGGGAAATACCCTCACCTTCGTGAGGCACCCATTTACCTTGCAAATAATTATTTAGATTTTTCATACGAATGAACGTTCGTTCGCAAAATTACGATATTTTTTGCTTAAAAAAAGAAACTAGACATTAGAAACTAGAAGCTAGTGGTTCCCACTAGACTACAAAAAACTGATAATAAACAAATTAGGGGTAATCTATCGCGGAACAGACCGAACGCTTAAATAAGAATTGAAGAAACTCTTATGCAATCCAGGTGCCCCATGCCTGCCCATACCCTACATGCCCAACGCGGCATGCCATAACTGGCGGGTTTCAATTAAAAATTCGAAAGACGAAGTTTCGAAAAAAGACTTCAACAGTACTAAAGCACACCAATTTTAATATTCAAGGAACTTGTATGATGTAAAAGTTGTAAAAAGGAGAGCTAAATTGTTACGATAATGCTAGCCAGGACCATTCGACTGTACAAAAGCTCCTCTGGTGGATTATCAAGGGACATCTGGGTGCTTTCTACCATTATGCTTGTCAATAGGAGTGGCATGATGGTACTTCCTTTTTTATCCATCTACCTTCGGAACGAATTAGGCTTCAGCCTGCCGCAAACGGGAATAGTAATGAGTTGCTTTGGTTTTGGTGCTTTGGCCGGTACGTTTACCGGAGGAAAATTAACCGACCGGGTTGGGTATTATCCGGTTATGTTCTGGGCACTATTCGTTCAGGGTTTGATGTTTTTGGTTTTATTACAAGCACAGACCTTTCTCACGGTTTGTGTGGTTATTTTCTTTACCAGTGCGATCGGGGATGCTTTCCGGCCGGCCAATTTTGTTGCCATCGCTGCTTACAGCAGTTCTGACAACAGAACAAGGGCGTTGGGCTTACAAAGGCTGGCTATTAATCTCGGTATGGCCATTGGGCCGGCGATCGGAGATATTATTGCAACCCAAAGCACACCAGCTTGTACCTAAAACCAGCCCTAACAAAGGCGCTTCTCCTTACCGGGACCGGGACTACCTCTTTTTCTTGTTACTCGTATTACTCAATGCAGTGGCTTTTTTCAATTGTTTACCACCCTTCCGGTGTTTTTGAAAGAGCATCTCGGCCTGCAAGAATCCGGCATAGGGCAATTGCTGGCATTTAATTGTCTTTTGATCGTCATCCTGGAAATGCCTTTGATCTACAGCATCGAAAAGCGGTGGTCAAAACTGTTCACTACGGCTGTAGGGGCACTGGTAGTAGGGTTGGCCTATTTAACTTTTAATATACTTGGTTGGTCCTTTGTGGTAGCATTGGTGGCGATGATCATTCTTACAATTGGTGAGATACTTACCTTACCTTTCTTATCAAGCCTCGCCATGGAACGTTCAGACAAAGGAAATAAGGGAGAATATATGGGTTTGTACACCATGATCTATTCCGTTGCCCACATTCTGGCACCTACGGTGGGCATGCAAATCGCCAGTATATGGAATTTTGAGGTGTTGTGGTTTGCCGTTGCCGGGATCAGCGCCCTGACATTCACTGGCTTGTTGTATACCAAAGGGGTAACCTTCAGGAAAGTCACACCTTTGGCTAGGTGACACCTACTGCTTCGCGGCAGTCAGTTGCATCCCTGACACCTGGATATTCATCCCTACGTATTTGCCATTTTCCTTTTGAAATTCCAGCTTCATGCTTCCGGAGAGACTTTCAAAACTATCCCCCGACTTTGGAAGGATGTAACTGCCCATTCCGGCTGCAGGAATCTCAAAAAACAGCAGATCATTCTTCTTTTTGACGAATGCAGATACCGGATATTGATTGAGTTTATACTCTCCCAAAATATCTTCGAGTACAATAAAGTCACCGTATTGATCCTTCAAAGAAGGATAATAATTATTAAATAATTCAGCATCCGGAACATTATAATTAACGGCAATAGCCGTAATTTCTTTATACCTTGGTAAATTGATGGTACAAGTATTATCTTCTTCCCAGGTTTTTGCTGACCAATCCGAAACTTCCTCTTTACCATCCGTAAATTTTTTTCTTAGCGTAATAGGAACTGGACGAGTACCCAAATTTTCAACTACCAGCTTACCCTCTTCAAAGGATTGAATGCGTACATCTACATTACCGAAGCTAAAAAACCAGGCTTTCCTGTGCCTGTAAAAAGCAAAAGGAAGTTAAGAAAAAAAGGCTAAATACATGGATTGTTAATTTCTTCATAATTTATGTTTAACTGGTTTATTTTCTATTTAATATTACACAGAACAATTCATGCTATCTAGAACTGACTTGTTTACGTGTTGATGTGTTTATTTGTTTATTCATTTCAAGCGACTTTCGCATAAACAGATAAACACGCAAACAAATAAGCAACAATGATTTATTTCCATCTTTGTACTCAAACCTTGGTTTTATAAGATGACGAAGTAGTAAGTAGTCGAGTTTAAAGCTAATTTTTTCCTGTCTCCAACATTTTTACTACCAAAGTATGGATGCCGTAGATCAAGGCCACTCCTATTGGAGCTGTTACAATGAAATAGACATAATTCCAATATATTGCCGAAGATTGAGGGTCATTTTTAAAAGTAAATGCCCAATTTCCTGATAAAAAGTATCCGACTATTCCCCATAATCCTGATAATAAAATTAAGGCTTTCAGTAAGAAGTTGTACACCCCGTCTTTACTGTTTTCAGGCCGATATATATTCCGTATCCCCGACAACACGGCACAAGGAAGCGCAATAATGCCAGCCCAAATGATAAAATTTCCTATCGGAATGTTGGAAGTGGAAGATAGGGAAACCGTTAAAAGAGAGGGCGCGAAGAGGATTATCAGGATGTTAATCCCTATCAGCAAAATTGCAATCCGGAAAAAGTGGATCCTTTTCATAGGTAAGTCTATTATTGTTTTCCCAAAGAGTATGCTTTCTTACTTAAGTATTTATTTTGTATCGTTGTCAAGTCAAACGATATCTTGCGGGGATTAGTAATAAAAACCAGCAACCAACTAAAAATCGAAATAGCTTATTTTTTCGACCTTTTATTTATTCCTAGACTTTTGACGCTAGACTCTAGAAGTTAGACTAAAAATTCTAA
>CAZHNG010000242.1:0-10857 GCA_964533785.1 uncultured Saprospiraceae bacterium | reverse complement strand
AATTACTGGTTTTGCTCATTTGAACAGTTGGTTTTCATTTCGTTAATATTTGTTTATTTTTTCAAAAGTTAAATAAAATTGCGTGTATACAGATTAGCTGCGGTGAGCAGGCAGGAATGAGGTATTTTTATTTATATCATTTCTAATTTTGAAGCCGCCTAGCACCGCTAAGCGATGAAAAATTCGAATGATATAGATGAAAAGACCCGTTTTAACTTTTGAAGACATCGTTTAGACAAGTCTAATAACCTAAACCCTACGACAACACTCTGGAAGTCTCCTGACTTTCTTCGTCCAATAAAGTCGGTATTCCCCAACCATTAGTATCTATTCCCTGCTGTTGTAAAAAAGCTAGGGTGGCATCCCAACCGCTCTGGATCAGCTTATTCTTAGTAGCATTATCAATTTCGAAATCTGTAGCCCCCACCCCTAAATAATCGACATTGACTGTACGGGCAACATCCGCGGCACTTTTTGTCAGTGCCACACTTTGAGTATACATGAGCGTCTCCAGTAAACTTTTTGTGTACTTACCTAAGTCCCCATAATCGAAGGGAGTGTAGATGTCCGGTTCACTTAGGTTCTCCAATTGGAAGCCTAAGGTTTCGGTATTGACCTGACCATTTTCGAGGTCGTCAAAAGCACCGATCGGGTAGTTATACAACACCCCACCGTCTACATAAAAATGATCATCCGGGTTGTCATTAGAGAATCGCCAGGCATCGAAATATAATGGAATAGACATCGATGCACGCACCGCTTCGGCTACAGGAACGGTCGGGGTAGCGGTTGGAGAAAATTCTTTCAGCGAACGGGTGAAAAGATCCGTGGCATATACTTTCAATTCCAAGCCTTGACGACTAACCAATTCCTCAAAAGTAAGGTCAGGCTTGCCTTGCCCCACGGGAGAATCGGCAATCAATTCGCTTATCCATTCCAAAAAAACCTGCCCTTCGTATATGCCAAAATCTTTCAGTCTTCTGAACTCTCGCTCCTTGTCTTCAAAAGAAGCCAAATCCATATGGGCAATAATTTTGCTGATCTCAACGGCAGAATATTTTAAGGCTACTAAACAAGCAGTGATGGCACCCGCAGAGGTACCCGCTGCCCGTTGAATCTTGGGAAGCAATGCTGCCTTTGCTAATGCCTCCAACGCCCCTCCGTAGGCAATACCTCGAACGCCACCGCCCTCAAAAACTAAATTGGAAATAGAATGAATCATAGTACTAGGTGTTATTTTTTTTTGAAGTATTCGCTGAATGTGAAAGTCGGCAATAGTAGAAAGCGTCTTCCCTACTTAATCCAAAACTGGTTTCTGAGATTTCTCCAACAAAATTCCCATTATCTTTTGTGCCGTCTCATGACTCGAGTTTTGATTTTGCCCCGTGACAAATCTTCTTTCTTCATCAATCACCGTCAAAGTTTCAAGAAAATCAAAATTGCCAGTACTGCTTTTAAAGTTTACCCCCAATTTTCGCATTTCTGTTTCCGGGTGAAGAGGTGTTAAAGTGATTCCAAATTGTTGTATTTGTCTATCCGTTACTCCTGTCATTGTTCTACCCGTAATTAAATAATTATCTAAAGTATCCTTAGCCTGGATAAAGCCTAATGCACCGTGGCAAACACTTCCAATAATTGGTTTTTCAGCATAATAGGCCTCACTCACTTTTTTACCCAATACTTCTGATTGCCCCAAATCATAGGCTGCTCCCCAACCACCGGCCATCCAAATGGCATCGTATTTAGTGAAATCCACATCATCAATTTTGAGAGAGTTTTTGACTTTCGCCTGAAACTCTTCGTCTTCTAGAAAACGGTTATCTGCTTCGTCTTTTAAAAAATAATAAAATGACTGTGGGTCTATCGGAATCTCTCCACCCTTAATACTCGCCACATCTACTTCCATGCCTGCATCGAGAAATTCATAATACGGAATCGTCATCTCTGAACCAAAAACCCCTGTCGGATTACCCGTTGTTTCTCCTACGGCATGTAATACATCATGACTTGTGGTAATGATAAGTGCTTTTTTGCCTTTTAAATCATATTCTTTGGATTCGGCGTAATCCGGATGCAAACCTGCCTGATGTAAAATATTGGGCAACAAAGCAAGCAGCACTCCAAATGTTCCAATGACTATACCCACTCCAATTAAGATTTTCCTTACCGTTGGTACATTCACCAAATTATTTTTAAACAAGAAATAGGCTGTAAAAATAGCCAATACCAGATGCAATATAGCTGCTATAGGACTGGCAAAAACGTCAGCCATAAAACTCGCCAGGATGGAAATAACCGCGCCTATATGGAAGATCAAAAAAGAAGAAAGAAAGGTCTTTACTAAGGTTTCATGCCCGAAATTTCTCCATGCTTGAAATGCAAAAATTCCCAAGCCTATTGCGGCTGCTCCAAACATACGCCCCATTGCCATATGACTCCCTGGTCCTTGCGCTAGATCAGGAATTAATTGAGGCGCAAAAAATAAAATGACTCCGGCCAATAATTCAATGATGGCAGTTATGAGAATGAAAATTTTCATAGTTGTCGGTTTTTTTAAGTTAATCCATTATTCAAGTCAAAGAAAGCAGAGCGCACTTTTGCTGCCCTCGTTTTGTCAATTGGAGGTAATTTCCTCTGATAAGATGTAATCAGGAACTTGTTGGCAACTGATCAACAATACCAAAGAAGCAAAAAGCATTAATCGTAACTTTTCTACAGTCATTTTTGATTTTAATTTCAAATTTAAAATTAAGTAGTGTAGCATAATTTAGCTACACTACTTACTAATCTATCTTTGTGAGAATTTCTTTCTCCATAATCACTCCTTCCCGAAGTATTTTCAGCTTTATCTGATCTTTGTTACCAGAATGCTGGATGGACAGCAACAGCTCTACAAAACTTTCCTCGGAATCGATCGTGATGCCATTGACCCCCAAAATGATATCTCCACCAATGGCAAGATCTTCGCCAAACAAATTTATCGTGGTTTTACTGCCTTTCAGTCCTCCGATATCAGCGGGTGATAAATCCAAAACGTTGGTAATCATCAAGGCGCGCTTCTGAGGGACATTCAAAACAGCACATTGCTTTTCATTTAACCAATAGCCGTTGACGCCTATCGATCGACGATCATTATTGATGACCATTTTTTTGCAGACATTAGAAGTAGCCGCAAAACCCAGGCCTTGAAATCCGCCCGATTCCGTAATGATATAGCTAACGATGGCGATTACCTCTCCATCCATATTAAACATAGGTCCACCGGAATTACCTTGATTGATGGCGGCATCCGTTTGGAAGAATTCAGCGAAGGTGAAACCGCTTGTCTTCGTTTTTTCACTGTATTTGGCGCTTATAATACCTCTCGATAAAGAATATTCCAACCCATAGGGCGTTCCAATGACGGCTACCTCATCACCTATTTCTACCAAATCGGAATTGGCAATCCTGGCTACCGAATATTCTTCAGGCATCCACCTCAATTTGATCAGTGCAACGTCTGAAACCTGGGCAGAACGCACCAAATCCGCAGGTACGACTTCACCATTAATAAATTTAACGCTAATAGTACCTGCCTTATCCACCACGTGGGCTGCCGTCAGAATATTCCCTTCTTCGTCAATTAATACTCCAGAGCCTATCCCCTGGTCATATGAGACTTGTCCATAATCGTCTTTCACCTTTTCCTGAGTTTCAATAACGACCACAGAGGGGCTGCATTTTTTATAGAGCTCACTAACGGATTGAGCACATGAAATACTTGATATGCAAAGCAACAAGCTTAGGAAGGTAAGTTTGGTTTTCATGTCTGTTGTTTTTAACTAGCAAGACTGTATCAAAATAAGCCACAAAAACGGTAATAAATTTAGATTACAGAGTATTCATCACCCCGACTATTGTGCCGGACACCGAAAGTAGATCTGAACCTGACGTTTTCCGGTCAGAGACCGATTGATATTGTATCGAAGTCTGGAGACTTCGATACAATATCAATTAATATTTAATGTTCGTGCCTAAAGTCGGGGTGAATTATTTGGTCTTATCGCCTTGAAATTGGCTTATGAGATAGCCTCATCGTCATTTCGAGCTTTTTAGATTGCAAAAATTACCCTCGTTTTTCTTTCATCTTCTTTTGCATTTCTTCTTGTTTTTCCAAATAGACCTCGTACTGGTCTTCTGAAAGTAATTTTTCCATTTCTGCATTTTTGTTTTTCTGGATAGACTTTATTTTTCTGTACTTTTTAAGTTTCCCGCCGCCGCCGTCTCTTACGGCTTTCATCTGCTCGGCATATTTCTTTGTAACAGCTTCGAATTCAGCTTTTTGTTCTTCCGAAAGATTGAGTGCTTCAAAATATTCTTCCATATTTTTAGCCAATTCTTCTTTCTGTTCATCGGTCAGATTCTTTGCTTGTGATTGCGCAAAGCCAGTGTTGACGCCCAATAAAAAAAGGGCAAGGAACAAGGACAAGGTTTTTAATGATTTCATTATATTCATTTTAACGGGTTGAAAATTTATTTTAAAGTTCAGTTATACATCTCTTCTTTACACGATCAAAAATAGGCGAAATTGAAGCGGTCTCAAGTAACAATCAGAGTGAATTGAACAAAATGAAAGGTGAACTGATCGGTTTACCTTTTTCATCGAGATCTACAGTCATATTTAGTAAAATCTATATGCAAGGGATAACCCTATATTGAAGGACTGGATAATGGGTTGATAATCACTGGTGACGATTACATTATCGGTTATTGTATTGACATCTCTAATTGTCACAAATCCTGCGCTATAAGTAAAAGTGGGCAGTAGCACAAAACGTTTTCCTAAATTGGTACGGAAACCAATTCCAATTTCAGACCCCACACCTGCCCCTGTATCAGAGCTTCTTTCAAAGGTGTTCGTAATAACTGCATTGGGCGCATTAATGGTTATTCCAGGATTAGTAGCAAATAAAGGACCAACACCAGCGCGAGGGAAAAAAGCAAATTTAGGTCCGATATCTACTCTGTAAGCAAGACCAACTAAAAAAGAATAGGTTTGCCAATCTTCGGTACTTCCCGTCAGTTCAACGCCAGGGTTTTCGGTTCTAAACGTTTCGATGAGGTCATCAATCTCTGTTTCAAAAGTTTGATATCTAAAAACACCTGTCAAGGTTGTCTTTTCGACTCCATCCAAGAAAAACCCTCCATAGAGATCAAATCTTCGACCATTTTTTGCAAAACCAGCATCCAGATTAGTAATATCCGTATCTGCAAAATCTCCGGTAGAAAAACTCGTACCGTAAGATAAACCAAGATAGAATTTGGGATACTGCTCTTCTTGAGCAATAAGTGGCTGACATCCTACCAAAACCAGGAGGCCAATGAGGATTTGTTTCATAATTTATACGTTTTAATGGTATTGATGGTCGCAGACAGCATTTTTGCTTTCCTCGTTTTGTCAACTGGAGGTATTTCTTCCGATAATATGTAATCAAGAACTTGCTGGCAACTGATCAACAATACCAAAGAAGCAAAAAGTATTGGTCGTAGCTTTTTTACTGACATTCTCAATTTAATTTGCAAATTCAAAGTTACGTTAACCCCCAAAGAAATGAGGTTAACAAAAGATAAGAAATGAGGTTAAGCTGTCAGGTATTTGTGTCTTGATCCACTAGTCAAATAGAGAGATTCCCCAGATAGTAATGGCCCGCTCTGCGGGATTGAGCGTAACGACGAGATCATCTGGCGAAATGCCATCTGCGACCGTGCCGCCATTTTGAAATCCTCGGTAGAATACCGGATCTATATATGTACCAGGCTGTCGGTTGTAATAGTTGAGAAAAGGGTTAATGATCTCCGAGATTCGATCGAAAGAAAACCAGTTGTCCTCATCAAAGCGAAACCACCAACTCGCGAACTGGATGAGGGCGGTCAGGCTTTCGACTCTATCAGAAAATGTTGTATCTAAAAGGGCGCCGGCAAGGCTACCAATGACAAAGTTGTCACTGCGCTGTCTTGCAATCTCGTTAATTTTCCTACTCACAAAGTCTTGCAGGAGTGAAGGAGTTTGCTCAAGACGATCAAACTCTTCCGGCTCCAGGGTATAGCGCCAGTAGTCTACGACCCAATTTCCTCCCAGAACTTCGCGAAACAACTCCTGGCGGAATAATTCCTCGGTAGGAAACCAAAGGAAGTCAACGATATCTAAAATCTTGTCTTCTCCAATGGCCTCCACAGCGAGTACTTCATCAAGGTCAGTGAATTGACCTGTAAGTAGTGCCGCCCTTGCATCCAGTATGTTTTGAGCACCTTGTGGCCCGATGGAGTAACCGGCCAGGTCTGCAGGATCCAAATCAGGTCTGTACTGTCCGATGTCTGTGATGTCGTTGGTCGTTTGCGCTCTATTGAGAAAATCCAGTACGGTTTGTACTTGTACCGGAAGAAGCTCGGTAAATTTGGGCCGTTCCAAAGGTATATTATTGATGGGGGCGACTACTGGTACGGGCCAAGGCATGGGTTCTTGAGGCTCTTGCTCAGTTACTTGTGTGTATTTGACCAAAAAAGCGTCTCCTCTCCCCTGTGCGTTACCCTCAACGGTTTGACCGTAGGTATAGCCGGCAGCGTAAATGTCCCCTTTGAAATCAACCGCTATGGCTTGAACGCCTTCATTAGCGGAAGTACCAAATTGATGAAGCCACAGTTGCGTGCCTTGGGGACTGTATTTGGCCAAGAAAGCATCTTCTCCTCCTTGCGGTTGATCGGCTCCTAACTGGCCTTCGGTAAAGCCGCCCACATACACATTCTCTTCATTATCCACGTCCAATGAGATAATGTGTTCAAAACCTGAGGTGCTTAATTGCTGCAGCCAGAGTTGTTCGCCTTGCGCACTGTACTTGGCGACAAAAGCATCATCCTGCGTATTTTGGGGCTCGGGGCCGGTCTTTTTGATGATCATCCCTCCTACGTAAAGATTGCCTGCCCGGGTACAGGCAATGGCATGGAGGGTATCGGATTCCTCAAAGCCTATCTGTTGGCTCCACAATTGCTGCCCCGTGGCGTTGAATTTGACGATGTAACCATCAGACCGCACCACATCCGCTTCTCTATCAAAATCGCCGTCAGAATATCCTGCAATGTATACGTTATCCTGTATGTCTACGCAGATAGATTCTACATAAATCATTGCAGTGTCCCTTAATTGTGTTAGCCACAGTTGATTGCCCTGTGGATCAAATTTTGCAACAAATACCTGGAAATCGCCAGGTTGTGGACCGCCATCTAGGCTGTCATAGGTAGTCCCACAGCATAGGAGGTTACCCCTTAGGTCGGCCGCTAGTGCCTTTATACTAGACCTCTTCCCGAATTGTTTCCCCCAGATCAAATCGCCAAGGGTACTGTACTTGAGGATGAACGCTTTACCTTGTTGTTCGATAGCCTCCTCCAATTGTCCTTCGGTAAACCCTGCAGCATAAATAGCACGACGACCATCGGCCATGACGGCGTTGATCTGATCATACTTTTCCGAGCCGATTTGTTTCAACCAAAGTTGCTCTCCTTCTGCACTATACCTCGCCAAAAAACCATCGGTTCCTCCAGCAGACTGCTTTTCGGGCAGTTGTCCACGGGTATACCCTCCAACGAATATGAAGGAAGAAAATTCTAAAGAAAGAGATAAGATATTGTCATCGGCAGCTGAACCGATTTGTTGAATCCATTGTGGGATTAGTGAAGCCATAACAGTTTTTGTTGAAGGTTGAAAAATGAGCCTTTTCAGTCGGGAGTTTGAAGTTAGGACATATTAGACTTGACGACATCATAAACAATGATAGCAAAGAAAAAAGTACTGATCGTAGTTTTTACGGTCATTTTTGATTTAATCTTATAAAATTTAAAGTTAGGTTAACGCCAAAAAAATGCTTAGGCAGATTCATGCTCATTTCATTTTATCTAATATCGTCAAAGAAAACCCGAAGAGGATCCGCCACCGATTGAACCCTACCGTTGAAGTAGTCCCGCTGTCAAAAATTATGGTATGTGCCATAATAACGCTGTAAGTTGACTTAATATGCCCCTAATCATAATTCGGTACTATTCACGGGGAAAACGGAAGGTAATTCCTCCTCCTATCGTGAATTGCCAAAGGGTAGAAAAAGTGCTGACACCTGCACCGGAACCGCCTGTACCAAGGTAAAAACTTCCCCCAATAGCCTGGACAGCAGATAGTAACTGCATCTGCATTTTCAATCCAACCTTGTCCGATGCCCAAATATTCCCCCCCCAGCTTGATTCCCCACGTGAATCTGGTATAGCTATTAGGCTCACTGGGTTGAGGGTCTTTGTTGTCGTAAATAACTAATCCGGCCATTGGACTGACATAACCTTGGACCCAATCCGTTCCAGCATACCGCATCGCACCTAGCATTATATAATTGATACTAGCATCCAGGGTACGACTCACAATTAAACGATCATAATAGTTTACCGGCACTTTGGTGTCCTGTCGGTAATACATCAATTCGACTCCATAATAATCACTAGGAAGGTATTCCAATCCCACTCCCCATTGATATCCGCCACGAATGGTTCCATCTAAGAAACTAATATCGCTATTGAAGGTTTCGAATTGATCATCAAAGAC
This sequence comes from uncultured Saprospiraceae bacterium, assembly GCA_964533785.1. Classification (GTDB taxonomy): domain Bacteria; phylum Bacteroidota; class Bacteroidia; order Chitinophagales; family Saprospiraceae; genus JANQRV01. Next base: position 2,240 of record CAZHNG010000242.1, on the reverse strand, counting down.
GTAACCGGAGTAGCCATTCAGGCGAAGTTCCTGGGCAAGTCCTGTTACCCAAATACCGAATGCTAATCCAACTAATAAAATGTATTTTTTCATAAAAAACATAATTGTATGATGTAATTAAGAATACAAAATTAAACACACGCAAAACGTTTATAATCAAACTCATGTAGTCTGGCGTCCCCGCCTACCGTTACCGCCAGCCACGTAGGGCCCGCCACGTGGGGCCCGTATGGGCCTGGGCAAACGTTTGAGAGCATGGAGCCTAAAAAGAAAAAATTTCAATTTTTTCTTTTTAAACTCTATGTTCTCCATATCTCTATGCCTGCCCGCCGAAATCCTTAGGTGTAGGCGGGGTTCAATAAAAATTTTGAGAGACGAAGTCTCGAAAAATCAAAGATTTCAAGAGTTCTTTAACTCGATACTACAAATTAACGCTTAACCTGCCCAGACCCTACGGGCCCTACGTGGCGGCCCTACGTGGACGGCTATGGCCGACCCTGCCGGCCGCTGGCACTATATTGATTTTGAGCGCACATTTTCGTTGCACTATTCGTGTATTAATTGTTAGGACACTATTCCACACCCGAAGCAAGAGAAAGAATAGCGTTTTTTCTGACTAAAGGAATGATGTTAGCAAAGTAAAACTGAAATAATTTTTGATTCTTTTTTACTTCATTAACATTAGACTTGTTCGGCGGGATCATCAAACGGCTACAAGTGGCATCCGCCTCAGGCCATTGGCGTCAGTCAGTATTTAACATATACAATAATTCTAAATGTGATTTAATTTTTCGTTTATCTTGAGTATAATACTGAGCCAGCATATCCAAGTCTTGAGCGAGTATTTGTTCAGGCTCTAGGATGATTTGCTGAAAATTCTGTTTGAAATAGTCAGCGAACTTAAGCATGCTCAGAATCTTATTAGTCTTTTTATAAATAGCTACAAGAAAAAAATTGTAAGCTTTTACAAAAAAGCAAGTTAGATATAACAGCAGTAAGTAAAAAGTAATGATAGCTCTTGGAGGGGACATAGAATGTTTGTTTTTAAATAGATGGGCAAATTTAAATTTACTTTTCCAGCACTTAAAGATCATTTCAATCTGCCACCTATATCCGTAAACCTTCAAAAGGTGCCGAGGTTCCCATATTTGTTCTTCTACATTAGTGACAAAAATGGTACATTCCAGCAAATAAATATACTGTTTTGAACGCTGTTGAACTCTGCTATCTTTCTTTTTAGCTTTTTTCTTTCGAGTATCCGCAACCGGTTTTGAGCACTTGATAGCCACTAATCGAACGGGAAGCTGGTCATCCTTACCAAGTAATACTTGCTTATCCAATATGGTTATTCCTTGCTTATCCAGCTCTTTTAATGCTTCGTATAAATCAATTTGTTCTTTATCATCAACTTCATAAATAGTATTGCCATATTTAAAGCGAGACAGAAAAAAAGCACCTGCAAGATCTATTTTCCTGAACACACCAATGACCCAATATCCTAAATCTCGTATCACTAAGTCCCCGGCTAACAAATCTTTCAAGATATTGGGGGAGAACTTTTGATCATTATCCCGATAACCTTCCAAGTCAAAATGACTATAATGACCACTGTTCAACTCTAACCTTAACTGGATGCGCGCCGAAGAGGTTTGACCAACTTGGTTGACACTTCCCGGGAAAAATATTCGCAGCATTTTAGGAAGTGTAACACAGCTTGAATCTTCGATAAATACCCGGCGAAAGCTTTGAAGTAGGTCACAGCCATTTTCAAAAGTTGCTTTGCCTAAAACTTGTTGGCGCATTACACACTCAAGTAGAAGCTTACAAAAACGCACATGAACAAATTGAAGTTTGCCCTGTAAAGACTGCTTACGTATCAAACAATTTGATAATCTGTACAATTGCTCACACCACTTTTCAAGTGTGTTATGACCATTATTGATCATTTGAAAAAAGCCGTGAACAAAATAAAGGCCACCTATTTTATGGCTTTCTATTTTGACAAATCCACTCTGCCACGATAATTCTTCTATTGGTAAGAGTGCCAACTTTGTTGTAATTTTACTGATATTCATTTTTTGCTGTTTAGGTTGTTATGTTTTTCTACTCTAACCGAAACAGTTTTTTTATACTAGAAAGATAATTTATTCATATATGTTAATTTTTAACTGACGCCAATGGGCCTAGGCGGGCCCTACGTGGACGGCTATGGTCGGGAGACTTAAAGCAGCAAAATTCGC
>CAZHNG010000241.1:0-10935 GCA_964533785.1 uncultured Saprospiraceae bacterium | reverse complement strand
TTAGACAACAAAACGCTGATATTCAATGGATATCAATTTTTCAGAATAAATAAACTCCCCTTGATTATCAATTAGTTAGAATTTTTTGTCTAACTTCTAGAGTCTAGCTTCAAAAGTCTAGTTAAAATAAATAATATTAAAAATAAAATAAAAAAACAATAAAAATGAAAAAACTGTATGTTTAGCATTGTGGTACATCTGTACCCCAACCCTCTACAATCAGATCAAGAATTTAAGTACTCACCTACAGCACAATGGTAAATACCGTTCCTTCCCCCTTCTCTGACCGTACCTTAAGATTACCTTTATGTAAATGAATGATCTGCCGGCAGAGGCTTAATCCGATGCCTGAACCGTTGGATTTAGTCGTAAAAAAAGGTATGAAAATTTTCTCCATCACCTCTTCGGGAATGCCCGGACCATTATCCGCAATTTCAATAGTCGTAATACCTTCTTTTTCCTGGAATAAACTGATCCCGACTTTAGCATCGGGATGGCCGTCGACCGCCTCGAAGGCATTTTTGAGGATATTGATCAATACTTGCTCTAAAAGCTCAGGGTCGACTTGAATGGTTTCTATATTTTCCGGAAAGTGCTTGACGAGCTCAATGTGTTTTTCGTCCAAAAGCGGTTTGAAAAGAATGGTAAGCCTTTCAATCAATTGAATCATATTGGTTGGCTTCAATTTTGGGGGAGGTACTTTGGTCAATTTGCGGTAGGTATCCGTAAAATGTAATAGTCCTTCGCTGCGCTTTTGTATGGTTTGGATAGCCAGGTGAACATCTTCTTTGGTTTCCGTATCCAGCTCTTGTGAGCTTACCAGTAATTGATCCGTTGTGGCCGCTAGAGAAACTACCGGTGTCACCGAATTCATGATCTCATGGGTTAAAATCCGGATCAACTTTTGCCAGGAGATCATTTCCTGGGCTTCTAATTCCGGGTGAATATTGTTCAGTGCGTATAAATGGAGCTCAGTGTCTTTGTTTTTGATGATGGTTTTAACCATTGCGAGCTGCAGGACTTCATTGTTGATGTTAAACTTGAAAAGTTTTCTTTCGCCTGGAGTGACCGAAACAATTGCTTCGTAGAGCCGCTCGTCCAGTTTTTGAATCGATTGGAAAGAAGGCAGATAAGACTTGTGGATCATTTTCTTAAGTGCCTGGTTCATCATGATGGTTTTGCCGTCGCCGTCGAAACAGATCAACCCGGTATCTACGTTTTCGATGATTGCTTGCAGGTACTGATATTGCCGTTCTTTTTCGCGGCGGATTGACCTGAACTTATCGGTAATAATGTTGAAGGATTGGCGTAGCGCTTGTTCATCAAGAGTATGGTGTTTAAGGGAGTAAGTGGCGCTGAAATCCTCGTATTTGATATTCATTAGAAAATCCGCCAGTTCCTGGTTGGTTTTGGTAACAACCTTAAAAAGGTTAATGACCGAAATGATTCCGAATAAAATGGCGATCGCCGCAAGTAAATCTTGGTCGGTAGTAAATAGGTAAGCTGCTACAGAAATTAACAGACAAACAAATATAATATGAAGCAGGATTCGGGTACGGAGTATTTTTAGCATAGTAATTTATAGTTCAAACTTTTCTATCCTTCGGTATAAAGCCGCTCTGGTCAATCCCAATTCTTTAGCTGCTTTAGTGATATTGCCCTGGTTTTTCTTTAAGGCCTGGTCGATCAATTGCTTTTCGACCTCTTCCAGGTTGAGGGTTTGGGGGAGCGTCGGTCCGGTCATCATGCCTTTCTGGAAGATGAAATCATCAGCTTCCAGGGTGGTCAACTCGCTCAGGATAACGGCGCGTTCTACGGCGTGCCTTAATTCCCGGACATTTCCCGGCCAATGGTACTGATTCAGTTTTTCGATTGCTGAATTAGACATGCGCAATTTACCTTTTTGGTATTTCTTGGCGTATAAGTTCAAAAAATGCTGGGCGAGGATGTGGATGTCGCCGTACCTTTCCCTCAAGGGCGGCAAGTGAATTTCAACAGTATTGATTCGGTATAACAGGTCTTGGCGGAAAGTTTTTTCCTGAACCATTTCCATTAGGGGCATATTCGTTGCACATATCAACCGTACGTCAATTGAAGTAGGCTGGTGACTCCCTACTGCAGTTACTTGCCGGTCCTGCAAAACGCGTAATAACTTAACTTGTGAAGACAAGGAAAGATTCCCGATTTCATCCAGAAAAAGCGTTCCTTCATTGGCTGCCTGAAACCGGCCGATACGGTCTTCCCGGGCATCCGTAAATGCACCTTTCTTATGCCCGAATAATTCGCTTTCGAACAGGCTGTCGGGAATGGCACCTAGATCAACCGGCATAAATACTTTTTTTGCTCTGGGAGACTGGCGGTGTAAGGCTCTGGCAATCAGTTCTTTTCCTGTACCATTTTCTCCCAGGATTAGTACGTTTGCGTCAGTAGCCGCTACTTTAGTGATCGTTTTAAATACGGCTTGCATGGCTTCGGATTGCCCAATAATTTCCTGAAACGGCTGATCCAGGGCTTTATTCATTTCCTGTTGCTGATTTTCTAAAGTCTCGATTTTTCGCTGTGACTGGCTCAGTTCAAATGCTGACTGGACGGTAGCCACTAATTTCTCATTGCGCCAGGGTTTTTCGATAAAATCCGTTGCTCCTAATTTTAATGCTTTTACGGCGGTGGCAACATCACTGTGGGCCGTAATAATGAGTACTTGGGTTTGCGGCCTTAGTTCTCTGGTTTTTGCGAGCCAGCTCAATCCTTCTTCTCCGCTGGTACTTCCTTTGCTGAAATTTAGATCTAGCAACAGCATATCTGGTTCATATTGCCGTAATAAACGTGGGATGTGGTAGGGATTTCTTTCCGTGAAAACCGAAGTGTAGTGTTGCTTCAAAAGCATCCGTAAGGATAGTAAAATGTCTTCTTCATCATCCACGATCAAAATAGTACCTGGTTTCTTCATCTTACTGGTGTTTGAAAATAGTAACCCCTAAAGTACGGGGACTGTTCGAAATTGAACACTTTCCTGTACGTGAATGGACGCATTATTTTTTAAAAGGTTGCATAGGATTGTTTAAAGGGTTGTTATTCAGTATTTAATACGATTTGGCATGTTATTTTGATTAAATTAGTATGTTAAGTAGTAGATTGGACTTTTGACGCTAGACGCTAGATTTTAGACAACAAAACGCTGATATTCAATGGATATCAATTTTTCAGAATAAATAAAATTTCCGTTGATTGTCAATTAGTTAGAATTTTTAGTCTAACTTCTAGAGTCTAACGTCAAAAGTCTAGTAGTAGAGCAACACTAAATTATCTTTTTTGATGGGCTCTTTTTCCGCTGCTCGGCGTTACAAAAAGCTTACAGAACCACGGCTATGTGCGCTTTTTGCGCCTTGATCAGCGAAAAAATCTCCTTAATTAAAAAAGCAATTTAATATTGCTCTACTACTTATTGGGATTTGAGTGCATGAAGAATGTTTTGTAAAACTTTGGAATCTCAATCTGTAGAAATCTCCAAACACAAACAATGGATAGAAAAATAGAAAAGAAAAAATGGACCTGGCAACGAATTGCCATCATTGCGGTAGCCTTATCGGGAATGGGATTTTTGGCGAATGCCATTTACCGGGATGCAGGCACGTCGAGACTCAACGTCCAGTCTGAACGGCTATTGATCGATACGGTAAAGGAAAGTATTTTTCAAGAATACATTCCCGTTACCGGGGTGGTATTACCTATTAAAACGGTGATCATAGGCGCTGTTGAAGGGGGGAGGGTAGAAGAGAAACTGGTAGAAGACGGGGTTATGGTCAAACAAGGGCAAGCTATTTTAAAACTTAGCAATCCGGACCTTCAGTTAAACTACCTGAACCAGGAGGCTAATATAGTTGCTCAGATCAACCAGATCCGGAATACCAGCCTGATGATGGAGCAACAAAGCCTCAACTTAAAGGAGACGGCATTAAATGTCGAATTCCAAATTGACCTTTTATCCAAAAGAGTTAGAAGGAACAAGGAATTGTTCGATGATGGGGCAATTTCCCAGGTAGAATACGAAGACACACAGGATGAATATGAAAACTTTCTTCGACGCAAGGATCTATTGGCTAAAACCATTACCAAAGATAGTATGTCTGCCGTTTTACAGCAGCAACAAATGCAAACTTCACTCGACCTGATGGAGCGAAACCTGAAAATTGCCCGGCAAAGCCTGGACAACCTGATCGTAAAAGCGCCCATTGATGGGCAATTATCCGGATTAGCTACTGAATTGGGAGAATTGATCGTAGAAGGTTCTCAAATAGCTCAGATCGACGATCTATCCAATTTTAAGATCCGCGTACAGATTGACGAGTTCTACATTTCCAGGATCTTTACCGGGCAAGAAGGCTCTTTTGATTTTGCCGGAGATTCCTATAATCTGCGTATTCAAAAAATTTATCCTCAAGTGGTAAATGGTGCCTTCGAAGCGGATATGCTTTTTACAGCTGATGTACCGGAGGGAATCAAAAGAGGGCAAACGGTTTCGGTAAAACTGGAATTAAGTGCACAGGAGGAAGCCTTGCTACTGGCCCGCGGCGGCTTTTATCAAACTTCTGGGGGCAATTGGGTCTACGTGATCGATCCGGGAGGGGATATTGCCAGGAAACGGGATATCAGAGTTGGCCGCCAAAATCCTAATTATTACGAAGTATTGGAAGGCCTGCGGCCCGGAGACCTGGTGATCACTTCGAGCTATAAAAATTTCGGCGATAAGGAAGAGTTGGTTTTGAAATAAAGATGTTTTTTAAGCACGGAGAGCAATGGAGATTTGATTGCTTTTCGAGGATTAGATTGCTACGCAAACATTAGTGCGCAAAGCTTTAAACTGGAAAGAAGTCATTGATGCTCAGCTTATGTTTGGGCAACATCAAATATGCCTTGGGAATAAATTCATTGACACCCCAAGTTTTGTTCCTAAGGCACTGATTTTCAACATGCCACTTCACACCCATACTTCCAAGCTCTTCACACAATCCCTCTGGTATCTGGCATCTAACTTCTGGAATCTCAAAAAGGAAACACATAATTCAATGATAAGAACAGATAAACTTGTAAAAGTCTACCGTACCGATGAGGTAGAAACTACTGCGCTCAATGAAGTCAGTATATCGATCAAAGAAGGAGAATTCGTATCCGTAATGGGTCCTTCGGGATGTGGGAAATCTACCCTTTTAAACATTCTGGGAATGATCGATAGTCCCAGTAGTGGGGATTATTATTTCATGGACCAGGAGGTAGGGCATCTCTCGGAAAGAGGAAGGTCTAACATTCGAAAACACAATTTAGGCTTCGTTTTCCAAAGTTTTAATTTGATCGACGAATTGACTGTTTTTGAAAATGTTGAATTGCCGATGCTGTATACGAAAGTGCCAAGTAAGGACCGCAAGCAACGCGTCGAAGAACTGTTGGAAAACATGAATATGATGCATCGACGGAACCATTTTCCGCAACAGCTATCCGGTGGTCAGCAACAAAGGGTTGCGGTCGCCAGGGCTATTGTCAATAACCCTAAATTGATCTTGGCGGATGAGCCTACGGGAAACTTAGATAGCTCTAATGGCGATGAAGTGATGCGCATTCTTACTGACCTGAATGAAAAAGGGACGACTATTGTGATGGTTACCCACTCTCAATATTGTGCTGAGTTTGGGAATCGCATTATTCGAATGCTGGATGGTCAGGTTGTTACGGAGAATATTGTCAGGCAGTATTTGTAGATGCCAGATGTCAGATACCAGATGTCAGATGTCAAGAGAAGGCCTCATTGAGGCTGGATTGCCAGGCATGCGTGGTAAAAGAAGTTGAAGAGACAAAAGGAACATTCAAAACACAAAAGGTATGATTAGCAGTGCTTGCTAAGACTGCCTGGTTGTAGTGATACAATCTGATATGACCACCTGGTATAACATCTCTGGGGTTTTGATTTTTTCTCAAAGAATTTCAAATACTTCAAGTCTGATTCTAGTGGTTAACCTTTAAATCAATAGTGATGATAAAATTTGCGTTTCAGGAAATTCAAGTCTGGCAGGATGCAATAACTATCGGCGGGGAATTGGCCGAATTGGCTGATTTATTGGAAGCAAAGCGGCTGTTTGGTTTTGCTGATCAGCTTAGGAACGCAGCTTTAAATATCTCTAAGTACATAGCACAAAGTACTAGCCTGGAAGTTTTAAGAGAACAAAAATCTGCCTTGAATAAAGCCCGCCGGGAATGTTTTGAAGTGGTAAGTATGCTTTGTTTTCTGCGTAAACGTGAATTTATCAGTGAGGATCAATTGCATTATTTTTTGCCCAAATTAGATGAACAAAGCAAGATGATCGAAAAATACGCCGCTTCTTTGTGGTAAGTGAGACGCCAGACTGCATGGGTTTGAGAATGAAAGGTTTGGGTGTGATCACAACTTAAAAATCAATAGGCTCAACTACTTAAATTAAAGTTAAACTTATGCTTAAGCTAAGGAATATAGAGCGTTATTACAAAACAGGTTTTCAAAAAACCTGGGTGTTACGCGACATTAACCTGGAAGTACAGGAGGGAGAATTTGTTACTATTATGGGACCCAGCGGATCGGGAAAAACCACTTTATTGAATATTATCGGGATGTTGGACGAACCGAATAGCGGAGAGTATGAGTTTTTGGATGAACCTGTTCATAAGTTTAACGAAAAAAAACGTACGCAACTTCATAAGCACTATATCGGGTTTGTTTTTCAGGCCTACCATTTGATCGATGAATTAACCGTTTACGAAAATATCGAAACGCCATTACTATACCGCGGCATTAAAAGCGGGGAAAGAAAAGCGATGGTGGCCGACATCATGGATCGGTTTAATATGGTAGCGAAAAAGAACTTATTCCCACATCAGCTATCTGGTGGACAGCAACAACTCGTTGGAGTAGCAAGAGCCATAATTGGAAAACCGAAATTATTACTGGCAGACGAACCTACCGGAAACCTGCACTCTTCCCAAGGGGAAAAGATCATGGACTTATTCCAGACTTTACACAAAGAAGGGATGACCATCATTCAAGTAACCCATTCCGAAAAAAATGCTCAGTATGGCACACGAGTCGTACAATTATTCGACGGCTTTGTTAAAGAGGATATTCGTTTGAATGAGCAAAAAGCCTAGTTTATAGGCTAGTTCTTTTTTCCAGAAACAACAACATCTCGCAAAAGGTAAACTGTTCAATTACGGACACTCGTTCGTTCGCATGCGGATAGAACTTCAATTTTTTATTTAGGTGAATTTCTTAAGTGTTTGACAGTCAGTAATTAAAGCTGATTGGCATACCCTTCGCCTTTGGTTTAATAAAATCAGAAACCATGATAAGATCAATCCATAATTATTGTTTCTCCTGCGTACTCTTTGTTGGCTTAACAGGGCAGGCAGCGGAACCCATCACTCCATTCAACCCGCAACCATATGAGCGATTGGAACTAACTAATGAATTCAATCCTTTATCCGAAGAACTTCATTTACTCGTCGAAGCTATCAAAGAGGGTAATACGGAGATGGTGAAAGAATTGATCGACCAAGGTGTAAATCTAAATGCCTCTATTCACGAAGCTAGTACCCCATTGATAGAAGCTGTTCATGCCCGCAATTTGGGGATGGTGAAATTATTGCTCGAAAATAAAGCACGAGTCAATCAAAAAGCAGTAAATGGTTACACCGCCCTTATGGTAGCAGCAGAAAAAGGCTATAATGAAATAGCATCTTATTTACTACAAAAAGGCGCAGATGCAGAAATACGCACTATTGATGGATGGAATGCTTTTCGATTGGCCACTACCAATTGTAGGGTAAAAATCATTGAATTATTAGGTACTCATAAAAATTGAACTCTTAAACCTAAGAAAAAATAATAACCTGATTTCGTATTCCTAAATTTTCAATCTCTTCTAATGCTAAAAACACAGCTAACCATCGCCGTTCGCCAACTATGGAAAAACCGCACGGCTTCCTCGATCAATATTTTGGGATTAAGCCTTGGCTTAATGGCTTTTATGTTGATCCTGGAATACGTCGCTTTTGAATGGAGTTACAACCGAGATTTCTCCAAAGCTGACCGTATTTACCGCGTATTGGTAACTGATGAAGAGACTTCCTTTAACCTACCCCCTGGATACGGCCCGGTAATGGAACAGCAATTTCCCGGAATAAAGACTTCATTGCGTATTCTTTCTAATATGGGGGATGGTGTATTTAATGTGGAGACGGAAGAAAAGGAATTGGTCTTTCGTGAAAACAATACAGCTTATGTCGATCCTACTTTCATCCAATATTTTGACCTGAACATTACAGCGGGTGATGCCGATTTATCTATTCCACAAGGAGCTTTGATTTCTTCAAGTACGGCCCGAAAATATTTTGGCGACCTCAACGCAGTTGGTCAACAGATCACTGCCAATAACCAGTTCGCACCTTTGCCGTATACGGTTACCGGTGTTTACGAGGATATACCTGCTAATTCGGATATCAACTACGATTTATTATTATCGGTACAAACGCTTACTACCAGTGCGAATCGCGACGGCAATGACTGGGCTGATCCGGATGGCCTGGAAAATGGTTTTTCGTATATTTTTCTGGAACTGGAGGATCCGGCAAAGGTCGATGAGGTAACTGGTCAGATCAAGGATTGGTTGACTGAACTTTATCCGTATCAGACCATGAGAATCGATTTGCAGCCGTTGGAAGATTTACATTTGGGCGATGGGTTGAATGATCCCTTGCCTACTTACGGCAGCCGTTTATTCGTTCTGTTTCTTTTTTTAGTCGCCATATTGATAATGGTAATTGCCTGGGTGAATTACATCAATCTATCAACGGCACAAGCCCTGGAGCGCGCTAAATCGGTAGGTATTCGCAAGGTGGTTGGGGCTACGCGCCTTCAATTGATCGGGCAGTACCTAACGGAAACTTTCTTGTTGACTCTTATTAGTATAAGCGTTGCGGTTATTATGGTTACTTTGTTACAATCGAGGTTCAATACCATTGTAAACCTGCCGCTGAATTTTTCAGTTTTTTTGGAGAGTTATTATGTGTGGATAGGGACAATGATCGTGCTGGTTGGTGCTCTTTTGTCCGGTAGTTACGTCGCTTTTGTTTTAACGGGTTTTAAACCTGTCCAAACTTTAGCAGGGCAATTCAGCAATTCACCCCGCGGATTGATCTTGCGCAAGAGTCTGGTCGTGCTCCAATTTGCCATCTCCATTGCTTTTATTGCCGGAACGGTTCTGCTTTTTGAACAGCTGAGCTTTTTAAATACGCAGAATATCGGCATGAAGATAGAACAGCGAATTGCCATCATCGGAGCAGAAGTAAAGGGTGAAAATTACGGCCTGCAGAAACAATCTTTTCGGGACCAATTAAAAGCTTTGCCCTATGTGAAAAACTATACCGAAACGGGCAATTTGATGGGGAAAGGGTATAATTTTTCACAAGGTGGCGTAACCCGTCTGAACCCGAAACCCGGAGATGAGGATATCAACTATCGCATGTTCATGATCGATGAAAATTATACGGACACCTATGACATGAAAATTCTTGCCGGACGTAGTTTTACCACTAATGAAGCAGTAAACGGCTGGGACACCCATAAGGTGATGCTCAACGAGAAAGCCTTAAAATCCCTCGGCTTCAATTCCCCAGAGGAAGCCGTCGGCGAATCCATTCAATGGTACGGCAGGAAAGACGAAGTGGTCGGCGTGATCAATGATTATAATCATCAATCGTTAAGAACCCCGATAGAACCAACGGTATTCTTACCCAGTCGCAACAGTGGGTTTTATACTCTCCAAATGGATACGGAAGATTTGCAAAATAAGTTGACGCAAATTGAAACCATCTACAAATCGGCGTTCCCTGGTAATCCTTTTGAATATGAATTTCTGGATGAAGTATTTGCAAAATTGTACACAGCGGAAGAACAACTCAGCCGGATTTTCACCATGGCTTCACTACTGGCTATTTTTATTTCAGTGCTTGGGTTGTTTGGTTTAGTCACCTTCATTGCCCGGCAAAAAACAAAAGAGATCGGTATTCGTAAAGTACTAGGCGCTTCGGTTGGCAGCATTGTGGGCTTATTGTCTAAAGAGTTTTTGGGGTTGATCGTTATTGCGCTTATGATCGCTACACCTTTGGCGTGGTATTTTATGGATCAATGGTTGGATAATTTCGCTTACCACGTTAATATACAATGGTGGTTCTTTGCCTTGGCCGGATTGTTGACGGTTTTTATAGCATTGACGGCAGTGAGTTTTCAAAGTATCAAAGCGGCTTTGGCCAATCCGGTAGATTCATTACGGCAGGAATAATGTCAATGCTTAAAAGTTGCCTGGTAACTCATCTTAAGAACAAAAATTGGAGTAACTTAGCGTCATCATTTTAACATCTTAATTTATAATAATGAGAAAAATATTAATGATCGCCGTTTTGGGGATAGTTGCGCTAGGTTTCGCTTGTTCTCCGAAAGTTGCTTCGAAAGGGAAGGCCGAAAATACTATGGAGGCAAAAGAAGATATGTCTGCTACTGACCAGAATGCTTATACGACTAAGGTGCTACAAGGAGACCTGCCCAGCCCGCGCAAAGAAATGACCGGAAGTATTAATGGTGTAGGTGTAACCGTAAATTACGGGAGCCCATCAGCTAAAGGAAGAGATTTATGGGGAGGGTTGGTTGCTTACGATGCGATCTGGCGCACGGGTGCCAACGAAGCTACTACTTTTGAGATTGGAAGTGATGCCATGATTGAGGGCCAAAAATTAGCAGCAGGAAAATATGCTTTGTTTACGAAACCATCGGAGGGTAGCTGGGAAATTATTTTTAATTCGGATGCCGGTCAGTGGGGAGCCTATAATCACCACCCTGCCAAGGATGTGTTAAAAGTT
>CAZHNG010000240.1:0-10935 GCA_964533785.1 uncultured Saprospiraceae bacterium | reverse complement strand
TTAAATCTGGAAAATTTCCTTTTTCGCTGCTGCCAAAATATTTATAACCGACAACTATACCATCCGTCTCTGCAGGACCACCATCAGCTTCCAATCCCCTTAAATTTGAGTCGGAGGGAAATTGAGCGTAGCCCAATAAATTGCGACCGACAAAGCCGCCAAAGTTGACCGTCCAAATGTTGAAATATTCATTGGGATTCCAGATGGTTACTGGCTTGATGAGTACATCTATCGGATTGCGAATCGCGCCTTTGGGCCAGGATGCGCGACCGCCATTAAATCTATCGACGCCAGGTTCTGACAACATATTCCCTTCTGGATCAGTATCCGCTAAGTAAAACTCAATTTCGGTATCTACACCATCAGGATGCGTATTGAACCCATTGGTACCTGCCTTTTTCCTAAAGTCTTCATTCAAGACTTCAATCTGAGCAACAACTTGTGCATAACTGATATTTGCTCCTGTACCAATCGCTTCTCCATTATGGATAATGTGTACGACCACTGGAATGCGTTTAATGTCGTCTTTATCTCTTGGGACGAGGTCCTCTACCTCACAACCAAATACAAGGAAAGCGGATAATACTGCTGCTAATATTTTTAGTGTCCATTTCATTATAAGCTGTTTTTGTGAAGGACTTTCATAGATTCATGTAGCATAAAGCTATGTTAGTACTTAATTTCTAAATGTAAAAATTGCCCCGCTCGCTCTAAGTATTCCCCGGTTGCCCGCCAGCATCTATGATGCGATGCGGGATGTTTATAAAATATCCTTCGTTGTTATGTACGCAAGTCGGAGATGTAGCAGGATAAATAAATTTTATCACCTAATGCACAATGATTTTTCGGGATAGAATTGTAAGCTTGTCTTTAGAATAAACCTTGACTATGTAAATACCTTTTGGTAAATCTATTTCTAAACGATTTATTTCTGGATGAATCGCTGGATTGAAAAAGACTTCTCTGCCCATATTGTCAAAAACTGAAAGGCTAAAATTTTCATCTGAATCTAATCGAACAAAAAAATTCCCGTTGTTGGGATTAGGGAAGACACTAAAAGATAAATTTTCATTGTCAATAGTTTCAGTTATTGAGGTCACATCATTGCATACCAAGTCATATAGAAAATCTCGCACAAACCAAATTGTAGTATCCATATAGACCTCAGCTTGATTGGGTGGATTTAGTACGAAAGGAGTATGGTTTGCACCTTGCCAAGTATAAAAATCATTTATGATACCATATTCATCCAGTTTAGGATGTATTACAGAACTTCCATCAACCTCCAAGCCAATATCCAAAATCTCAATCGTTCCAGAGCCATAGGGAACAACATCGTCTTCTGTACCGTGCATACTGACAATTGGAGTAGTTACTTCGGGGTTTATTAAATCAACGTCTAATAGCATACCACAAAGGCTAATTACACCAGCAACATTTTCAGAATAGCCCCCATTCCCACTGTTACCAGATAATCCACCATTTTCATCAAAAAATTCCTGCATTTCTGTAGGAATTTCTAATTCATCCAGATGGACTATATGTAATGCAGTAACTGCACCAGCAGACACACCTCCAATATAAATTCTTGATGTATCGATTTTAAAATTGTTTGATGTAGCTGCATCTTTATGAAAGTATCGAATGGAAGCACGCATATCGTGCATAGCCTTTGCCACTGCTTCATAAGAATTCTCTATATCGTTGTTTACAACAAGGTCGGTAGATAGGCGGTAATCTATTGCAGCTGTAACGTAACCTCTTTTAGCAAATGCACTACTTAGCGCTACAATATCGGTGCTGGTTTTAGAACCAAAGACAAACCCACCTCCGAAAGCCCAGATAATCAGAGGTCGAGCACTTAGTGTGTCACCATTAGGTTGATAAACATCCATAAATAGCTCCTGGATATTATTGGGGTCAAGTGGCAATGGTTGTGGCGCTTCGCCAAATTTTATATCAGTGGTTAAATTGAAATTAAAAATTTCGTCATAATAACGTTGATTATTACATTCCTGGGCACATAGCCTTGCGGAAAGAAGGAGTATTAGGTGTAACACAACTAAATTTTTAATCATGGCATCAATTTTTTGTAAATAATTCAGGCCTAAGTAGAGGACAAAAACGGAGTAATTAGAGAATGTTTTGATTTTTTGAGCGATGTTATGAGAATACCTGGTGATGATTTTAATCAATTCCGAATATTCTTTATGTTTTCGTAACGCAAAAATGCCCAAAAAATCAAAACTAGCGTTGCTCATGGCTTGGTTTGGGATTTATGGCCGCGAAGCCGTATGTTATGCAACACGACAACTACGTGGTAACAGACTAATAAACAGGTGTATGCACAAAATCATAAATCCCAAACAGGCTCTTAGGTATTAAAAAAATTCCACCACCTCGTTTGAGGTGGTGGAACGACTGCCCTATTGTTCCTTTCTCATTACACTGGGTAAGTCATCTAGTGAAACTTCAGCCCCGTTTTCGTCTGTGTACACTACTAATTTCTGTGCGCCCTTTCTCAATCTTAGACGATAGAAAATGTCGCTTGTTGGTAGTGCTATAATCTGTTCTCCACTTTCTAGGGTATAACCCTCGTAATTGGTAGCAGCAGTTTCTTGGATTGCTGTTGGTAGTTGTGAACCACTGTAGTAAGTGGTTGCAGTAGTACCGGCGCCACTTGGATAGTATCGTGCTCTTGCCTTCTGACCATTGTTTTGGAAATTGGCAATGAAGCGTTCTGCAGAATTACTTTGACCACTTGCGGTTTGCTGCTCCCAAACATTGACATTTGCGCCTGGGAAATAGGTAGCTTGACTGCTGATTACCGCCGCAGGTACATCGTCGGCATCAACAGCTTGAATGGTTACACCAACTTGAGCTTGTGCTACGAAAGTTGAGGCAATAAAAGATAGAATGAAAAAGATGTTTTTCATGATAAAAAGTGATTTAAAAAATGAAAAAATTAAAGTTAGATTTTCAAGGGATTACAATCAGTGTGTAAATTGTTATGCTGCCTAATTTTACTTTGTCACCTGAGAAAAAAATTCATATAGACAGATCTTTAAACGGTTATCGACTTGGTTATAGGGTTATTTGGTTATGCAGTTTTAGATGACGAAGCGTACTTGTCACTATTCAATGGTATTGAGGTAATCTTTTCATAATCAAATAACCAGATTACCAGATAACCAATAGTATTTTACTTTGAGATCAATTTGATAATTACATTTTCCCTGAGACGACAAAGTAGTACTAAAAGAAGGACCCAAATAGCTCTCTAGTCCGTTGTCGCTTGAGTTGTTCGTATGCCTCCCATTGAGTTTCGCTCAAAAGAAGTTTCAACTCCTGCTCTTTTTGATGATTCAGTTTGGTTCCTTTCCGAAACACGAACCATTTGCTCAAGTTTTTATCAATGATCTCTTCTTGTGCCATCTTGGCGTACTTCAAGTTCAATGTTTCTACTTGTTGGAGTTGCAAACTATCCAAATGCAGTTGTTCTTGCATTTGCTGTGTTATTTTCGCGGCTCTTTCTTCTGGTGTTCCCGGATTTTCCAGGGTCTGTGAAAAGCTGGTAAATCCCAGCAAGAGCGTGGCTAATAGGATGACAATGGTCTTCATAATTAGATTTATTTTATTCAGTAATGGATTAGTTATTGTTAGATGTTTCGATGTTCGATTATGAGTGTTAATTATTGATCCTCTTTTGTTCGTCTGTTGGTGCAAAGAAAGGAGTTGCAACAGGGCAATCAAAGTTTATTCAACCAGCTGTTTGAATAATTCAACCAGTGGTAGATAAACCTGTATTTGCCAGTGGTTGAAGCATTTAACCATTGGTTGAAAACGGAAACTATAAATGACTGATAGTCTGTACTTTTATTGTATGAGTCAGGAAAGGTTAGAACGATTGTTAGACCTCAGTACAGTACGATCACAGATCAATCCTCCTTTAAACTCTGGTTACCCCATAAATGGTCACCGTTGTTTTTTTGCCTTTCAGCAATTCTTCCCCCAAATGCCGACTTTCAATTTCCTGGTCGGGGCGTAGATATTGTAAAAGCTGGTCCGAAATTAGTAATTGTTGTTGCAACTCATTACAACGGCTTTGAATGCGGGCGGTAGTATTGAGCACATCTCCGTGGTAGGCAATTTCTCTTTTGATCAGCCCTACTTCGGCTACGATCACTTTTCCCAGGTGGACG
Organism: uncultured Saprospiraceae bacterium; assembly: GCA_964533785.1. Taxonomy (GTDB): domain Bacteria; phylum Bacteroidota; class Bacteroidia; order Chitinophagales; family Saprospiraceae; genus JANQRV01. Next base: position 6,733 of record CAZHNG010000240.1, on the reverse strand, counting down.
CCGGCTTTAAAAAAGGGCTGCAAACCATATTCTTTTTCATAATGATCAGATTTGGCCGCTAAAACTTGCATATAGTCAAAGTAGCAGTGAATACAGTGATTGTTTTCAATACCCGCTTCTATGGGCCAACTCAACACCGCTTCATCCCCTACGTACTGATAAATTTCTACTTTGTGTTTAGTCACTACCGGGGTGAGATCGGCAAAGCAACTCTGGATGAGGCGACTGAATTTTATGTGCCCTAACTTTTCTGCGATTGTAGTTGATGATCTGAGGTCAAGGAACATAAATACACGCATTTCTTCCCGGGGATTCCGATATCTGCCGATAAACATATTCCAGAGTATACCGGGTCCGAACTTTTGGCTGACCATCCGGACAAAGGAGATGAGCCCAGCAATAAACAAGAAGTAAGCAAAAATGACCCAGTATACTTTACTCCTTAGGATTTGGATGATCTCCGTTGGTTCCATTCCTGCATCCAAAGAAGCATTAGCAATAATAATCGATAGGGCCATCATGATCTTAACCGTAATGAAGAAAAAGATCAGCTTGCCGATAAGGATCCATGCGTAGGAGTGCCGTTGGAAATAAGGCCGGTCAAAGAGTAATTCCACACTGGCGTACATGACCCCTGCCACCCCACCTACCAGAAATATGACCATCAATTTTTGTCCAAAACCAAGTCCTCTAATGGGATTTTCCACAGCGTCAGGATCAGCTCCGTAGTTGCGAAGAAACGCAAAGAAAAAAATCGCAACAATCCAGATCAGGACTATTCGTAAGTAGAAAAAGAAGATTGATTTCAGGTCATTTCTCACCATGGCAGTATGTAATTAACATTCGACACCTCGAAGTATCTAAAATTAAGAGCCTGTTCTGGTTACTAGACTTTTGACGCTAGACTCTAGAAGTTAGACTAAAAATTCTAACTAATTGACAATCAACGGAAATTTTATTTATTCTGAAAAATTGATATCCATTGAATATCAGCGGTTTGTTGTCTAAAATCTAGCGTCTAGTGTCTAGCGTCAAAAGTCCAATCTCTTAGCGTCAATCATTTTTTAGGACAAAGAATTGGATATATTAAAAATGATTATTATTTTTATTTTAAAACAATTTATTGGGATCCTTTAGCTAAAGCCAATAATACAAGAGAGCATGAGAAAATATGTATTTGCAATTGTTTGTTCGCTGATCAGTGCTGTTTTGGCCGTATTTTTATTTCGGCAATTTGAATCTCCTGCGCAGGAAGTAATCGTCCGCGAAGTAGCACCGGCGAAATACACAAATTATGAACCGGCCCCCCCAGCGGCTACTCAGCGGCAGTTTATAGCCTCTTCTCCGCCCGCTGAGTTTGTCACTGCAGCAGAAGCAGCAACACCGGCAGTTGTAAATATAAAAGCAACTCAATCGGGTGATGTATTTGATCTATGGGGAAGTAATGACCTTTCCGGAGCTTCAGCCGGTTCGGGAGTAATTATATCTCCGGATGGTTATATTGTTACAAATAATCACGTTATTGAAGAAGGAGATCGTATCGAAATTACTTTGAATAACAGGAGGCAATATGTTGCTTCCATTATTGGCACAGATCCTTCCACTGATTTGGCTTTGCTGAAGGTGGAAGGCGATAACCTTCCTTTTTTGAAGTTTGGCGATTCTGATTCCCTGCACATAGGGGAGTGGGTATTGGCGGTAGGAAATCCCTTCAATTTGACGTCAACGGTTACGGCAGGTATTGTATCGGCTAAAGCCCGGAACATTGATATTCTCATTGACCGCCAGGATAGGATAGAGTCGTTCATTCAGACAGATGCGGTGGTCAATCCGGGAAATAGCGGCGGTGCACTAGTGAATACCGACGGAGAACTTATTGGCATCAATACCGCAATTATCACAAAATCCGGTGGATACGAAGGATACTCTTTTGCCGTACCCATTAATCTGGTAAGTAAAGTGATCAAAGATCTAAGAGAGTTTGGTATCGTACAACGTGGAATTCTCGGGGTGTTTATCGATGAAATGACAAATGAACTGGCGGAGGAATTGGGCTTGAGTTCTATTGAAGGGGTGCACATCAAAAGGGTAACGCCTGATAGCGGAGCCGATGATGCGGGTATCCGCAAAGGAGATGTGATCACCCGCATAAACGGAAAAAAAATAAGGACTCTTCCGGAAATGCAAGAACAACTGGGCCGGTATCGTCCTGGTAATTCGATAGAACTAGAATATATAAGAAATAATACCAAAAGGAAAGTGAGTGTACTTTTGAAAAATAAAAGTAACAGCACTGCTATTATCACGGCCAAGGAAAGGGATGTCCTCCGGGATCTGGGTTTTGAAATAGGTAATTTATCCAGATCGGAACAACGAAAACTAGGGATAAAAGGAGTTCGAGTTATTAGCATTTTCCGCGGAAGCATTATCGAAAAGACAAATATGGACCCGGGCTTCATCATCACTTCTTTTAATGGAAAACCGATTTCCAGCGTGGATGCAGTTATGGGTTTATTAGAGCAAGCAAAAGGAAAGGTAATGTTGAAGGGGATCTACGAAAATTATCACGGAGAATACGGCTACTCTTTTAAGCTTCGTTGATCCGGTGAGGTTTAAAGAAGTAATGCTAACAGATTAAATAATATGAAAACATTTCCTTTTGAATATGGTTTCTTTTCCAAAAAAGGAAAGCATGAAAAAGGTATTTATTGCGCTGACCATTATTACCATTTCATTTTGTATTATCTCGTGCTCAATTACAAAAAATAAAGCGGATAATATTGAGGAAACTCCGCCGGAAGGTACAACCCTTATTCCGGCATTCCCTCAAAAAGATTACGGTGATCCGAAAGTAGGATGGGATTATTTGAGATATGCTGATTATGTTGGTGGTGGAATTCCGTACGATTTTTTTAAAAGTTTACCGGTAGGACAATCGTCTGGTGATAATAAGCTTGATAGAATCGGGGAAAATGCTAACATTCCCTATATTTTTAATGTTGCAGAATCCGTGGTGAATGGTACCAAGATAGTTTCAGGGAATTGTTTTGCCTGTCATGGAGCAACGATAGACGGACAATTTATCCCCGGATTAGGGAATAGTTTTTCAGATTTTACGGTAAATCAAACGGCCTACATCGGCCTGGCTGATATGGGAATAGCAGCTCGGTACGGCCCGGATTCTCCGGAGTGGAAGGCTTATGCGCCATTCAGCCGGGGCGTAAAAGTAAGTGGTACTCATACGACCTTACCATTCAAAGGGATCAATTCTGCCTTTATGATCGAGCAGGCAGCAGTGGCTTATCACGATCCCGTTACCTTGGAGTGGCAAGACGAACCAGTATATGATATTCCCGAAGAGCGTATTGGTTCGGACGTTCCACCCTGGTGGAATATCCGAAAGAAGAACGCACTTTATTACAACGGCATGGGAAGAGGCGACTTTACTAAGGCATTGATGCAAGTGACTTCCGTTGCGGTTGAAGATACAAGCATTGCCAGAAAAATTAATGAAAACTTCGTAGATGTTCTGGCCTGGATGAAGACCATTGAACCGCCAAAATATCCTAAATCTATAGATAAGGACCTGGTTGCTAAAGGTGAAGTATTGTTCAACGCAAAGTGTTACAAATGCCACGGTACCTACGGTGAAAAAGAGACCTATCCGAATTTGCTGGTCAGTTTGGAAAAGGTGAAGACCGATCCTGCCTACGCCAATTATTTTTTGAAATACTATGATTTTTCAGAGTTTGCCAATAATTCATGGTATAATGAAGGCGATAATCCTCTGTACGCAACTCCGAGCGCAGGTTATGTCGCACCTCCCTTAGATGGTGTTTGGGCCACCGCACCCTATTTGCACAACGGTTCGGTGCCTACTCTTGAAGATCTGTTGAATAGTAAGCAACGACCTACTTTCTGGCGACGTGACTTTAAAAATCCCACGTATGATTTCGAAAAAATAGGATGGCAGTATACCGTAGAAGAAGGTGCTATCGATACACAAACCTATAATACGACTATTTCGGGCTATGGCAATCAGGGGCATTACTACGGTGACAAGTACACTCCGGCAGAAAGAAAAGCCCTCATTGAATATCTTAAAACCTTATGATCACTTAATGAAATCTTTCTTATCTGAAATTATCGCAGACCCGGTGTCGGGAAATGACCTGAAACTTAAAAACGGAAAGTTGATTGACCCGGTCTCTGGTAAGGAATATGATATTCAGGAGGATATTCCGGTCTTATTACCACCAGCAAATGCAAAAAAAGTCAGTAAAGATGCTTTGCATAAACGCACGGATACAGCGTTCGATTACCAGGATCACTATCAGAAGGATGCGGAGTTTTTTGACTATTTTGAATCCTACGAAGACGGTGCCACCAGGCATGAAGAAAGAAGACTGCACGAAGCAATCATCGCGGATGTGCCCCATTCCGCAGCATTGGTACTCGACGCAGGTTGCGGAAAAGGCTGGGTCGCTGAATATTTTTGTCCACGAGGTAAAAAAGTGATTTCCATGGATATTTCAACAGTGAATCCATTAAAAGCTTTGGCTAAAACACCCGATGTGAATCATGCTGGACTAGTGGGAGATGTATTTTATCTACCCCTTCGCGAAAATAGTGTGGATTGCATCATTGCCGCGGAAATTATGGAGCACGTGGCCGACCCCCGATTATTCGTCCAACAACTCTACAAAACGCTTACGCCCGGTGGAACAATAATTATTACAACCCCTTACAACGAAAAAATTGAATACAGCCTTTGTGTTCATTGTAATCGGCCTACCCCGCGACATGCCCATCTCCATTCTTTTCATGAGCATAATATTGAAGCGTTGATTCCATCTTCAGCAGTTTACTGGACTTGGAGTAAATTTTCTAATAAGTATTTAGCTAAATTGCGTAGTCATGTTGTTTTAAAATATATGCCTTATCAGGTATGGAACTTCATAGACCGGATAGCTAATAAGATAAAACCCCAACCACTTCGATTAATGATAAAAATACAAAAAGGAGACCATGGCTAAATTAGATATCGAATTAAACAAGAACGAAGATCACAACAAACTGGAATTGTCAAAGGTTAAGCGTTTGCTTGAGGAAATTCATCTGGGAGGCGGAGAGAAGAAGATGGCCAAGCAGCACAAAAAGGGCAAAATGACGGCGCGTGAACGAATTGATTATCTAATTGACAATGACCGGCCTGTTTTCGAAGTCGGGGCGTTTGCTGGTTATGGAATGTACGAGGAGCACGGTGGTTGTCCTGCCGGGGGAGTGGTAGTAGTAATAGCCTATGTTCAGGGCCGTCAGTGCATTGTCGTCGCCAATGATGCGACCGTGAAGGCCGGAGCCTGGTTTCCGATCACAGGTAAGAAAAATCTACGCGCACAGGAGATTGCCATGGAAAACCGGCTGCCTATAATTTACCTGGTCGATAGTGCTGGGGTGTTTTTACCGATGCAGGATGAAATTTTTCCGGATAAAGAGCATTTTGGCCGCATTTTCCGGAATAATGCCCGGCTATCAAGCCTGGGTATTCCCCAAATTGCTGCAGTTATGGGAAGTTGCGTGGCCGGCGGGGCTTACTTACCGATTATGTCCGATGAAGCCTTGATTGTAGAAGGGACGGGATCTATCTTTCTGGCGGGGCCATATCTCGTAAAGGCCGCCATTGGGGAAGATGTTGATAAAGAAACCCTCGGCGGGGCTTCTACCCACTCTGAGATCTCTGGTGTAACGGATTACAAGATGCCGGATGATCCGACCTGCTTAGACACTATCAAAGACCTGGTCAGCAAAATGGGCAACTTCGAAACGACCGGGTTTAATCGGGAAACACCAGTCCCACCCCAATTTGAAGCGGAAAAATTGCATGCTTTACTACCAGATAGCAGAACCAAACCGTACGATACGAAAGCATTGTTGAAGTGTATTGTCGATGATTCCAAATTGACCTATTATAAGAAAGACTACGGAAAGACTATCATTTGTGCATACGCGCGTATTGATGGCTGGTCGGTGGGGATTGTGGCCAATAACCGGGAGGTGGTCAAAACAAAAACCGGGGAAATGCAATTTGGCGGAGTGATCTATTCTGATGCAGCAGATAAGGCTACCCGTTTTATTATGAACTGCAACCAAAAGAAAATTCCCTTGGTTTTCTTCCATGATGTTTCTGGCTTCATGGTCGGTAAAAGAGCAGAACACGGGGGAATTATTAAAGATGGGGCGAAGATGGTTAATGCGGTTTCGAATGCTACGGTCCCCAAATTTAGTGTGATAATTGGCAATTCTTATGGTGCCGGCAATTACGCCATGTGCGGTAAAGCTTATGACCCGCGATTGATCGTGGCCTGGCCATCCGCAAAAATTGCGGTTATGGGCGGGGAGCAGGCGGCAAAGGTGCTGGCACAAATACAAGTGGCTTCTATGAAAGCAAAAGGAGAAGAACCAGATGAGCAAACGCAGCAAACTTTATTCGAAAAAATCAAATCTCGTTACGATGAGCAGACCACGCCGTTTTATGCTGCAGCAAGGCTTTGGGTAGATGCTATTATCGATCCTGTTGAAACGCGCCAGGTCATTTCCTTAGGCATCGAAGCTGCTAACAATACACCTTTAGCAAAATTTAATGTGGGCGTTATTCAAACTTGAACAATGAGCAATGAACAATGAACAATGAACAATGAACAATGAACAATGAACAATGAGCAATGAACAATGA
>CAZHNG010000239.1:4717-10939 GCA_964533785.1 uncultured Saprospiraceae bacterium | reverse complement strand
TCGCATGAACAGTACTTTCGAAATATGGCAAAGCTCAACCCTGAGTTGCGTACAGTGCCACAGTCATCCTTATGATCCCATCCGACACGAAGAGTTTTACAAGGTAATGGATTACTTCAACCAAACGCAAGACAACGATATGGCCGTGGAAAAGCCGACGATTTCTACCTTTCCGGCCACCGATGCAAAACAGGTAAAAGAAATCATCACCTATGTCAAAGGACTACAGCCTGAACAACGAATTGATGAAAATGCCTTGTTAGAAACACAAATCAAGCAAGCTATTTTTCCCCAATTGCTGCCCATTCATTGCGATGATTTCCAAAATGTCGTTTTCGGCGGAAACGGAACGGCTACCAACTGGACGATGAACCTCGCAGCCATTGGAGATAAAAAATTCCGGTTTAAATTTGATGGTATTGACTTAACCGGGGTGACACACATCACTTATGCCTATTCGGTCAATGGTGAAGATGGAAGAGTTGAAGTCCGGCTCGACGACATCAACGGGCCCCTTGTCAATGAGGTCAACTTCCCCAAAGCCGACGTCAAGCGATGGGCCATCAATGAATTTGCCACCATCAAAACAGCTTTCAAACCTACTGCCGGAAAACACGATTTAATATTCGAAATCATCAATACTACCGGTAACATCCCGGAAGGTATGCTCACACTGGGCATCGTCGAACTACACTACCAGGACCAATCCGTTCCTTCTCCCGAGTTAGCCACCAAAAAGAAGGAGCTGCTTGAACTTCGACAAAAAGCCGATCACACTCCTGTCATGCAAGAAAAATCTTCAACTTTCCGTCGCCAAACCAAGGTTTTTGAGCGGGGCAACTGGTTGGTACAAGGGAAACAAGTCCAGGCAAACGTACCAGAAGCATTCTTGACAGCAGGAGCAGATCAACCGCAAAACCGACTCGAATTCGCCCAATGGCTGATAAGTAAGCAAAATCCATTAACGGCCAGAGTGATGGTTAATCGATTTTGGGAACAACTATTCGGTACCGGTATCATTGAATCATTGGAAGACCTGGGTACCCAAAGTCTTCCCGCTTCTCATCCGGAATTACTGGATTACTTGGCAGTGCAATTCATGGATGAATTCGATTGGAGTATCAAGCGCCTGTTAAAAGCAATTGTACGATCAGCCACCTACCGGCAATCTTCGGTAGTTGACGAATTGAAGCTGGAGAAGGATCCTTTTAACCGGCTTTTATCGAGAGGGCCGCGGTACCGGTTATCTGCGGAACAAATTCGGGATCAGGCCCTTGCGGTAAGTGGCCTCTTAAATGATAGCATCGGTGGGAAAAGTGTTATGCCATTACAACCCGATGGTATCTGGGCTGTCGTCTATAACAACCAAAAATGGGAAACCGCCGCAGGTAATTTAAAATACCGGCGCGGTTTATACACTTACTGGAAAAGAACGGCCCCTTATCCGTCGATGGTGGCATTTGATTCACCGAGCCGGGAGTTCTGCATGTCCCGGCGCATTCGCACCAATACGCCTCTGCAAGCACTGGTGACACTTAATGACCCCGTTTATCTACAAGCTGCCAATGCTCTGGCAAAAGCCATGCGGAAGGCAGGAGGGGCTGACCTGGAACAATGCATTCAATATGGCTATCAGAGCGCATTGATCAGGGAAGCCGATCAAGAAAGTGTGGAGATCCTTAAAAGGCTCTACGCACAGGCTGAAGAAAAATTAAACTCATCTGTTCCCAAAGCTATCTCCATTTCAAATCAGGAAAAAGATGATTACGAGTTTTACCTCCAAGACCCCATGACGGTAGTAGCAAATGCGATTATGAACCTGGACGGTTTTCTAATGAAGGAATAATGTTTAGACAAGTCTAATATAAAAACAGCAACATGAAACTTTTGGCAGAAGCTCATCAGCGCAATCTACAATACCACACTCGCCGCCACTTTTTAAAAACTTGCACGACGGGTCTGGGTGGTTTTGCCCTTGCCTCTTTATTAGGTTGTGAATCTAGTAGTGTAGTAACCGGGGAAACCGGGGAAATAGCGGCCCGGATAGGTGTCCCGCATTTTGCCCCCCGAGCAAAACGGGTCATCTACCTACACATGGCCGGTGCACCTTCCCAATTGGAACTATTCGATTATAAACCAGCATTGCATAAACTCCACGGGCAACCTTGTCCTCAGTCCTTTCTGGAAGGCAAGAAATTTGCTTTCATTTCGGGAACCCCTAATATGTTGGGTCCGCAGGCGGTGTTTGAGCAACACGGAGAATCGGGAGCGTGGATGTCGGATCTCCTTCCTCACCTTTCCGAATGTGTTGATGATATTTGTTTTTTGAAAGCCATGCATACGGATGAATTCAATCATGCCCCCGCCCAGCTTTTCCTGCATACCGGAAGTGCGCGCCTTGGCCGTCCCAGTATGGGGGCCTGGACTATGTACGGGCTCGGCTCCATGAATGAAAACCTACCCGGTTATATCGCCCTGGTATCCGGCGGAAAGACGCCGGATGCAGGGAAGAGTATCTGGGGTAGTGGTTTCCTGCCTTCCGTTTATCAGGGGGTTCAATGCCGCGCTCAGGGAGACCCCGTTCTATACGTCTCTGATCCGAAGGGGATGAGCCGCGACCTCAGGAAAAACACCATTGAAGCCATCAATGACATCAACCGCAAACAATACGAGACCTTCCAGGACCCGGAAATATTAACCCGCATTTCCCAATACGAACTGGCCTTTAAAATGCAGGTATCCGTCCCCGAAGCTATGGATATTTCCAAAGAACCGGATTATATCCACAAAATGTACGGAACGGAACCGGGGAAAACCTCATTTGCCAATAACTGTCTGCTCGCAAGGAGGTTAGCGGAAAGAAACGTGCGCTACATTCAATTGTTCCACTGGGGTTGGGACGCTCACGGTGCTTCTGAAAGCGAAGCGCTTAACGGAGGGTTTGTGCGTCGCTGCCAGGAAACCGACCGACCGGTGGCAGCTTTACTGAAAGACCTGAAGCAAAGGGGCCTATTGGAGGAAACTTTAGTCGTATGGGGCGGAGAATTTGGTCGAACACCTATGATGGAAAACCGGGGAGGCAAAGAAAATCCTTTTGTTGGCCGCGATCATCATACCGATGCTTTTACCATCTGGATGGCCGGAGGTGGCATCAAACCTGGAATCACTTACGGTGAAACGGATGAGTTCGGCTATAACGCCCTTAATGGTAAAGTACACATTCACGATTTGCAGGCGACTATCCTGCATACCCTTGGATTAGATCATGAAAAACTCACCTATCATTTTCAAGGGCGCGATTTTCGATTGACAGACGTACACGGGAAGGTGGTAAAGGATATTTTGGTTTGATAAAGTGAATACAAAATCGACTCTGATCCTAAATCTTCTTCTTTTGTATTACCTTCCGGGTTGATCGTTAACAAATGAATTTCTCCACCAAATTGATTCCATATTCTAGTTGGATCATAGTATTCCTGCACTTTCGTCCAAACTTCTCGCGCCGACATGTTGACAGGATTCTGCTGGCAATAAATAAAAAATGGAAACAAAAGAATCAACAATAAAAGAGAGTATCTCATAAAAGAATGGATTGACTAGGTTTTAAAGTGGGTATATTTTTCACTAAATTAGTTAGGTCAGACGGTTAGTAATTTAATGAAAAAAGAATTGTTTTGCCACTTTTTTTATAAAAAACCCATCAATATCGACATATCTTTTGAGCTTGATGACTCAATAATCTATTAAAATCCTTGATCAAAAAAGGACAGCTCAGAAAACCTAAAACGCGGTTGTTGGGTGATTTTTGTTATTCATCATTACATTAACCGCATCATTTTAAAGTAGAAGAACAGCAAATGAAACTCGCTACATACTTCTGCATCATCGCCCTTAGATTGTCGCTAAAATCTCCCTACTCAATTCCCCAACCGCTTTTCTGAAGTTAACCGATAACGACTCCTGATACCCAAAAGACTTTCCCTCAACACCGTAAAAAACAATACTGGCCGGTAATTTCCCCAGCACCCTTGCCAGTTCCACCGCCTCTGCAACACCAAAAGCATGAGTAGAATGGAAGTGAAAATGATCGGGTAAAGCCTGAGCGGTTAGATCAATAAAATGGAGGGTGCCTTCCTGGCAGCCAGATCTTACTGCGTCAATCAAAATGACCCGCTCGTATCCTTGCCACGCCTCGATCAAAGAAGCTGATTCTCCACTGTGCTCGATTACTTTCACTGCACTGGGAGCCTCCTTTTGAATAGCCTCTGCGACCAAGAGTCCCAAGGCATCATCTCCTCGAAAGCGGTTGCCGATCCCAATGATCAAGGTAGACTGACTCATGAGCGATCCACTTCCAGGTTTAAAAAATGGGTAGCACAGGATATGCAAGGATCGTAATTACGAATGGCCTGCTCAGCGTGCCACTGTAGTTTTTCGTCGGGTTGGTCCATATACTCTGGCACAAATTTCCAGAGATCATCTTCGATCATTTTCTGATTTTGCGAAGTCGGAGGAATAATATTAGCAGTAAGGATATCCCCATTATCATCAATTTTGTAGTGATGATAAAGCAAGCCCCGTGGAGCTTCAGTAGCTCCGTAACCTACCGAAGCTTTCGGCTTTATTGAAACAAAAGGCGCCTCCGGAGCCTCGTAAGCCCTGATAATACGGAGAGCTTCTACGCAGGCATACAGCGTTTCGATGGAGCGAACAATAATACTTTGAAAAGGATTATTGCAAACGTTGCCTAATCCGGCGGCTTTAGCTTCCGATTGAATCGTCTCCGGTAACAAATCAAAGTTCAGGGCATAACGGGCTAAAGGACCTACGTGATAAGCTTCCTGGTTTTCTCTCAATCTACAATGCAAAGCATTACTGCGTTCCTCGTGAATTTCTTCAAAATGATCCTGGAATTCCGCAGCAGTAATATCCAGCCCTTTGTTGGAGACAATACGTCCTTCATTCATGGGGTATTCTTCCGGATGACGCATAGCAACGAACTGATAATCCTGCTCAAAATCCGGAAAATCAAAACCGGCTGCCCAACGCACCGTCTCCAAGGCCGTATCCCGGGCTTGCTCCAACTTTGGTATCATTGCCCTTATTTCCGATCTCCTTGGAATGGCATAAAATCCGCCTACCCGCACGTTGATCGGATGAACGGCTCTTCCTCCCAGCAATTCCATGATCTCACCTCCTACTTTTTTCAACTGTAATCCACCCTCGACAATCTTCCGGTGGTCCCTGGCCATATGAATAGCGCTTTCGTAACCCAAAAAATCCGGTGCATGCAGCATATAGATGTGCAGGGCATGACTTGAAATCCATTCCCCACAATAAAACAGACGCCGCAAGTCCCGCAATGGGCCATCTACTTTCACACCAAAAGCATTCTCTATAGCATGGACAGCACTCATCTGATAGGCAACCGGGCAAATGCCACAGATACGGGCTGTAATATCCGGCGCATCACTGTATTGACGTCCCCGCAGCAAGCCTTCAAAAAAGCGCGGTGGCTCAAAAATTTTCAATTGTACATCGAGCAGCTTATCCTCCTGAATTTTCAAATACATGGCCCCTTCCCCTTCTACCCGGGCGAGATAATCGGCTTTGATCGTCTTGACTGGTTTCTTATTACTCATGTTTTGTGCTTTCTGCTTTAAATGCTGGTGCATTGGCATTGTAAGTACGCAACAGCCTGATCCAATCTTCCTTAACCAAATTCCGCTCTGTAAGCCAATCGCCAAGACTGGAAAGGTTATTGGTTTCAGCAGGACCGAAACATCCGTAACACCCGCGATTGTAGGCAGGACAAATAGCACCGCAGCCAGCCTGGGTGACAGGCCCCATACAAGGAATGCCCTGTGAAACGGTAATACAAGGTGTTCCGCGACTTTTACACTCAATGCAGACGCTATAATTGGGGATGTTGGGTTTTCGCTGGTACAAAAAAGCGGTAACGACCTCTAATAACTGATCCTTACTGATCGGGCAACCGCGTAATTCAAAATCTACTTTCACGTGATCCGCTATGGCGGTGGAAGTTTCAAGCGTATCGATGTATTCCGGCTGGGCATAAACGATATCGATAAATTCCTTGACATTTCTGAAATTGCGTAAAGCTTGTATCCCTCCGGCTGTGGCACAGGCACCGATGGTCACCAAAAATTTTGATTGCCGCCGCACTTCCTGGATCCGCTCCCGGTCGTGTGGGGTCGTAAT
>CAZHNG010000239.1:0-4707 GCA_964533785.1 uncultured Saprospiraceae bacterium | reverse complement strand
TAGATCGTAAGGGCCAGGCAGTACTTCACGCGAGGCTTCCAGAAAGTTGGCAATCCGGATCTCTCCCGCAATAGCGATCAACTCGTCCTCACAGTTTAGTAATCCCAGCTGACAACCATCACAAGAAGCAAATTTCCAAACGGCAAGCTTTTTCATAATTCTCTGATCTTAAACAAGTGTTGTACCTCTTCGAAACTAAAAACCGGTCCATCTTTACAAACAAAATGTGGACCGTACTGACAACGGCCACAGAATCCTACGGCACATTTCATATTTCTTTCCATAGATACGTAAATGTCAGAAGCTAAAACTCCCCGGTCCATTAAAGCATAAGCAGAAAAGCGCATCATGACTTCGGGACCACAAATAAAAGCAACGGTATTGATTGGATCAATAGTAATGTATTTCAATAGATCCGTAACTACTCCCACCCGCCCTTTCCAGTCATGCGTAGCATTATCAACCGTCTGGCGAACCTGCACCTGACCTCCCAAGTTCTCCAACTCTTGCTCAAAGAGTATCGTATCAGGAGAACGGGTGCCATATAATATTGTGAGATTATCGGCAGAAAAACCTTGCGCTAACAACTGATAAATCGCCGGGCGCAATGGAGCAAGGCCCAATCCACCCGCCATGATCAATACCTGTTTGCCTCTGGTGGCTTCCATCGGCCATGGACGCCCGAAAGGTCCTCTCACCCCGACAAAATCACCTGTTTTAAGTCGCTGTAAGGCAGCCGTAACCCCTCCTACGTTGCGAATAGTATGCACCAAATTTTCGGTCTCTGACGGATCACCACTCATAGAAATTGCGACCTCTCCATACCCAAAAATATAGAGCATGTTAAATTGACCGGGAAGGTAAACACAAGGGGTCTCCTCCTTAGTGGGGACGAGGGTAAGGGTGAAAGTATTTGAAAGCTCCTGCTTTACCTCCTTTATCCGAAATGGTACGGGCGCCAAAATATTTGAAGGATTCGTTGGATATGTTTTCATCCTACACCTTTTTCTGAACTACCGTAAATATCGATCATTTGACGACGTGTAGCCTGCATTCTTTCTAAAACCAGCTGGGCAAAGCGTTTCATAAACTCATACCCCAGTTTATGGTCATCTTCCGCTTTACCGCGCAGGCACTTGCCGTCCAATTTAATGGCCCTTACGTGATTGAGTGCGCGGGCATCAAATGCGTTGCGAAAGGGCGGAAAAAGCCAGGAGTAGCCTACAACATCTTCTTCATCGGCTTTTCCAACCGTGAGAATACCATTCGGGATCTTGCTTTCGATACTGACATCACCTTTGAGGATCAAGTAGAAATTATTAGCTTCTTCCCCTTCCTTCGCCAGGTATTCCCCGGGTTTAAAATGTACCAGAATACCACAACCGGCAAGCAGTTCCAGGTATTCTTCATCCATATTGTCAAAAAAGTTGGTCTCCGCCAACAAATCCTTAATATGCTTCATCATAACGCTGAATATTGATCATTTTCACTTTCTCTTATCGCCTTTACTTCCTGAGTAAGGTCAATGCCCACCGGGCACCAGGTAATACACCGTCCACACCCCACGCAACCTGACGATCCAGACTGGTCCAGCCAGGTAGCCAACTTATGCACCAACCACTGCCGGTAACGCGAATGGATACTCGACCGGACACTTCCTCCGTGCATATAGGAGAAATCCGTTGTAAAACAAGAGTCCCAGGAACGCCATCGTTCAGCATGCTCGCCCGTCAGATCGGTCGTCTCTTCTACCTTCGAACAAAAACAGGTAGGGCAAGCCATCGTACAATTCCCACATGCCAGACAGCGCTTTTCCAGCTCCATCCAGCGTCCATGATCGTAATTGCGGTAGAGCAGCTCTTTGATGTCATTGATGTCAAGAGTCCGGCCCATTTCCGCTTCGGCTTTTTCAATACATGCATCGGCCTTATCCATATCTGTTTTTGTACATGGGCGGGAGTCAATTTCCTCCAAAATCGCCTGACCTTTGGCTGTTTCGGGTTGGCAAACGAAATAATGATGGTCTTCGTCAATGATCTCGGTTAAAGTGAGGTCACTCCCCTCTCCCACTCCGGGGCCGGTATTCATTGAAGTACAAAAACAAGTTTTGCCGGCTTGACCGCAATTGACTGCAATAATGAGGCTTTCTTCGCGACGACCAGCGTATACAGTGTCTTGGTAGGTTCCTCCTAAAAATACCTGATCCTGGATCCGTATGGCCTGTAATTCGCAAGCTCTTACGCCAAGGAAGGCATAACGCGGTACCGCAACATCGTTTTGCAGGAGCTCAAAGTTCCCATCGGCTTTTTTTTGTGCTTCCCAAAGTTTTTGATGAGCAGGAAACAAATATTTTTTCCAGGAATGAGGGCCGACATTGTAGCCAAATAAAGCCTGATCATTACGCTTTTTAAGCCGGTAGGTGCCGGCCTCTTGTTCGTCGGTCCAGCCGACAGGCAGATCATCCACCTTTTCCAAATGGTCATATACAATTGCGTCCGCGTGAACCGTTGGACCTACGATCTTATATCCACGTCTTTTCAAGGCCGTGAACAATTGTTCAAAGTATTGTCTTTCTACGCAAACAGGCTTAAAAGAAGTGGTGGTTAGATCCTTGCCCATGGAGATGGTGCTTTCTTTATCAAAAATTCGTGGAACTAAAATAAGGATTGATAAGACAGCCTACCTTGATTTTTATCACTTACTCCCCGAATTTAAAAATACATTTAAAACTTAACCATTAAAACTTGGCACTAGGGATGGTAATTAGTCAAACCCTTTTGGTAAGGACCTTCAATATGAAGCCCCAAGGCCCGGCTTATCCAGGACTTGGGGATCAACAAAGTATTTATTTTTTATTCAACTCATCAAAGTTTGGCACAGTTATCGTCGCTGTCTTCTTTCCAGAGATGCGGTAAGTTACTCCAACATTGATCAAGTAATCCGCAAAAGCAGCATCACCATTTCTGGGATTACCGGTTACTATTTCCGTTTCCTTATCCGTAAGGCTTTGTGGCCGATTGCGATATACAGCTACCGGTACGCTGATATTCAATGAAAAATTATTTTTCATATAGTTGTATCCAGGTTCAAAAGATAAAACCTTGCCGGGACGACGAAACCCTCTGCTGCCACCAATCAGGTCTTCTACGGGCACTCCTTCATAACGAATACCTAAGGCTAAACTATGCCCCATTGGAGCCAAAGCGTAACTAAACCCGCCGCGAAGTGAATACTGATCCGGAACCGACATGATGGATTCGTTCTCTAAAATAGTGCTTAGCGTTTCTCTGAAGGTCCGAACACCATTTGTCTCTCTGGGATTGACTAAATAGAAGCCTCCAGCGTAGAAATACAAATTTTCCATTATACTTTGGTAGAGTTGATTCTTCGTGTGTGCCCCTAAAATGGCGAAAGGATTTAAAATACCGGTAATTTATACCTACTTGCCAATCACCCGCCGAAAAAATATTGGACGCCAGGTTATTTCCACTGCAGGTGGAGAAGTGACGAATAGCTACGCAGCCTTGCCCAGTAGCGTATGAGATAATAAACACTTGAATCAATAGCAATAGTGCACCTAAATATTTAGCATTCATAATATTATCAATTGAAAGTACGGAGCCATCTGACAAATCGGCTTTTTGGCTGTTTTCACACACCCCACTAAAACAACCTTTTTATCAGCTTGCCTCCAATGAAAAAATGATTAAAATAGATATTGAATCAGCCAATTGAGATTGGCGATTACGATCCCACTGCCTAACTTAATATCAAAGCAGTAAAAGCCACTACGATCGTTAGGTCAATAGCATTTAATCCATCCAAAGATTGGGAATTAACGACTTGCTTAAAATGTAAGCAAAGATTGATAGGATCTATCTGTTCGTGTAGTTATGAAATATCCGGTGGCGGGGTAGGAATAGAAGAGTTACATAAATCATTTAAAATATCGGTACCGTAATTTTTAGCAGGAAAGGACACTTGCTTTTCAAGATTAAAATCATGTATTCCCTCAACGATAAAAGAAGGGAAAAACCTATCTAATAAAGCAGCATCCTCATTTTTTTTATGTCCGGAACCTTGCTCAACTCCAAGAGGGTATTCATAGTGAATAATCTCAACAGGTTCAGAATCCACAAGATAATAGAACGTCTTGCCGTCAATTTCTTTTGAAAACAGGAAAGTACTACTGTAACCAAAGGTTTTAAGGTCAATGGAGTCTTCCGATATCACTCTAATATGGGCATCGATTCCAGTTTCGGCTTTTACTGTAGAGGCAACAAAAATCTCTTCTTCATCCATTTGCGAAACAACAGCCACTGAGTGAACCAACTTAAAGCGAATAGAACCCCCCATCCACTGAAAGCAGATAATTAACAATAATGGCCATGCCCAATTTGACCTCATATACTGGTTCTAACTAAAAATCGTGATCAATAGATTCTTGGAAGGTAACAATTTTTTGGGAGCTATTATAAACTTCTCAAGACTCTTGAGTTTTTGGGGACAATAAAATCGAACCTCAACCCACTGTGCCCTTCACCCCTGCCAACTTTTTTCCTGAATCCAAGCCAGGTAAATACTTTTCCATTATACCAGCGCGTACGTTGAAAAGAACGATAAACATCAATCCCGGCACGTGGAATCTCTTCCTCGTGTATAAAATAGCCCTCCGGCACCGTTTTGTCCAGTCCCTCGCGTAGGATG
>CAZHNG010000238.1:0-10999 GCA_964533785.1 uncultured Saprospiraceae bacterium | reverse complement strand
CAATTAGTTAGAATTTTTAGTCTAACTTCTAGAGTCTAACGTCAAAAGTCTAGTAATTGTTAAAAAAGTCTATTTTAAAGATGATACGAATATAGATAGTTGAAGCATTCAATTTAGTGAAAACCAAAAAATCAGCTTAAATTTACAAATAAGCGATAATCCTTTACACAGCGTGGAAGAATGACTATGAAAGACCAAGAGAAAGATACCACTTTACCATTTTTGAAAACAAAAGACGAAGTGGACCAGCAAGACGCAAATTCAACGGATGAATTTGTAGATGAGCATATCATCAAAGTTGATGGTAAGCAAAGTTTATTGCGTATTGATAAATTTTTGATGGACCGGCTGGCCAATGTCTCCCGTAATCGTGTCCAGAACGCTATTCGTACCGGATCCATTTTAGTCAATGATAAAAACGTAAAGCCCAACTACAAAGTACGGCCAAACGACAAGATTACCGCTATCCTTCCCAAGCCACCGGGCGAAGCAGGTAAGATCATACCGCAAAACATCCCCCTGGATATCGTTTACGAAGATGATGATTTACTGATCCTCAATAAACCGGCCGGCATGGTCGTCCACCCCGGTATCGGTCATCGCAAAGGGACTTTAGTGAATGCCTTGGCTTACCATTTCGAAAACTTACCCGTCCTCAAAGGGAATGAACACGATAAATTGGGATTAGTGCACCGTATCGATAAGAATACCACCGGACTCATGGTCGTTGCCAAATCCGAATACGCCATGGTGCACCTCTCCAAACAGTTTTATTACCATACGATCGAACGTACCTACAATGCATTAATCTGGGGAGAACCGGAAGAAAAAAAAGGTACCATTAGCGCCCACGTGGGCCGAGATCCGCGCTTCCGCAAACGTTTTGCCGCCTTTCCCGATGGTGAATCCGGCAAGTGGGCCGTCACGCATTACGAAGTGTTAGAATCCTTATACTACGTTAGCCTCATCAAATGCAACCTGGAAACAGGGCGTACTCACCAGATCAGAGTACACATGAAACACATCGGGCACCCCCTTTTTAATGATGAAAAATACGGCGGAGACCGGATACTGAAGGGAACCATATTCAGCAAATACAAACTTTTTGTAGAACGGGTATTCTCTATTATTCCCCGGCATGTGCTACACGCTAAATCTTTAGGCTTCGTCCATCCAACTACGGGAAAAGATATGTATTTTGAGTCTGATTTACCGCCTGACTTCCAGGACGCCTTAAATACCTGGCGGAGCTACCTGGAAAGCCGGAAGGCGGCCAAAAAATCACTTTGAAAAACTTTTGGCAAGGATTATGGACTGAGATCTCAACTTTAATCTACCATACATGAACTTTACGGGGAAAATAGTACTCATCACCGGCGGCTCCCGAGGAATCGGCAAAGCCACGGCAATAGCCTTTGCAGAAAAAGGAGCCCAGGTCATTATCAACTTCAAGAACAATATTGAAGCGGCGAACGAAACCATCAATTCACTAAATGGCATGGGGCACTTTGCCGTTAAAGCGGATATTTCCAATCCTAAATCCGTTGAAAGACTGGTCAATGCGATTATTGCAGAAAAAGGCAAGATCGACATACTGGTCAATAATGCTGGTATTTTCGTTGAGCACCCGATCGATCAAATCGATTACCAGAGCTGGCAAGAGGCCTGGCGTAAGACAATGGATACCAATTTGTTTGCCGCTGCCAACCTTTGCTATTGCGTAGGGCAACAAATGATCAAGCAACAAAATGGCCGCATTATCAATGTATCTTCCCGTGGTGCGTTCCGCGGCGAACCCAACCATATTGCCTACGGTGCCAGTAAAGCTGCCATGAATGCCATGAGCCAGTCATTGGCCCAAGCACTCGGCAAGTACAACATTTCCGTCATGGCCATTGCTCCTGGGTTTGTAGATACAGACATGGCTAAAGAAGCGCTCTCCAGCCCGGAAGGTGAGGCCATTAAAAACCAAAGTTCAATGGGTAGAGTAGCAACTCCGGAGGAAGTCGCATATGGCATCCTGTTTTATGCCTCTGATGAAGCCGCTTTTATGACGGGCGGGATCATGGATATCAACGGGGCGTCTTATTTGCGATGAGTACACGGATCACAGTTTAAATCGAAAAATAATGATTGACAGTCCTCCTGATCGCGGCCGGTTTCTCCTTTCAGCATGAAAGGTCGATCAAATACAAGATCCGTGCAATTCTTAAATCCGTGCAATCCATAAATCCGGCAAATCCGTGTTCTCACAAGATGCCACTGATCAACCCCCCATCCACCACAATGGCTTGTCCTAAAATAAATCCCGCATTCTCACTCATCAGGAACAAAACGGTTTGGGCAATTTCTTCCGGTTTACCGATCCGGCCGATCGGGTGCTGACGCCCCCACTCCTGTAATATTTCTTCAACGGGTCCGTGCTGACCGGCGCCGTAGCGTAAAAGGGGCGTATCGATCGAGCCCGGGCAGATACAATTTACCCTGATATTGTAGGGAGCATAATCCAGCGCCATGGCCCGGGTCATGGCAATAACCGCTCCCTTGGAAGTGGCGTAGGCCAGTACATTGCGTTGGCAACGCAAGCCCTGGACGGAGGTAATGTTAACGACCGCTCCCCCACCCTGCTTTCTGATTTCAGGGATACAACATTTAGCTACTAGGAACATGCTCTTCAGATTGACATCCATGGTCTTATCCCACGTTGCTTCATCTGTGGTCTCTATAGTACCGTAGGTTTGCAAGCCGGCAGAGTTACAGAGGTAGTGGATACTTCCGTATTGGTCGACCGCTAATGCTGCTATTCTTTTAGCCTCTTCCATCTGAGTCACATCAGCAACGCAGATTATGGCTTCACCTCCACTGGCTTTGATTGCTTGTAAGGTATGGTAAGCCGCTTCTTCGTTAATGTCTACAATGACGACATTCGCCCCTGCTTCTGATAATGCAATGGCTGTCGCCCGGCCAATTCCGGAAGCGCCGCCGGTAACAATAGCTGTTTTGTTTTGAAATGACATTTATTTTTTTTGAAAATAAAAATAGGAAATCTATTCGAATCACCTCAACCGACAAGGTCCTGCTTCCGGCATCAATTGATCCACCGTCACTTCTTGGCCGTCTGCGCTGATCTTCCCGCTGAGAATATTATAATCTTCAAAAGGGGCTTCGAGGCTACTTAAGTCGAAAGGAAGTTGACCACCCGCAAAATCAGCAAAGTCTTTTGCGATGCGAAAGGTAGCATAGAATTCATTTCCAGCCTGCCGGTATATGCCATATCCCCTGCGAATTAGAGGATTGGTCAATCCATTCACGTAAGTATCTTGTTGTCTGAATATCGATCCCAGCACCGGAAACTCAAAAGGAACGGCCCGGTGTACCAGTTCTATAGCATTGTCTTCATCGGTTGCTGCTTGTTGATTGATGTTGGGGCAATCATAGTTGGCATTTACTTTTGGCGGCATCTGCTCGTTTAGATTATGCCCTTCACAAACACAAGCCATTTCGGGAGTAGCAAAGGCCGCTACAAGACCGAATTGCGGCATAATGACCGTAGTCGATTCGTCCAAACCATTGGGGAACGGCATGGCCGGACCTCCCACCATTTGTAAATTGATTTGATCATTTTCGTAAGTGTAATTACCCCGAAATGAGAAGTCTTCGTTCGTATCGGTAGTAAAGAGAACATCAAAAGTACCATCCTCATTGAATAAAAAATACCAGTCCAGGTTAGAATTCAAACGAGCACAATGGTATAAGGCTTCAAAACGCGTATTGGGCGTAAATGCAAATTGCCGGTTAATATCTTCCAATAACTCTTCTTCCGTCAATGGTTGATTCTGATCAATGGGAGTAGGAGGATCTTCTTTTTTACAAGCGACAAATACTAGTAAAAACAAAGAAAGCCATTTGACCTGTTGTTTCAAAAATTGAGTTTTCAGGAAATCCATATGATGATCGGTTTTCCAATTGGTGGACTTAGTCAATAAGAGGTACCCAGTAATCGTATGCTCTTAATTGCAGGGCAATTTGTTAAATCCTTTGAACACTATTGCCAGTTTAGCGTCTTACTAATAATTTATTTGTGTTTTAATGGCAAAAAAATTCAAAAAACAACATCTGCCTTCGAAGATCTGTGTACAATGCAAGCGCCCCTTTAACTGGCGCAAAAAGTGGGAACGGGTATGGGACGAGGTAAAATATTGCAGTGAAAGATGCCGCAGAGAAGCCAAGAAAAAGAATTAGAAAGGCTGATAGTGATAAAAAGTGTTTCTTATGAATTCAAAATCAGAGCAAAATTACCGGAGTGAATACGTATCCTTTATGTTTCACCCTTATAATGTACTACTTTTTCTTACCATTTTAAGTCTAACGGTATTGTTCATTAGTCTGACGGCTGCTTTTATGTATACCCGTTTTTCCAGTGATATGCCCCCCATAAAAATTCCGAATATCTTCGTTTTCAATACCCTAATATTAGTGGGTAGCAGCCTTACTTTGTTATGGGCCAAAAAAGCTTACCTCAATGACGATACTCAGAAATATCAACAGGCGCTTTTGTATACGGTTATACTTTCTTTTGCCTTTTTGATTGCTCAGATAATCGGCTGGCAACAGCTTTTTAATCAATCGATCTTCATCAATTCCAGTAACTCAGCAGGATATTTGTACGTCATTTCAGCCCTTCATTTTGCGCACGTCATCGGCGGTCTTCCCTTCCTGTGCATTTTCCTATATACTGCCTACAAAAGGATGAAAGAGCCGGTCAGCGTACTGGTGTATTTTTCGGATCCTGAAAAACGATTGAAATTGCGTTTATTGACCATATATTGGCATTTCCTGGATGGCTTGTGGATTTACCTTGTACTTTTTTTCTGGATCAATTATCTAATCAGATAAGGAGCCTGTTTTTGAAGTTCAGCAATAATTTCACCTTCTAAATTACGTTTAGTTTAAAGAACTTAAATTAACGACTAATTATATTTATATTATACCCTTTCCGACTTTTATTATTTGAACAAGTTCAAGCTGATCATTATTTATACAAATCTCATATATTTATTGCTATGAATTTCAACAAACTCCTGAGTATTCTTCTACTTGCGTTATTTCCTTTATGGATAGCCGCACAGGAAGAATACCCAAAAAAGATCACTTCCGTAGAAGGAAATTGCCGAGTATCGATTGGAAAACGGCCTTAAAGTGCTATTGTTTCCAGATCCATCCAAACAGACCATCACCGTAAATATTACCTATCTCGTGGGTTCACGGCACGAAGGATACGGTGAAACGGGAATGGCTCATTTACTGGAGCACCTGGTTTTTAAGGGCACCCCAGATCATCCGAATATCCCTAAAGAATTATCGGATCACGGTGCCAGACCGAATGGAACGACTTGGTTCGATCGTACGAATTACTTTGAAACTTTTGCAGCCACCGAAGAGAATCTTCGCTGGGCACTTGACCTGGAGGCCGACCGTATGATCAACTCTTTCATTTCGGCCGAAGACCTGGAAAGTGAGATGACAGTAGTACGCAATGAATATGAATCCGGTGAGAATTTCCCTTCTTCAGTACTGTATAAAAGAATACTCGCCTCTGCATACTCCTGGCATAACTACGGCAATACCACTATTGGTGCTCGTTCGGATATTGAAAACGTGCCGATAGAACGCCTCCAAGCATTTTACCGTAAATATTATCAGCCAGATAATGCAATTTTATTGGTAGCAGGTAAAATCGAGGAAGAAGCAACGCTAGAAATGGTGCAGGAATATTTTGGTAAGATCCCCAAACCGGAACGAAAGCTTATCCACACCTATACCGAAGAACCTACTCAGGACGGTGAGAAGATGGTTACCCTAAGGCGCACCGGGGATATCCAAGCGCTCGCCACCCTGTACCACGGCCCTTCTGGATTACATCCCGATGCAGCAGCCCTTGATGTATTAATGAATGCTTTGACTTCACAGCCTTCCGGCAGATTGTACAAAAATCTCGTTGAGACCCAAAAAGCAAGCACACTTTACGGCTACCAACAAGGGTTGAAGGAACCTGGATTCATCTACATCTATGCCGGGGTGCCGAAGGAAAAATCATTGGCGGATGTTCAAGCAACCTTGTTCGCTACCCTCGATTCTATTCAGGTTAATCCTATTACTCAAGAAGAAGTAGACCGTGCAAAAAGGGAGTTATTGAAGAATATTGAATTGGCACAGACGAATACGGAACGCATTGGTTTAAACATGAGTGAATTCATCGCAATGGGGGATTGGCGTATGTTCTTCATTAGCCGCGACCGGATAGAACGCGTTACTGTAAATGACGTCAATCGCGTTGCCGGGTATTATCTTAAACCTAGCAATCGGACAGTAGGGAAATTTATTCCGGAAGATTCCCCGGTAAGAGTAGAAATTCCTCCTACACCCCAGGTAGCAGAAATCGTAGAAGGTTATAAAGGAAAAGCAGTTATGGATCAAGGGGAGGCATTTGATCCTTCTCCTGCCAATATTCAGGACCGTACCGTAATCGGGCAACTCGATAATGGCATGCGCTATTCTTTCCTTTCCAAGGATACCAAAGGAAATGTAGTACAGGCACATATTGGCATTCGTTTTGGGGATGAAAATACCCTGAGAGGTAAAAGAACGGTAGCTTCAATTACTCCGACTATGCTCAATAAGGGTACGAAATCGAAATCCCGGCAAGAAATTCAGGACCTTTTTGATCAGTACAAGGCACAGGTTAATTTTTATGGTGGCGGTGGTAGAAGCTTTGTTCGAATACAAACCACCAAAGAAAACCTCAAGCCGGCAATGGAACTGGTGTTCGAAATTTTAAAAGAACCATCTTTCCCCGAAAACGAATTTGAAACCTTGGTCCAACAACGTATCGCATCCATCGAACAATACAAATCAGAACCTTTCAGTAAAGCCAATGTAGCGCTGAACCGGCACATGAATGACTATCCGGAAGATCATATCTACTACCCCGCCACACCGGAGGAGGAAGTTGCCAATCTTAAAGCTTTGACTTTGGATGAAGTAGAAGCGTTTTACAATGAATATTACGGAGGAGGAACCAGTTCCACCATTACGGTAGTAGGCGAATTTGACGAAGAAATGGTGAAAAAATTGGTAATCGACGAACTGGGAACTTTGAGAAGAGGAAAACCTTATAATCGGCCATCAGAAAAAGTCTTTTCCGGCAAGCCATTGCGCGAAGAAGTAAAAACCCCGGATAAAGCTAATGCCGTATTCGTCGTACGCCAAGGGTTCAAAATGCGAGATAACCATCCCGATTATCCAGCAGTATACGTTGCGAATTATTTATTAGGCGGAGGCTTCTTAAATTCCCGGTTGGCCACCCGCATTCGGCAGGAAGAAGGACTTAGTTACGGCGTAAGCTCCTACTTCAGCGCTGATGGCAATGAACCTGTTGCTACTTTTGGTGCGCAGGCGATCTACAACCCTGAAAATAAAGCTAAGTTAGAGAAGGCCTTTTTTGAAGAAATTCAAAAAGTCATTGACGAAGGCTTTACCCAGGAAGAATTAGATGCTGCAAAAACTGGTCTTGCACAAAATAATATGGTCAACCGTGCCCAGGATGGTTCATTATTGGTTATACTCAATAATAACATGATGTTTGAAAGAAATATGACCTATTACGAGAACTTTGATGAGCAGATTCAGGATCTAACCTTGGATCAAGTCAATAACGCCTTCCGGAAATACATTAACCCCGAACAATTCAATGTGGTCAAAGCCGGTGATTTTGTTCAGAAAGAAGTGAAGAAGCCATAAATTTGATATTGGGGTTAAGATTGAGAAGACGCTCTCAATCTTAACCCCAATATCAAAAACTCCCCCAAATTCCTTCATATATCCCGCCCATACTATATCTTTGCCCATTAAAGAAAAAGCTAGCATAATGGAGGAATCCACCCAGGTGATCACTTTTGAAACTGCCAAAAAACTAGGCCTTAACCAAGAAGAATATGACCAGATCAAACTTATTCTCGGCCGTGACCCCAATTTTACGGAGCTGAGTATATTTTCGGTCATGTGGTCGGAACATTGTTCGTACAAGAATTCCATATTGTGGTTGAAAACGCTACCCCGCGAAGGAAAAAACCTACTGGTAGGTGCTGGTGAAGAAAATGCGGGATTAGTGGCCATTGGAGACGGACTAGCCTGCGCCTTTAAAATAGAATCTCATAATCATCCTTCTGCCATTGAACCTTACCAGGGAGCCGCAACCGGTGTTGGGGGTATTCACCGTGATATCTTCACTATGGGGGCCCGCCCCATCGCTGCTTTGAACTCTTTAAGGTTCGGCGATCCAAAATTGAATCATACCAAAAAACTGATCCGCGGCGTCGTTAGCGGCATAGGCGATTACGGCAATTGCTTTGGTGTGCCGACTATTGGCGGTGAAGTATACTTCCATGAATGCTACAACCAGAACATTTTGGTCAATGCTATGTCTATCGGAGTGGTGAAAGTAGGTGAGACCGTTTCTGCCATTGCCGAGGGTACTGGCAATCCAGTCTTTATCGTGGGATCTGCTACCGGTAAAGATGGTATTCACGGTGCTACCTTCGCATCGGCTGACCTGACCGAAGATTCTGCCGAGGACCTTCCTGCCGTACAAGTTGGTGACCCCTTTCAAGAGAAATTATTACTGGAAGCTACCCTGGAGGCCATCCAAACGGATGCCATTGTGGGCATGCAGGATATGGGAGCAGCAGGGATTTCTTGCTCCACTTCCGAAATGAGTGCTAAAGGAGAAGCTGGTATGCGCATCGACCTCGACAAGGTACCGATACGACAAGAAAATATGCAACCCTTCGAAATGTTACTTTCTGAAAGTCAGGAAAGAATGTTGATCGTAGGGAAAAAAGGCATGGAAGACAAGCTGCTGGCCGTTTTTGATAAATGGGATCTGGAATGTGAACAAATCGGCGAAGTGACGGATACCGGCAGATTAGAATTCTTCCACAAAGGCTTAAAAGTAGCGGATGTTCCCGCAGAATCTCTCGTATTAGGCGGCGGCGCTCCTGTATATAAACGGAATTACAAAAAGCCTGCTTACCTCAAGAAGATCAACGGCTTTAAATCTTCCTCCATAAAGAAGCCAAAAAACTGGAAAGAGACCGCTCAAACCTTATTTGCTTCTCCCAATTTGGTCTCGCGGAGGTGGATCTACGAGCAATACGATTCTACGGTCCGTGCCAATACCATGTCTACCAATCTATTTACCGATGCAGCAATTATCCGCTTAAAAGATTCAAAAAAAGCTATTGCGGCAACGACTGATTGCAATTCAAGTTATGTTTACGCAGATCCGTACGTAGGGGCCATGATCGCAGTTGCTGAAGCAGCCCGCAACATTGTTTGCAGTGGCGGAGAACCGGTAGCCATCACCAACTGCCTCAACTTTGGCAACCCTTACAACCCCGGAGTATACTGGCAGTTCGTTAATGCCATCAAAGGAATGGGAGACGCCTGCAAACGCTTCGAAACACCGGTGACGGGTGGTAATGTCAGTTTTTACAACCAATCCGTTTTGGAGGATCACAACGAGCCGGTATACCCGACTCCTACTATTGGTATGATTGGCATCATTGAAGATGTTTCCCTGATCACAACCATGGATTTTAAGGATCCGGGACACCAGATCTACATGATCGGCACCCCGCATAATGATTTTGGCAGTTCTGAATATCTACGCATCATCCATAAAGTAGCGTACTCTCCTGCCCCGGTTTTTGATTTAGATGAAGAATTTCATATTCAACACAATCTGAAAAAAATCATCAAAAAAGGGATGATTGAATCAGCACATGATATCGCCGAAGGCGGACTCCTCATGGGGCTTTTGGAAAGCGCTATGACCGGTAATGTAGGCTTCGATATTGAAACCGATCCGAACTTCAGGAAAGATGCTTACCTATTTGGCGAAAGCCAGAGTAGGATAATCGTCACGGTGAAACCGGAAATTGAAGATGACCTGGTCAATTATCTCAATTCGCATAATGTGCCGTTCTCTAAGCTGGGAGAAGTGACGGATGGAGAGATCTTCGTTGATGGAGATGAATTTGGCCTCATCAATGACTGGAAAAATATCTACGAAAATAAACTGGGAGAAATAATGGACACTGAGCATTAAATGCTTGTTTTTCGAAACAATTGAAAGGCGAAGTCTCGAAAAATAAAACTCCCAGTCGTTACACCATTTCCCCTTTCATTAGTCTGGCCAGCATGGCCTTGAAGTTTTCCTTTTTGTTTAAATGCGGCAAAGGATCAGCGGGTTCCGGCACCTCGAGGAACTCACACAGTGGCCCCCACCCGTCTCTCACATCGTAAACGAGTAGTTTTTCAGAAGGTACGTAAGCTTTTACCTCTTCGATATGCTGATGAAATACTTTCTCCACGAAAGCCCTGTCTTCGAACTTTCCCTGAAATTGTACCTCCCATAACATTCTTCTTACAAACTTGATGCAGTTGATCACTTTGCGAAGCCTGGGGTTGAAAGCCATGCGGGTCATCAAAGTCAGTTTTTCGGGCAAATTTTGCGGCCCGGCCGTTCTGATGGTTTTGGTAACACTTTCGTACCATTTTTCGAACGGGCGAATAGTCAAGATCACTTTGGCATCCGGATATTGTGCCATATGCTCTTTGTACCAGGGATACCCCGGAAAATCTACCGTTGCATCAAATCCTTCGTAAAGCTTATCCCAATTGGTAGTGCCCGTTTCTTCAAGTTGCAACCATAAAGGAAGTTGATCAGGATTAACCAACAATTCTTTCATATGATAACACCTTCCTACTCCGAGGATTTCCAGCGATCGTTTTACAGTTGTAGTACCCGTTCGGGGAAAACCAGCACCGATAAACTTCAAAGCCATTTAAAACAAGTTAACTTTTTTCTAATGCCAAATTGATTATTGGACTTTTGACGCTAGACGCTAGATTTTAGACAACAAAACGCTGATATTCA
>CAZHNG010000237.1:0-11006 GCA_964533785.1 uncultured Saprospiraceae bacterium | reverse complement strand
TTTGTAAATATTTTCTAAATAACAGGGACAGCTCAACGTTCCAATTTGCTATGATAACAACAGTTTTTTATCCCACCTGATACAAGATCTGTAAAACCACAATAATTAAAGCGACGCCGACAAATAGATATTTCGCTACCAGTTCCCACCATACTCCCATTGGATGATCGGAACCTTTGTTGATTTCAGCACGCGCCCGCTTGATACCCAACACCCAAAAAAAGGAAATCGCAGCGATCAAAGCACCTAAGGGCACCAAGTAAATGGTAATAAAATCGACGGTAGCAGTAAAAAAAGCCATATCCAAAGCCAGCGGCAAGCACGCCACGATGGAAACAAGGGCTACGGTAATTACGGTAAATCTACGGCTCCATCCCATTCGATCCATCAACGCTTCATCCGCCACTTCTTTCATACTTACCAAGGAAGATATAGCGGCAAAAAACACCCCCAGGAAAAAGATCCCTCCAAAAATTTGTCCCTGGGGCATACTGCCAAATAATTCCGGTAAAGTAATAAAAAGCAAAGGCGGACCGGCAGCAGGATCCAGGTCATAGGCAAATACAGCCGGCATAATGACTAAGGCGGCAAGAAAAGCAGCTAAGGTATCAAAAGTTACTGTCTGAAAGGCCGCTTTGGGAATATCTGCATCGGGTTTTAGATAGCTGCCGTAGACCACCATTCCCGACCCCGCCAGCGAAACCGTAAAGAACGCCTGGCCCAGGGCCATCCCCCAGGTTAAAGGATCCAGTAGAACTTTCCAATCGGGATGTAGAAGATATTCAATACCTCTGATTGCTCCGGGAAGCGTCAACGACCTAACCAATAGAATCAGTAAAAGAACAAGTAAAACCGGCATCAAAATACGGTTTACCCGCTCAATACCCCGTGAAATGCCAAAAAGCAAAATAACACTGGTAAGCGCAATGTTCACGATCATCCAATAAACGGATGCTTTACTTCCGGCAAAAGCACCGAAATAAGCTGCAGTGTCCTGCTCTTGCAGAAAGGTACCTCCCCAGGCTAAAAAGAGGTAGCGTAAGATCCAGCCTGCCACTACCGCATAAAACAGAAACACTCCCCAAGTGACCACAACGGGGTAAGCGCCCAGGTAGCCGCCTATTTTCATCCCTTTTTCACGGTATATCTTGTCCAGTGCACCAACGGGGCCCCGGTTAGCCCAGCGCCCTAATCCGTACTCTCCCATCAACCCCGTTCGGGCCAACAGATAAACGAATACCAAATAAGGAATTAAAAAGGCTGCACCACCAAATTGTCCCAACCGCCAGGGGAACATCCAAATATTTCCCAATCCAATAGCCGCTCCCACACTAGCTAATACAAAGCCGGTATTACTAGTGAATTGATCCCTCTTTTCTGTTGTCATATTGATTTAGTTAACGATAGGGCTTCTACCAGGTTCTATCTTTCAGGTACTCATCCAATTCTGCTCTCGACATCGGTAGAAGATCAGGATTTTCATCCAACCAACTCAAAAAATCCTTTTTGATCTCGTCCGACCAGCGCCCGTCAATTTGCCCCGGCGTATAAGTACCTTCTTTTAATCGTTGGTGACCAAAAGAATCACGCAACCCAATAAATTCAGCATTGATCAGCAGATCTTCCAAAAGATGAGGAGGTATAAAGATCACCCCTTCCTTTTTTGCCAATATCGCATCACCCGGAAAAACGGTAGCTTTGCCAATACGAATCGGTACATTGATCCCCATCAGCATAGTTTCTCTAAGAAAGGTAGGATCAAAATCTCTAACGAAAGCATTAAAACCATCGATTTTTTCCAGTCCTTCCTGATCTCTCGACCCTCCGTCAAAAATAACGCCCGTTCCTGACTTTGCGTAGATGGCATTGCCAAGGTTATCACCGATCAAAGTACCGTCGTGAACTTTCCCAAAACAATCAGCTACGTAGACATCCCCCTTTTGTAACATATCAATTGGCCAGGAATTGGAAGCCCCTATCCTGCCTTCGGCGTGTCCTTTTTCCAGCAATCGTTCATTATACTCCGCACGAAGCGGCATGTATACTGCCGTTAAAGCTCGGCCAACGAAGGGACGATCATCGTGTAGCATCTTCCAGCCACGCTCAAATTGGTTATTATAGCCATTGTTGCGTAAATACCCCCAAGCTTCTTCAATGGAAATATTCTTCAAACGATTAAGTAAAGCCTCGGAAACGTATGGCCTTCCGTCCTCCGTTCGCTCACCGGTCCATTCAGCGGTGTAGAATTCCATCTGTTCCACGTCAACGGTGATCTGTGCAGTGACATTTCCAGTGAAACATATAATAGCAAATACAAGAACTAAATTGGTTATTTTTTTCATGATAGCGTTTATTTTATTGCAAAAAAGTTGAATCCTTTCCTTGGGTTTGAGTAGTGTTGCTTCTTTATTTCCTTCTGCTTTAACACCTTAAAAAAGCAAAATTTTGAATACAGCAATTTCTCATGTAGAACTTACAAGTAGAAAAATCGCCACAAAGCCGATAGCTGTCGGCTTAAAGCACAAAATTTCATTAATCTTTTTTGTGAGGATTTTGAGCTTTTGTGTTTTGGTGGCAACCCATATACAAAAATCGCCTAAAATGAACCAACCAATAAACAGGTCAACATCCGGTTGCTACTAGCAAGAATTACTCCAGCGTCCCAATTTACTAAAGCGACAAAGTATTACTTAACCGCAAAAGTATCAACCGCGCACGACTCACTCCCCTCTCTCAACTCATGACCTCACACGGTCCGGCATCTTCACGCTTCCCTGCCTCTCCACCAAATGGCCAGCGAAGAGCCGGTAATATTCATCATAGGCCCAAAAACAGAAGCTGCCAGTCCCACCGTTGCCACTTTTCCCATTTGCACAGCTATTCCCGAAGCCAGGCCTCCATTTTGCATGCCGACTTCCAGGGCTATTGTCCGGCAAGACCTTTCGTCCAGCCGCAAAAGTTTGCAGGCCCAGTATCCCAATGCGTACCCCGATAGGTTGTGAAACAAACAGGCCAAAATAAGTAAAGCGCCAATCTGTAGTAAACTCTCTCTTCCCGCAGCCGTAATGATCATGATGATCACTCCAATACCGATCATCGAGATCAAAGCCAGCGCTTTATTCAATAGCTCCCGGTCACCACCGGTAAACCTGTTGAACAAAATAGCTCCTAGTAAAGGGAGGATCAAAAACCAAAACAGGTTCATCAAAAACTGATTGAGAACCGGAAGGAAAGGGTCATCTCCGGTATAGAGAAAAACCGCATTTTTGAGTAAAATAATGACCGCCGTCACCAAAACCTGGATGCCAATCTTTTTGTAACCCCTTTCACCGTAGGCCACAAGGTTGAATAAAAAGCCGGCCGCAATGGGTAAGATCACCATATCCATGATCCCAAGCATCATATTCCAAAAATCAACCGGGATCATTCGTCCGACCAAAGACTGCATTAAAAACGGCGTCATGATCGGAGCCAGTAATGAAGCGATCGCAGTTAAAGTAACACTTAAAGCGACATTGGCCTTGGCGAGGAAAGACATTACGTTGGATGCCAAGCCGCTCGGGCTTGAACCAACCAATACTATTCCCGCTGCAATTTCGATCGGAAAGTTGAACACCTTCGTCAGCATGATCGCAATAACCGGCATGATCGTGAACTGACAGATCACCCCTACTAAAACAGCTCTCGGTTCTTTGATGATATTGACAAAATCGCCAATACTGAGCTGTGATCCCATGCCAAACATGATAATCTGAAGCAAAGGCACAATGAGTAATTTAAACTCAAAATCCCCCACTTTCTGGAGGTATTGCGGGTAAAACATCGCAACCGTCACCGCCGCAAAAATAAAAATAGCGTAAGAAAAGCTCCTGAAATTGGGATTGACCCTGATGCCAATACCTAAAGCAATGAAAAACAAGACCAACATCGGTCCCTGAATTTCCGGTATTCCTGCCAACCAGGCACCACCGAATCCCAATAGGAAAAACAATGCTGCCGTCAAAATATGCCAATAGTAATTTTGTATCCTGTTCATTAACAAAGCTTATATCCCGTTATGAAAATGAGAGCAATCTTTTGCCAGACTGGTTAGGCTTTTCATGTGTTTGCGTTTTATTCTAATAATAGATTGAAAGTTATAAATTTCCTCAGGATTAGAATACTTCTACGGAATTTTATTTTCCGGTCACTTCCCGAACTTTTTCAAAAAAAGCCTTCTTCCGTTCGGAATTAATCCGCCAATCTACCGGCACGCTTTGAAAGCCATTTTCAAAAGCTTCTCCTTCCCGTCTGAAATCAAAAAACCCCCAGGAAGCATAGGACATAATTGCGGCAGTCATATTGCAAGTATCCTTATCGAAGTCGTAATGATCATCTTCATTAAAAATTATAGGTATATTGGTATAACCTTCGATTTCTTTCGTTTGGGTAACCATTTCCATGATCCGTTCGGGTTTTTTGACTCCATTACCGTGGATCAGGATAAAATCAGAAACTTTGACGACATTGGGTGGCGGCAAGGTATTCCCATTAAAACTAACCCCTACTAGAAGTCTGTAACCATCGCTATTTACCTCCTTGATCCGGTTGATCAATTCGTGCACGCGATGCTGTTTGATGATATCACGATCATAAGCCCGGTTGTTGCATTCGTTGGCCACTTCGATGATCACGTTTTTATAGCCTTTGTCAAAAAGCCACCTGGTAGCATTATCGACCGCATTGATCACGGCCTGTTCGTCCTGCAAATTCTGGTCCTGACCAAAATAAAAATAGCCCAGAATAACCACCATTCCCAGTTCATCTGCTTTGTCCAGAATTTTTTCCAATCTCGCCATGTAAGCTGGTCTTAATTCCCCTTTTTCATCAAAGGCCGAATTGATCCAGTTTTTATTTCCGTACCCCATTGGGCTTCCACCTTGCAGATTAATGGTAAAACCCAATAAACCATGTTCGTACCAGGAAGGCATAGCAGCAATAAATTCCTTAGTGTTTCGCTCAGGGTCCCATTCCTGGGTATCGGGATATTTGAACCTACCCCTGGTTTCCGGATTCAGGTCATCGAAAATACCCTGTACCATTCTGGAATTGAAGAGGAGTCCTTCGATTTTGTAGTCTTTCCAGTACCTGCCCTTATAGGTTAGGTCCCCGTTGATCAGGAACTGATTGCCATTGATGGAAATAGTGGTATTTCTTTTAGTTGAAGACTGGCAGCTGAAAATGGACAATAAAAGAATGGAAATGAAGCCTTTGGCTATCAGTTCGAAACGTTGATTTTTCATTTAATTAAAATAAATTTGTTTTTAAATTTTTTATTTACTATTTTTACTTGAAATAATCGTACGATCTTCCAAGGTATAATACAGCATTAGAGATGAGGTTTCATCTTTAGTCCTTCTATTGCCCGGATGTGGGGCACTGGTTGGCTGGCAGGCTAGGGTGGGTTTCCCACCCACCTTAACTACAAACACTATCAGTATCTGCGTCGACCGACGCCGACCCGTCCAGGCTGACCAGAAAGGTGTGAATCCACTGTTCCACCTGAGATGGGCAGCACATTCGCATCTATTTGACTTTCAATTAATTAACCTTTACTAAATCTTCATAAGTAAGCAAATGTGCTTATAATACCAAGTCTTTGACTTTTAGTGTCTATTGAGTCAGAGACTTGGGAATTTAGCGGCATCGAGACAGCGTCTCTTGCAAGCAGAGCATTTATGAATTATTTGTTCACACCTACAAAATCCAACAAATCGAAGCTTTTTAGCCAGCCTATGTCGCCCGGCTCAATGGATACCTATTATTCACTCTCTTCCGCATCCTGACATGCCACTTCCTCAAACCTGCCGTATCTCAAAGGCTGCATCATCCGATAACTCTCGATTTTTTCCTGTAAATCATAATTGCCAAAATCATAGGTTGGCGTATACTCCACCGTATCCCAGTAAATAGTCTGTGGTTCGGTAGTCCGCAAATCCCCTGTTTCCTTCATAAATGCCTCCAATTCGGATCGCAGGGTTTCCAGTACATCACGGTAGGCAGAATCGTCTGCAACATTATTCAAATTGTACGGATCTTCCGCCAATACGTATAACTCTTCCGCAGGCCGCTTTCCAAAAGCCAGATCAAAGAGGCTGGGGTCTTGATTCTGCCCTTCCGTATCCATCAACAAAAACTTGGAAATAGAATTATCAACATCGCCGTATTGACCTACCGATTGATGCGCTTCCGGATCACCCGCAGGCCAGCGTTCCGGTTCAAAATTCCGGATGTACAAAAAATCGTGGTTGCGCACCGCCCGGCAAGGGTAACTCAAATCGCCGGCCCGAACGTTGGCATGCCTTTCCCGTTCCAGGAATACCTGATCACGATCCCCATCAGCGGCGGCCCCGTTAAACAAAGGCAATAAACTACGCCCGGAAAAAGACTCCGGAACTTCCAATCCGGCAGCTTCCATAAAGGTAGGCCCAAAATCAATCGCATTGACAAAATCATTTATCTCCGTACCGGCCTCTATTTGTGCCGGCCAGTACATCACCAACGGCATCCGGGCACCATAGTCGTATAAATTGGCTTTTGCGCGTGGGAAAGGCATCCCATTATCGCTGGTCATAACGATCAGGGTATTTTCCAATTCCCCCATCCGTTCCAGTTCCCGGATGATCTGTCCGCATTCCCGGTCAAAACGTTCTACCTCAAAAAAGTAATCCATAATATCGTTGCGCACGCACGGTAAATCAGGCAAAAAACCAGGCACTATGACATCCTCATGTTTCATGCCTGTCTTAACTCCGGTATTGGTCTCGTAGATCCGGTGTGGGTCCGTACTGCCAAACCAATAACAAAAGGGCTGATCTCCTTCCCTTTCTTGGATAAATTCAGCAAAGTCGTAATAGTCTTTTCCCGCGGGATTGTGTTCGTAGCCGCCTCTTTTAAAATCTCCCGGGCCCCAGCCTTTCTGACTTTTGCCCGTCAAATAACCTGCTTCTTCTAATTGGTAAACCCAATTGGAGAATTTCCGGGGAATAACCGACCATAGATTGCCCGCACTTTCTAATTGGTGCGGATAGCGACTGGTGAGAATAGCCGCCCGGGAAGGGGAACAGGAAGGAGCTGCGCAATAGGCATTGTGAAATAAGGCGCCTTTTTGAGCCAGCCGGTCAAAGGTTGGGGTGCGTACTACCGGGTCACCGTATACGCCGGCGTGCGGATAGGACCAGTCATCTGCGATCATAAATACAACATTTGGTGGCGATGCTGGTGCTGAGCTTGCAAGAGAAACGTTGGAACTTTGTTCGCATCCTGCTAACAGCAGTAGGCAAATTAAAAATAGTATTGGCTTCATAATTTTGTTTTGATGGATTTACAAAATAAAAAATATTTGACAATCTCCAACCTCGTTATTACCACTAAAAAGATAAGAGGGCCAAACGCATGGCGATTCTCACATAGTTGGTAAACTTTAATTTTTTTGTTGATAATGTTTATCTTGGAGCTGTTAACCGAAACCATAAAAAATGGCGAATTACAACTTTAAAACAAAGGAGCAAAATACCTACGATGCCATCGTGATCGGCTCCGGCATCAGCGGCGGCTTGGCAGCAAAGGAATTATGTGAAAAGGGATTGAAAACCCTGGTATTGGAAAAGGGACGGATGGTGGAGCATATTTAACCACCCGTGGATTTTTTCCGCAGAATTAAACAATTGACGTTACTGGGTTATTTTACTTCGGAAGAAATTGGTAAAAATGTATTGATTTATGATCCGATACCAGGAGAATACGAGCCTTGTATTCCGGTGGACGAAGTGGGGAATGCCTGGACACTGTGATCAATGAGATCATAGATACACCTGATACCAGATGGCAGACGAATTATTAGCTAAAAACCACAAAATGCAACCACAAAATATTCTCGGCCTACTCCTCAAAATGATCTCATTCGTTGCGGTTTTAGGAGTATTAATTCTCGCTACCGGTGTCTTTTTTTATTCTTTTTACGAAATATACCTGGTCATTAAGAGCATCACCAGCGGCTATGCCAGTGAGGGTGAAATCATTTTAAAATCACTTAAAGCTATTGACGCTGTTTTATTGGGCGTCATCTTCTTTATTATTGGAATGGGACTCTTTGAGTTGTTTATCAGTCCGATCGATAATTTACCGGACTGGTTTCACATGAAGGATATCGACCAACTAAAAGGCATGTTGGTTAAGGTGATTATCCTGGTAATGGGGGTATCTTTTACCGGCAGGATCGTTACCTGGGATGGGAAAATAGATTTGCTAGGTTACGGTGTAAGCTTAGGAGTAGTGATCTTCGCTTTAAGTTATTTTTTAAGTGTCAAGAATAAAAAAGAGGCCAGTTAAATGCGACAAACCCTTAACTGCTCCTGCTATCTTTGCGGACCAATCCAATCAAAAATTTCAACTTCTATTCTTTTATGATCACCGTAGATTACAGCCAAATTGAAATAACCCGCTTGATCACCCACCATATCGGCAACCCAATGCGGGAGGAAGAGCTTATACTATCGAAATCAGAAACGGTGATAGATAAGGATACACAAGCGCTCATACTGACCTATTTTTTGCGTCCGATGAAAGCCGAATCGTTTTACGCTTTTCAACACAGCGTTGACCTTTCCATGAACGAGATCTATTCGCTTTGTCAATCACTTTTTCATGATCAAACTCAATTGCTTGAAATTTCTCAGCATATTTCAAAGCTCTTGTATGAACAATCTAACCACCCCAAAATCAAACAGGGCGAACTGAATGTGGTTTATTTCTCGAATATCATACTTGGTGATGAATTAGTCGATGCTATCGGTATCTACAAATCGGAAAATGATGTTCCTTTTTTAAAAATGGAACGGCAAATGGATCATTTCAATATCCAACACGAATATGGATTTGAAATCAAAGGAATGGATAAAGGTTGTTTGATATTCAATACGGAAAAAAGTGATGGCTACCGTTTATTGATCGTCGACAACGCCAACAAATCAGCCGAAGCCGTTTACTGGAAAGATGATTTTTTAAAAGTAAAGCCCGTTGCTGATGAATATTATCAAACCAGCCAGTTCTTAAGTATGACAAAACATTTTGCTACCCGGGAATTCGCCGAAAACTTCGACGCTCCCCGTGCCGACCAGATCGACCTGCTCAATCGTTCCGTCCAATACTTCAAAGACCGGGATATCTTTGAACAAAAAACGTTTGAAGAAGAAGTACTCCAACAACCGGAGGTCATTGATTCTTTTCGAAACTTTGATCAAACCTATACCCAGGAAAACAATATCGATCGACCTGACCAATTTGAAATTTCTACCCCGGCAGTGAAAAAACAGTCCCGTTACATGAAAAGCGTACTCAAACTGGACAAGAACTTTCACGTGTATATCCATGGGGATCGCCAAATGATCGAGCGGGGGGTGGAAGAAGATGGAAGGAAATACTATAAGTTGTATTATGAGGAAGAAAAATAAGAAATAGATTCAGGTGTTGATTACCGCTGGATGGGCAGGTTTTATTTAGCACCTAATAAAATAAAAAAAGCCCCGACCCGGGGCTTCGCTAATAACAAATCATAATCTCATGAAAATAAGACGACCTAATTTTTTTATATCTTTACCTTAAAGGTTAATTTCAAATTATCGGTTTTTGAGATAGCCTGTTTTTGGAATCATGTTTCTTGGCTTTCATCTCTTTTCTCCCTTTGACATTACAAATATGCAGCAGTTTATCCCCGAAAAAAAAGACATTTATCGCTATTTGTTGAAAAAAACATACATATTATCCAAAACATTCAACATTCAATTAATTGAAAATCAATTTTTTAACACAAATAAGATGTTGGAAAATATTTCTTAGTTGATTCCAAAAAAGATTGAAAAAAAATTTCTTTACAGAGGATCGAACGCAATCTGACTTGTATTTTTTTATAAATAAAAAAGAACCCAAGCTTAATTAACTCTGTTTTTGACCTCTTCGCCTCTCTGATATTGTAAAATATTTTCCATCGACTCCTTAAACATGGCTCGGCGATCTTCCACGGTAGCTGAACCGATATGTGGGGTAAGCACTACGTTAGGTAAATGTATAAGAGATTCCGGAATGTGAGGCTCTTCAGCAAAAACGTCAAGTCCGGCACCAGCGATTTTACGACTCTGAAGCGCACTGATAAGCGCCTCTTCATCTATTACCTTACCCCTTGAAGTATTGATCAATACGGCTTGCGGTTTCATCAATTCCAAAGCTGCAGTATCAATCAAATGGTGGGTTTCTTCTTTATAAGGAGTATGCACGGATAGGATGTCCATTTCAGCAAGCAGTTCTTCAAAAGAACAATATGTAGCCTGATATTTTTGTTCTTCGCTTTCTGGTAACCGGTTCCGGTTGTGGTAAAAAACCTTCATATCGAAAGCCAGTGCGCGTTTAGCCAGTTTTTTTCCGATCCTTCCCATCCCTAGAATACCTAGTTTTTTATGCGTAAGGGTTGATCCAAAAATGTTTAAACCGGACCAGTTGAATTGATTGCCGGCGCGTATCATCCGGTCGGTATGTGCAATATTGCGCATCAGGGCTAACATTAAGCCCATTGCCAGATCAGCAGTAGGCGTGATTGGCCCGACCGGTGTATTAGCAACAATGATCCCCTTTTTTCTGGCATAGCTCACATCGACATTATCGTAACCGACACCGTGTTTACTGATTATCTTAAGGCCGGTCGCTCGATCCATGATCGCAGCATCGATCGTTTGGCTGTAGACTAGTAAGGCTACGTAATCGGGTATAACCTCCATTATACGATCATAGGTATCAGTACTGCCCTCCATAAAATCAATTGGCCAGTTAGATTGTTGTAATGGTGTCATAAGTTCTTCATTCCAAGGATGGGCGACAAGAATTTTATTTTTCATTAGATTATTTCCTTATTTTTAATATTATAGACTTTTGACGCTAGACTCTAGAAGTTAGACTAAAAATTCTAACTAATTGAC
>CAZHNG010000236.1:0-11047 GCA_964533785.1 uncultured Saprospiraceae bacterium | reverse complement strand
TTACAGATGCTTGTACTACATCCGATCGTTGTACATCAAAATCGGCTGTACCCCTATACTCTCATAAAATAAGCACCCAAAAAAGCCTCAATTATCCTATCTTTAACCAACTAACATAGCCACATTCATCCAACCAAAACCAACAATCCATGCCAACCCAGCCCTACGACCTCATCCTCTACGGCGCCACCGGCTTTACCGGTCGTCTCGTCGCCGAATACCTGCTCCAACAATACGGCCTTAGCGGTAGCTTGCGCTGGGCCATCGCCGGACGAAACCAGCAGAAGCTGGAAGAAGTGCGGTCGCAGTTAGGCGCCGAAGCACTGCCCATCGTCATTGCTGATAGCCTGGATAAACCATCCTTAGTAGCCTTGGCACAACAGACCAGGGTAGTATGTACTACTGTAGGACCTTATGCTAAGTATGGCTCCCTGCTGGTCGAAGCTTGCGCGCAGAACGGCACCAATTATTGTGACTTATGCGGCGAAGTGCAGTGGATGCGGCGCATGATCGACCAGCACCACGAAACCGCAAAAGCGAATGGAGCGAAGATCGTCCATTGCTGTGGTTTCGATTCTATTCCTTCGGATATGGGGGTGTATTTTCTGCAAAAAGAAGCCAAAACCCGAACGGGAGCGTATTGTAGCCAGGCCAAAATGCGGGTGAAAGGAGCCAGCGGCGGATTCAGCGGCGGTACCTACGCCAGTTTGTCGAATGTACTGGTAGAAGCGGAAAAAGATCCCTCTATTTTTAAGGTATTGCTGGATCCTTATGGTTTAAATCCGCAAGGAGAACGGAGAGGCCCGGATCAAGTGGATCTCAATAAAGTTGCCTTTGACGAAGATTTTCAGGCCTGGATCAGTCCCTTCGTGATGGCGACCATCAATACGAAGGTGGTAAGGCGCAGCCAGGCACTATTGGGCTATCCCTACGGTAAAGACTGGCGCTACGACGAAGCTACCTTCAACGGGAGTGGTTTTGGCAATAAAATAACGGCACACCTTATGGCCTTTTTCATTAATGCGATCAACAGTGCCAAGCCCAATTCCTGGTTCAAAAAACTGCTGGATCGTATTTTTCCCAAACCCGGAGAAGGCCCGTCGGAAGCGGTGCGGGAAAAAGGGTTTTTCTACCTTCTTTTTTTGGGCAAGTTTGCCAATGGGACGCAAATAAAAGTGAAAGTCATTGGGGATAAAGATCCGGGCTATGGTTCAACCTCCAAGATGCTGGCAGAGAGTGCCGTATGTCTGGCTAAAGATCGCGACCAATTGCCGGCGCTTGAAGGCGTGCTGACGCCTTCTACCGCCATGGGAGAGGCGCTGCTGCAGCGATTAGTGAAGAACGCAGGACTAAGTTTTGAAGTCGTGGATTGAAGGTTCGTATGCCTTTAGCGGTTGTCTGTTGTGTTAGCTGCGATAAACAAGGGGGTATTTATCATCACAAAGAGTTCTAAGAAGGGCTAAGAATTTTTTTTCTTCGCGTTTCTTTGTGTTCTTTGCGGTGAATTGTTCGGCGATATTGCCGTTGTGGTTATACGAGCCTATGATAGAATCCTTCAAAGAATCACCATTATTGTTATTATTTATTGTCTCCGCCATTGGGTATTGGCTGGGCAATATTTCGATTCGTGGTGCCAGGTTGGGGGTAGCGGCGGTATTATTCGTCGGGTTAGGATTTGGGGCTTTAGATCCCGAATTGGACGTACCTGATATTATTATTGTGCTAGGTTTATCCATATTTGTGTACACCGTCGGGCTGAGCAGCGGTCCTGGCTTCGTATCGACCTTTCGGCAGCAGGGGGTGCGCAATTCCTTTTACATCACTATTGTTTTATTGATCTCGGCGGGATTGACGCTGGCCATGCATTTCTTGTTGCATTTGAATGGGGCAACTACTGCGGGGCTGTTGGCGGGGAGTAATACGAATACGCCGGCGCTGGCGGGTTTGCTGGACCTGATCAACAATACCCGGACGGGAGAAGGGCGCACGGCTTTAGGCAACGCTGCGGTGGTAGGTTATTCGCTTTCCTACCCCATGGGAGTGATCGGAGTGATCCTGGCGATAAACTTGATGCACCGTTGGTTGAAAGTAGATGATCAGGCAGAAGCCAAAGCCCTGGGTAAGCATTATGCCGTGGCAGCCGATTTAACGCGTTGTTCCATCCAAATTACAAATCAGGACATTATAGGGGTTACCTTGCGGGAAGTATTTCACCGCTTTGATAAACAGATCGTTTTTGGGCGAATGCGGCGGGAAGCCGAAGAATTTTTGCCGAATATGGACACCCAGTTGCGGGTTGGCGATCAATTGGTGTTGGTTGGCCATTCGGATCCCTTAGAACGGGCGATAGCGTTTTTGGGAAAACCTTTGGAGTACGAACTGTCCTACGACCGTACGATCTACGATGCCCAGCGCATTTTTGTGTCGAATCCGGAAATCGCGGGAGCTACCATAGCGGCTTTGAATTTGCCCGAAAAATATTCGGCTGTCATTACGAGAGTCAAGCGTGGAGATATCGATATTCTGGCAAATGGGGAAACCGTATTGGAACTGGGCGACCGTATCCTGCTGGTTGGACGTCGCGAGGAACTGAGTAAAATGGAGACCCTTTTCGGGAATTCTTACGAGGCTTTGAGTCGCATCAATTTATTATCCTTTGGTTTTGGGATGGCTTTAGGGCTGTTATTAGGGATGGTCACTTTCCAATTGCCCGGCGATATCACCTTTAGTTTAGGTTTTGCCGGCGGCCCGTTAATTGTGGCCCTACTATTAGGTTATTTACGGCGTACGGGCACTATTGTCTGGACTTTACCGTTCAGCGCCAACCTGACCTTGCGGCAAATCGGCCTCATCCTGTTGCTGGCCGGTATTGGTATTCGTTCCGGTCATACCTTTTTAGATACGATCCTGCAAGGTGGAGGCGGGTGGCTGTTCCTGGCGGGTGGTGTTATTGCCATTATCGGCTCTATGTTAGCGCTATTGATCGGGTATAAACTTTTTAAAATCCCGTTTACCATATTAATGGGCATGGTCGCCAATCAACCGGCCGTATTGGATTACGCGATCGACAGGGCAGGGAATAGCTTGCCGAATATAGGATTTACCTTCGTCTTGCCGGTATCTTTGATCGTGAAGATCTTGTTCGTGCAGTTGCTGTTCTTGATTTTGGGGTAATGCCACGAACGAACGAATAATAATCATAAAATTCGTGCATTCGTGGCATTCATTTTAAATAGACTCTTCTTTCAACGTCATCAAAAAGGCGACCAAATCACGGATCTGTTTTTTATCCAGTTTATCCGCTACGGAAGGCATGCTCGAAGGCACACTTTCCCTTGATTTGATCGAAGCTTTATCAATCTGTTGAATATCTTCTTTGCCTACTTTCAGGGTAAGCTGTTCTGCCGTTTCTTCCGTGACGATACCCGCGATGGTCTCCTCATTGTCCATTTCCAACATAACGACCTCGTAGCCCTGAGCGTAAACTGCGCTCGGCATGATCATAGATTCCAATAACTTTTCCGGTGATAAGCGATCAGCGACACCGGCCAGTCCTGGTCCTGCATTGCCACCGTATTCGAAAACGGCGTGGCAGCGCACGCACTGCGCCGCTTCGTTGCGATAAAATATCCGGCCACCGCGGCGGGCATCTCCGCCGACCAGCGCTTCGCGGTACATCGCCAGCGGGTCATCCTGGGGCTTCGCGGCCTGATATGCTTCGAGCTTGGCCGTTACCTCGGGGTTGTTTTGTGCGATAACCGCTTCAATAATGTCCAATTGAATGGCCGGGTCTGCTTTGCCGGCTGAAAGATCATCTACCGCCTGCGATAGTGCCTGTATTGCCGCTTCGCTTTGCAGGTTGCCCAGAGCAGTAAGGGTGGATTGTTTTTCAACGGTAGTGCCGTTGTTCAGTACTTGGCGGAAGAGTTGAATGGCTTTGTCCTCCGAAATAGAAGATCCCGGAAGGATCTCCAGTGCTGCGGAGCGTACTGCCGGCGACTGGTCAGCGAAAGCCAGGTCCAGCGCATTTTCGAGAGAAGGCGCTTCGATAGCCTGCAAGGCTCGCAATGAAGCTTCGCGCAGATCGGCGGAAGCGCTGCTTTTCATAAGGTTGAGCAAGGTATTTTCTACGGCCTTGATCTGCAATCTTGCAGTAGCATTGGCGGCCGCTACCTGGACCTCAGTTTGTCCATCCTGCAATAAACCGGGAATTTTTCCTGCTAAAGCTTCGATCACCACGGTGGAATCGCGATTCATCTCTCCACGGTAGCGACCATCAACCCGGTCGAAGACAGAGGGCGTTCCCCAGGTGCTCAGGGCACTAAGCGCTTCGGCGCGCATGGCTGAGGGGGCCGACAGTTCCCCGGCATAGGCCATCAATAAATCGATATTTTCTTGTTGTCCTACTTCGACGTTGGCGTTAATGGCCCGGCGGATCAGGGCTTCGCTGGTAAATCGTGTTTCAGCTAATATCCGAGCTAAAGCAGGTAATGCTTCTTCAATATTGTAATCATCATTTATCGCTCTTGCTGCTTCGGTAACCACGTATTCGCTTTGGTCTTGGAGAAACTCCGCAACCGCCGGGCTTTGCATACGTCTTAAGGCAACCACTGCGGCCGTTCTCAGGGCTTTGGAAGGATGATCTTTTAAATTCACAAGGGGAGCTTCTTCACCAATTCTGCCCAATGCGATCATCCCCGCATGTCTCAACCAGATATCCTGGTCATCATTAGCCAGCAGCATGTCCAAGATGGGCTGTACCGCTTTGTATTTCAATCTGCCTATGGCTTCTACTGCGTGCAACCTAACCCTTGGGGAAGGATGTTTTAATAATTCCACAAGACCATCACCTCCTTCAGCGTATCTGATATCGCCGATCATTTTTGCAGCCTGGGCAACAATTTCAGGGTCATCATCTTGTAGGAACGGCACAAAATCAGCGCCCCAATCATATCTTTCTCTGGCCAATTGTCCGATGCCCCATAAACCGTGAATACGAGCCAATTGGTTTTCCCGC
Organism: uncultured Saprospiraceae bacterium; assembly: GCA_964533785.1. Classification (GTDB taxonomy): domain Bacteria; phylum Bacteroidota; class Bacteroidia; order Chitinophagales; family Saprospiraceae; genus JANQRV01. The sequence continues at coordinate 6,030 of CAZHNG010000236.1, read as the reverse complement.
TGCATCACTGCTTCCAATAGGGTGTTATGTCCATCGGTATCTCTGTCCACCAACTCGAACTGGGCCTTTTGGCGAACTCGCATATCCTGGTGCTTAAGGAGTTCACCCAATTCTGCCAGTGATTTTTCAGTAAAGTCTGCCTGGATCAATTCCTTGGTCTCCAGGCGGATGGGAGAATCGTTTTCGCCGGGAATATCCAGTTTCCAGATTCTACCGGCGTCTTTGGTTCCCCAGCCGTCGATCCAATCGGCAAAGTAGAGGGCACCGTCCGGACCAAAGTCCAAACCGGTAGGTAATACGCCCTGAACCACAATTTTAGTGGTATCTAATTCATAAGATGCGCCTTTGGGTTTTAGGGTGAAGGCATGAATGGGTGAATTGGCGGGGGAACCCCTGAACTCCGCAATGAAAAAGTGATCGTACCATTGGGGGCTTAATGCCGTTCCCGGGTTGTAGACCATTCCGGTAGGTCCGTTCACATAATTCATGATAGGAGGGAGGATGTAAGCCGCTTGTCCGTCCCAATGGGGAATGTGCAGTTTTTCATCCATCCAGACTTTGTATTCGTTATTTCTGGGATCGGTGTATTTTCCGAATTGCCAGTTGGTTCGCCAGCCGCAATCAGAACCATTGATCAGGTGCACCAGTCTTTCGCGTTCTCCCCGGTGGTCACCGTCATTATCTTCGGAAATGAGGTTACCATACTGATCAAAAACAAATTCGTGGGTATTTCGTAAGCCGGCGGAATAGACTTCAAAGCCCGTACCATCCAATTCCGAACGGACGATCACGCCTTGATTGGGGTATTTCCAACGCTTTCCATCTTTGTCGACGACGTTCATTCCAATATCGCCGATACCCCACCAAATTCTTCCGTCCGGACCAATTTTAGCACCCGACATACCGTGACCGCTGAATCCGATATGGACCGCGAAGCCGTGGCTGATGGACTCTTTCCAGTCGGCAATACCATCATTGTCGCGGTCTTTGGTCCGCCACAGATCCGGGCCAACGGCGATAAACACTTCACCATTGTGAAATTCGATACCGTTGGCGACGTCAGTTATTTCCTGGTTAAAATCTTCGAGGTAGAGCTGCGCCCGTTCGGCAACACCATCCCCAGATTCGTCGGCAAGGAACCAAACTTGTTCTTTTTCTACGGCGAGGTCCCGCCAATCGAGGGTCCCGTCTTCGTTGAGATCTTTCAAGGATCGTTGACCTTCTTCGTTTTCTTCGGAGAAGATTTTTTGTAGAAAAGCCCGGCGATCTTCTACCGATTCAAAGGAAATAGAGGCGGTCATCCAGTTGCGGTGACCACGTATATCGAATTCAGAATTCGCCTGCCGGGTGGCACTGGTATAGAAGATACGGCCTTGCGGATCGATACTGATGGCGATAGGATCCTGGATGAGCGAATCGGCAGCCCAGAGCGACATTTCAAAGTCGTCGTGTAATTCTACGGCGACTTCGTTTCTGATCTTGGAGGCTAGTTCAGCGGCTTTTTGTGCTTCGAGGGTAATTTGTTTTTGTGGATAAAGCAGTGGAATTTCCTGTTTACAGGCCTGGAGCAACAATAAGCCAGTTGCGATGGTGAATAAAGATATTTTAAGATAGGTCATTGTGTGATTTAGTTTTAATATTTTTATCGTAAAATAATTTGTGTTTTAATGGTGTTTTTTGTATGTTTACATCACAAATCATTTGTTTTCCTTTTGTGCACATTGGGTTTTTAGGCTGGGGGCTTAGAATAGCTTCCGGTTATGCCGGGCCGGTTGGTTGGTAGGAGGGCGGGCCGTTATTATTACTAATATATTACCCACCCACTTAAGTAAAGGTAAACTCCCCCCCAAATTCGTCGATTGTCGAGAATCGGAGCACCCCAAGTTTGTTTATATCCTATCAACGTTTTTGTCTTACCCATTATGTAATAGACAATACTGTAGTAAAGCGCCGCGCCGAACAATTCAAACTACTCTGGCACTGGCATGTTGTGGTGTTTATTGGTTTATCTCAGCAATTCTCCATTTGATTTTCATTGATCAAATTAAGAATTGCTGGGTTTATCTGTTGATTCATTACAATTACCACAACACCAAGACGATAATTTTCTTTATTCAATAAATACATTTCGAATTATCCGCCTTCACAAAATAAGTTTTATAATTCGTAGCCTTCGGATCCATACAACCGCATAGATCCAGCACTTCGATCGACCTAAAATCAATGGGATGAGACTCGGACTGGATCGATATATACCCTTCCTTAACCGGTGTTCCATCAGTCTTTTCGGCCGGAACATGACCATTGACGTTTCCACCGTCAATAGTAGGCTTTTCGTATTCCATGACGACTGCATCTTCCACAATATGCTGGATCAATGAATCTCCTAATACCAAGGCTTCAACTGTGACCCATTGGTCACCGTGGTAGGTTTTAGAAGTTGAACTGACACAGTGGGGTGTGAACAAGCTGTCGTTCATGACGACGTGTGTACCAGGTGTACATAGATTTGCCGTAGTTCGCTCATCGGTACCGTTACCACCAAGTAGTTGCATTTCCAGGGAAATGGGAAAATCCTGATCCAAACCCATTGACTCAGGAGATTGACAATGTAACATCAGGCCGTTGTTTCGAAATGCCCAACCCGGTCCGTTCGTCTGTTGTTCTCCCACAAACCGGTAAGTGGCCCGCAATCGGTAATGCGAAAACGGCGTTTTGTAGAATAAATGTCCGAATTCATTCTGGAAAGTATCCTCCGGCATATAGCGCACCATTAACAAACTATCCTCTAAGCGAAAAATTTCATTGTAATTAACGCCTAATTCATATCCTCTGAATTTTGGCGTCCAATCGGAAAAATTCGCACCGTCAAAAATGGGTAGCCATTCTTCCTGATCTTGATCTATGGTATTATCCACCGTTGCACAACTCCAAATGGACAATAACAGTATGCTTAATAAACACTTTACGTTATTTAAATGTATCACTTTCATTTTCTGTTTTACTAGTAACTTATTTTAGACGCTAGACGCTAGACTTTAGACGCTAGATATTCGCCATAATACCAAAAGGTCGTTCTCCTTGCCACTTTCCGCGCGTGAAATCGGGGAATTTGACGGGGATGCTGCCCAGTTCTACGGATATTTTGGATAATGGCGTCACCACTGACCAGTCGGCACCGTCGTAAACATCCATATCGAGCGGCATGCCCTGATTTAGACAATCGATCAAACGGTACAACTGAACGAAATCCATCCCGCCGTGGCCGCCATTCTTTTCAATTTCATCTTTCAGTTTGTCCCAGATCGGATGCTTGTATTTTGCTCTCATTTCCTGGTAAGCTTCTTCTTCCAGCCAGTGGTGGCCTCCGCCGACCTCATTCAGGGAAAGACGGCTGGGGTACCCTTCGTGGTAAGCTTTCGTACCGGCTAGTGCATTGATCCTGTTGTATGGCCTTGGAGTGACCACATCGTGCTGGACCAGGATAGATCTTCCTTTAGCGGTTTTGATCAAGGTATTACTCATATCGCCGTGGGTGAAGTCGTTCCGGTTGTAAAACTCATTGTCATTTTCTACCATCAGGCTGTATTCTTGCAGTCCTGCTTGCAAAGAACTCATGGATACTAAATGGTCAAAGCGGTCGCCGCGCTCAATTCCCATGTATTGTGCGACCGGGCCAAGGCCGTGAGTAGGGTAGAGGTTACCATCCTGTCGGATGTGATGCCTGATTCTCCATTGATTGTAATAAGTGGTTTTACTAAACATCAGGCTTCGTAGGTCGTGAATATAGGCTGCTTCTGCGTATGTTAAGGTGCCGAATACGCCATTGTGTACCATGTTGAGTATCCATAATTCTTCGTCGCCGTAGCAGACATTTTCCATCATCATGCAGTTGCGCTGAGTAGCTTCGGCGGTGTCGACCAGTTGCCAGCAGCCTTCTAAGGAAACGGCAGCAGGTACCTCCACTGCAACGTGTTTACCTTGTTGCATGGCGTACACACACATGGGTACATGGTCGTCCCAGGGGGTAGCAATAATAACGAGGTCAATATCATCACGGGCCACCATTTCTTTCCAGGCATCCGCTGAACCTGAATAAACCGCCGGTTTTTGATCAAATTCTTTGAGGAAGGCTATGCTTTTATCCGTTTGAGAGGATCTGATGTCGCAAATGGCCGTAATTTTTGCTTTGGGAAATAGAGCGCTGACCTGTCTCAAGTGCCCGTATCCCCGGTTGCCCAAACCGATAAAGGCTACTTTTACCTGTTCAATCGGAGCTTGTTTAAGGCCCATCACGGAATTATTAAGGGACGGACGCGGCGCTTCGATCCGGGCCAGCTTATTTTCAATTTCATCTCTGGAATACGCAGACTTGATGGGTAAACCCAGAAAGGCAGCACTTATTGCGGATAGTTTGAGAAATTTTCTTCTGTTTTGATGTTGCATTTCTTTGTGTTTTATTTCAACCTATAAAGATAAAGAAGTTTTTAATTCTCAATTCTTTCCTGGTAAAATTTGTCAGGATTCTTCCGGCTCAATTTCTACCTTTGCGGAATGCAGAATCGAACGGACATCCTCATCATTGGCGGTGGAGCAGCCGGATTTTTTGCGGCTATTCGTACGGCTGAATTAAAGCCTGGTGCCAGGATTATTCTTCTGGAAAAAGGGAAAGAAGTACTACGCAAGGTAAAGATCTCCGGAGGTGGACGCTGTAATGTGACGCACGCTTGCTGGGAACCTAAAGAACTGAGTACGTATTATCCGCGAGGGCAAAAGGAACTCGTCGGGCCGTTCCATCAATTCGCATGCGGAGATACCATGGAATGGTTTGAAAGCAGGGGAGTACCTTTAAAAATTGAGAAGGATGGCCGGGTTTTTCCCCAATCGAATAAATCACAGTCGATTATCGATTGTTTGGTAAAAGAAGTTGAAAAATATGGGATCGAGATCCTTACCCGGCAAGATGTTACCAAGATCGACCCTCCCGCCAATCCCGGAAAACTATGGACTGTTAAAACGCGAAAAAACGAGATTTATCATGCCGGGCGGGTCATGGTAGCGAGTGGTAGCAGTAACAGGATGTGGAACTTGCTTTCGGATTTAGGGCACCGCATCGTCCCTCCCGTACCGTCCCTTTTTACCTTTAATATCGTTGATGAACGCCTCGCTGAGATCCCGGGAATAGCAATGCCGGCAGCAGCCGTGAAAGTTGCAGATTCCAAGCTTGAAAGTGTTGGTCCCTTGTTGGTCACTCACTGGGGCTTGAGCGGTCCTGCGGTTTTAAAGTTATCAGCATGGGGAGCTAGAGCGTTAGCTGAAAAGAAATATGATTTTAATTTGATTGTTAATTGGTTAGGCGATTCAGTTGATGTAAAAAATGAACTGGAAAGCAAGAAAAGAGATTGGGCAAAAAGATTGGTGGCTGCTAAACCTATCTTGGGTTTACCGAATAGATTATGGCAAAAATTAATTCGTGCGGCGGAAATCGGTAAAGAAAATTGGGCGGATCTGAACAAAAAGCAATTACAACAATTGTTGACGGAATTGACCGCTGCCGTGTACCCGGTGAAAGGCAAAAGCACCTTCAAGGAAGAGTTTGTGACCGCCGGAGGAGTGGATCTAAAGGAAATTAACTTCAAAAGATTTGAAAGCAAATTATTTCCGGGACTATTTTTTGCGGGGGAGGTACTCAATATCGACGCGATTACCGGAGGTTTTAATTTTCAGGCGGCATGGACTGGTGGGTGGATCGCGGGTACGGCAATGGCACATTCATCGTAGGTTTTCGTCCCGGTATAAAACTTCTTTACGGAAGTGAAAGCGGCTTCGGAGTAATGAAGCCGTTTCAAGGTAAATAACGGAAAACACCAACAAAATTGTTTGCCGCCAAGAATGCGAAGAGACGCGAATGAATTATGCTGCTTGGTGTCCCTTTGTCCGACACAGCCGGAGTGAATTATTTTCTTTTTGCTATTTTTATTGGACTTTTGACGCTAGACACTAGACGCTAGATTTTAGACAACAAACCGC
>CAZHNG010000235.1:0-11053 GCA_964533785.1 uncultured Saprospiraceae bacterium | reverse complement strand
TTAGTTAGAATTTTTAGTCTAACTTCTAGAGTCTAACGTCAAAAGTCTAGTAATTAAATTAAGCTCATTTAAATTTCACAGATTCACTAAGCAGGTGATCGAGATTAAAATCCGTGTAATCCCTCAATCGGTTGAATCCGTGTTCTGATTATGAACGATCAGCTCAGCCAAATCATACACCATTACTTCCTCTTGTTTTTCCTTAGCGGTAACTCCATCCGACATCATGGTCAAACAAAAAGGGCAGTTCACGGCAATGATTTCAGCAGTAGTGGCTAATGCTTCTTCGGTGCGCTCCATATTAATGCGTTTCTTACCTGGCTCGTCTTCTTTCCACATTTGAGCACCGCCGGCCCCGCAACATAGGCCGTTGCTTTTGCAGCGTTTCATTTCTACCAGTTCATTATCCAGCGCTTCCAGTACTTTGCGTGGCGCTTCGTAAACGCCATTAACGCGGCCCATATAGCAAGAATCGTGATAGGTTATACGTTTCCCATTAAAGGAACCACCCTCTTTAAGCTTGATCCGGCCCTCTTCGATCAGTTCTTGCAATAGTTGGGTGTGATGGATCACTTCGTAATGCCCACCTAAAGCAGGATATTCATTTTTTAGCGTATTAAAGCAGTGCGGGCAAGTTGTAACGATCTTCTTGATTTCGTATCCATTAAGCACCTCAATATTCTGCAGTGCCGACATTTGAAAGATAAACTCATTACCAGCCCTCCTCGCAGGATCTCCCGTACAAGATTCTTCTTCACCCAAAATAGCATAGGAAATCCCCACTTGATTCAGTATTTGTGCAAATGCTTTGGAAACCTTTTGCGCTCTGGGATCAAAACTCCCTGCACATCCAACCCAGAAAAGGATTTCCGGCACCTTCCCTTCTGCCACTAATTCCGCAATACGCGGCACCTTGTTATTCTCCATAAGTAAATACTATTTTATTGTAAGACTTCAATGTGCTGACCTTTTAACTTGGCTTAGTTTTACTGCATTTGGCATTTGATGGCTTTGCGGTTAGGGTTTTGGGGTTATCCGATTATTGGGTTATACCCTTTTAACCATCTAAATTTTTTGAAACTTAAATATTAAGCGTTAATACTAAGTGGGTGGACGAAATCACTTTTCGATTCAACAGCTCCTACAATCCATTAATGGCCTGTACCCCGGCAATATACGGAATCTTGCGTTTTATCGTTTCCTCAATTCCCGCGCGCATGGTCATAGCTGACATACTACAATTCTCACAATTGCCGATCCATTTTATCTTAACAATATTTTCATCCGTAACATCCACAACTTCTACGTCTCCGCCATCAACTTTCAGGTGGGGGCGAACATCATTAAGTGCCTCTTCAATCCGGCGGATAAGTTCCTCTTTTTGTTCTACTAGCATGGCCTTATTATTTATCATTTCGCTTTGCGAAATATTTGTTGCAATTTATCAATTTTCTTCTCATTTTTCACTTCACATTTACCTTCTTCGTCGGTCCTAACATTTCATTCCCGATAGCCACCTGCCTGAGGGTATTCTTTGCCATTTCATCAAAATACCTGGCCGCAGGGTGCCCCTCAACCAATAACGCCGGCTTTCCCGCATCTCCACTTTCGCGAATACCTTGCACCAAAGGTATTTGTCCCAGCAGTACGGACTTACTCATTTTAGCAAGACGCTTACCTCCGCCTTCACCAAATAAATAATACTTGTTATCCGGTAATTCTTCCGGTGTAAACCAGGACATATTTTCCACTACACCGATGATCGGTACATTGACTGAAGGAAGTAAAAACATATTCATCGCCTTTACGGCATCTACTACCGCTACTTCCTGGGGAGTGGTGACAATAATGGCCCCGGTCACGGGAACGGTTTGTACCAGAGTCAGCTGGATGTCCCCCGTTCCGGGAGGAAGATCAATGATGAGAAAGTCAAGATCCGGCCACGTGCAGTCGTTGATGAATTGTTTGATGATCCCCGAAAGTCTTGGCCCCCGCAAAACAACAGCCTGTTCCGGTTCAACAATAAATCCGATGGACATGATCGGGATGCCGTAGGCCATCAGTGGCGTTATCCGCGGCTGATTATAAACGGTTTGTACTTTGGGCCGCTGGCCTTGCAATCCAAACATTGTGGGCATTGACGGTCCATAAAGATCTGCATCTACAAGCCCTACTTTTGCGCCTAAGTTTTTAAGCCCGATCGCTAAGTTGGCCGCAATGGTAGATTTACCGACCCCTCCTTTGCCTGAAGCCACCGCGATCACATTTTTAATGTGCGGCACACTGCTGGTGCTTTCGCCGGCCTGGGCCGTTTTAGCCATCATGTGAACATTGACGTTAGCATTTGGATATATTTCTTGAATAGCTCCGATACAAGCAAAATTAAGATCCTGTTTATATTCATTTTGCAGGGAAGGAAGTACTAATTTAAAATTTATATCATTTCCATCGATCTCCAATCCTTCCACCATGTGAACGGAGAGGATATCACGCCCCGTGTTCGGATCAATAACTTTTCCTAGTGCTTTTACAACTTGTTTCCTATCAATTGACATGTCAGACTTTTAAGTATTATTTATTGCAAATGTAAACAAAAGTAATGCATAAAGAGTTGGCCAAAGTATATACATTTGCACCGCCATGAAAGTATTCAAAAAGCTGTCGCAATTACCTAAGTTTAAAAATCCCGTTATCACGATCGGCTCTTTTGATGGGATTCACCTTGGACATCAGGAAATTATCCAAAGAGTCAATGGATTAGCTCGTGATATTATTGGTGAAAGTATTGTTATTACTTTTCACCCCCATCCGCGTTTGGTCATTTACCCCAAAGATAATTCGCTGCAATTGCTGACATCTATCGAAGAAAAAACGGAGCTTTTTCGGGAATGCGGGGTAGATAATCTCGTCATCGCTCCCTTTACGGTTGGTTTTTCACAGATGAGTGCCGACGAATACATCGAAAATTTTTTGGTGGAAAAATTTAATCCCCGCTACATCGTCATTGGTCACGATCACCGGTTCGGACTGAATCGTCAGGGGAATATCGATTTTTTGAAGTGGCATAGTGACAAATACAACTATGAGGTCATAGAGATTGAACGACAAGAGATCGATGCCATCGCCGTTAGTTCAACAAAGATCAGAAAGGCCATCAACAGCAAAGAAATTGCTGCGGCCAATGATCTGTTAGGACACCGTTTTTCTTTAACCGGTACGGTTGTAAAAGGATTACAGATCGGTTCGACTCTCGGTTTCCCAACCGCCAACTTACGGGTTGCTGATAAGCATAAGTTGATCCCTCCCAATGGTATTTATGCCGTAACGGTAATGCACCAAGACCAAACTTACGGCGGCATGCTCTACATTGGAGACCGCCCCTCCGTTCACAAAATCAATGACCTGACCATTGAGATCAATATTTTTGATTTTAATCGATCGATCTACGGCGAAAAACTGAAAGTCGAATTGGTTGATTTTATTCGCAATGACATTACCTTTTCAAACCTCGATAAACTCAAAGCGCAATTAGCAAAAGACAAACAGGCCTCTTTAGAAATATTAAAAAAAAAAAGCTATGCTAAAATAACACCTGATAAAACATCGAAGGCTGCCATTGTTATTTTAAATTACAATGGAAAGGAACACCTGGAAAAGTTCCTTCCCTCAGTTATTAATACGATCAAAGACACAACGGATCTTTACGTTGCGGACAATCACTCTACTGACGATTCCGTTAACTGGTTACGGCAAAACCATCCATCCATTACCCTCATCGAACTCAATAAGAACCACGGATTTGCCGGCGGTTATAACCAATGCTTGGAGCAAGTAGATGCCGATTTTTACGTTCTGCTCAACTCCGATGTAGAAGTTACCCCCGGTTGGTTAGATCCGATCCTCAGGTTGTTGAACAGTGATCAAACCATTGCTGCCTGCCAACCCAAAATAAGAGCTTACACCGAAAAAGAATACTTCGAATACGCTGGTGCAGCTGGTGGCTGGATCGACTATTTGGGCTATCCATTCTGTATGGGCCGTATTTTTGATGTCAACGAAAAAGATACCGGTCAGTACGATGGTGTTCGCCCTATATTTTGGGCGTCGGGAGCAACCATGGTTATCCGAGCGGATTTATTCCATAAGGTGGGTGGTTTTGATGCGGATTATTTTGCTCATTCTGAGGAGATCGACCTTTGCTGGCGATTGCAGAGAGCGGGATACAAGATCATGACCTGTACCGATTCGGTCGTTTATCACCTCGGTGGCGGTACGCTAAATTACCAAAGCGATTTCAAGATCTACCTGAATTTTCGCAATAGCCTATTTACGCTGCTGAAAAATGAGCCCGTACTAAAATTACTTTGGCTTATTCCCACCCGTTTAATATTGGATGGTGTGGCAGCTTTGTTATTTTTGTCCGAAAAAAAATACACTAATATCCAGGCAATTCTCAAAGCTCACAGAAGCTTTTACCGCAACTTTTTTAAGATACTCAAACAAAGAAGGATCAACAAAAAAATAATCAACGAAATAAAGATCAAAAAGCGCTCTCAATTACAGGGGCGGTACAAGGGTAGTATCGTCTTGCAATATTATATTTTGGGTAAGAAACGGTTTCGGGATATTGGGGCGATGAGCGATGAACAATGAACAATGGGCGATGAACAATGAACAATGGGCGATGAACAATGAACAATGAACAATGAACAATGGGCAATGAGCAATGAACAATGGGCAATGAGCAATGAACAATGGGCAATGAGCAATGAGCGATGAACAATGGGTGGAGTGAATGGGATGGTATTTAATAATTGAAATTTTGATCTATGCGACAGACCAGTATTTTGGGGATTCCCTACGATGCCAATTCCTCCTTCCTTCGCGGTGCAGCAAAAGGACCTCAGTTTATCCAAGAAGCATTTTATACTGATGCTACCAATTTTTGTACCCAAGACGGAACGGATTTGACTGCTTTAAGACCTTACTGGCAGGATTTTCAATTTGTCGACTTTGAGCGTGAAGATTCGGTAGAAGCTTATCAGCGTATCTTTCACAAAGTGAGTACTTTATTGAACAGTGGTCAACAGGTTATTTCACTGGGCGGTGATCATTCGGTCACTTTTCCGGTTATTGCCGCTTATGCTGAAAAATATCCTGAACTTCATATTTTACAAATCGATGCTCACGGAGATCTCTATCATGATTTCGGTGGGAATTATTATTCTCACGCCAGTCCTTTTGCCCGAATAATGGAAAACCGGCTGGCGAATTCTTTAACTCAAATCGGTAATCGAACCTTAACACCCCACCAAAGGCAACAGGCGGAAAAATTTGATGTCTCTATTATTGAAATGAAAGACTTTAACCTAAATAACCTCCCCGAATTAAAGGGACCGCTTTACCTGACCTTTGACCTGGACGTTATGGACCCCGCCTTTGCACCCGGCGTTTCCCACCACGAACCCGGCGGATTGTCGACAAGAGAAGCCTTGCAAATATTGGAAAAGATCAATATTCCTATTGTAGGAGCGGATATTGTGGAATTAAACCCCGATCGCGATGTAATGGGCATGACGGCAATGTTGGCGGCCAAATTATTAAAAGAACTTTTAGCGAAAATGATTAGATAATTTATCCAAAATCTGTTATATATGAAATCCAAATCTTATTGGTGGAGTTTACTAGTTTGTACCCTTTTAATATCTTGTAATATGGAAAATAGTTCGCAGGAACAGCGTACTTCAATGATGTTTGAAAAAATGGAAATCGAAGCCCCCGTGGCTAAGAAAGACCCCAGAACATTAACCCTTCACGGAGACAGCAGAGTTGATAATTATTATTGGTTAAACCAACGGGAAAACCAGGAAGTGATTGATTATCTGACAGCCGAAAATACTTACCGGGAAAAAATGATGGAACACTTGGAATCTTTTCAGGAAAAGTTGTTCCAGGAGATGAAGGGCAGAATAAAAGAAACGGATCAATCGGTACCCTACAAAGATAACGGCTACTACTACCTCACCCGCTACGAAGAAGGGATGGAATATCCCATCTATGCTAGAAAAAAAGGCAACTTAGAGGCAGAAGAAGAAATCCTGCTCAATGTCAATGAAATGGCGAAAGGCTTTGATTTTTATAATATCGGAGGGCGTTCGGTGAGTCCGGATAACAAATTACTGGCTTTCGCAGAAGATACCCTGAGCCGCCGGATCTACAAGATCAGGTTCAAAAACCTGGAAACGGGCGAATATCTGGAAGATGAGATCCCCAATACGGCTGGCAGTGTGGTTTGGGCAAACGACAATCAGACCGTCTTTTACGTACTGAAAGACTTGCAAACGCTAAGAGATTACAAAGTTCTCAGGCATAAATTAGGCACACCTGTCAGTGAAGACGAAGAAGTTTTCCACGAAATAGATGAAACCTTCCTTTCATTTCTTTACAAAACGAAGTCGAAAAAATATATCGTAATTGGTTCTTACCAAACCCTCTCACAGGAATACAGGGTTTTAAATGCGGATACCCCCACTGAACCATTCAGGGTCATTCAGCCCCGGGAGCGCAACCTGGAATACAGTATTGCCCACTTTGAAGACAAATTTTATATACGGACTAACCTCGATGCCCAAAACTTCCGGCTCATGGTCACTGACGAAAACCATACCGTGAAAGAACATTGGCAGGAAGTAATCCCTCACCGCAAAGATGTACTGCTGGAAAACATGGACATCTTTAAAGATTACCTGGTATTGAGCGAAAGGATCAACGGCATCACCCAGATCCGTATTCGTCCGTGGGAAGGAGAAGAACACTACATCCAGTTTCCGGAAGAAGCTTATGTGGCCTATACCTCTATCAATCCTGAATTCGACACTAAGCTATTGCGCCTGGGCTACCAGTCGATGACCACCCCGCCCTCCACTTTCGATTACGGAATGGATAATAAACAGTTTACTTTGTTGAAAGAGCAGGAAGTATTGGGTGGTTTTGACAAGGAAGATTATCGATCCGAACGCTTAATGGCAACTGCTACGGACGGCACTCAAGTCCCCATATCCGTAGTTTACAAAAAAGGATACCAGAAAGATGGCCAGCGTCCGTTATTACTGTACGGCTACGGTTCTTACGGCAATAGTATGGAGCCGTATTTCAGTTCCACTCGTTTGAGCCTTTTAGATCGCGGATTTGCTTACGCAATAGCTCACATCAGAGGCGGTGAAGAGATGGGCCGTCATTGGTACGAAGATGGTAAATTACTGAACAAAAAGAACACGTTTACCGATTTCATTGATTGTGCGGATTATCTGATTGCCAATAACTACACCAATAGCGAAAAATTGTTTGCGATGGGTGGTAGTGCCGGCGGATTACTCATGGGAGCGGTGATCAATATGAGGCCGGCGCTCTGGAAAGGGGTCGTCGCCGCCGTTCCTTTTGTCGACGTAGTTACGACCATGCTCGATGAAAGCATCCCATTGACCACTTTTGAATTTGACGAATGGGGAAATCCAAAGGACAGCGTATACTATGAATACATTAAATCATATTCCCCCTACGACAATGTAGGGTCTAAAGAGTATCCGGCAATGTTAGTAACGACTGGTTTACATGATTCACAGGTGCAGTATTGGGAACCAGCCAAATGGGTCGCTAAATTAAGAGAAATGAAAACGGATAATAATCCTTTGCTCCTGCATACCAACATGGAGGCCGGGCACGGCGGAGCATCGGGGAGATTCCGCAGATTGAAAGAGCTGGCGATGGAATATGCCTTTATTCTCGACCTGGCGGGCGTTAGTGAGTCTGAATTGCTCAACTAACAAGAATTGAAGAAGCCCAGTACTGTTTTCGTGGGATCTGCGACCTGGTAGCAGGCAGTAAAAAATAAATTAGACGAGTTGAAACGGGTTTTCACGCGTGTTCAACTCGTCCAACCCGTACTAACTCGCTAACACAATAAACCCCCATCCCCTATCCGTTTAAAAGAACAACCAATATCAATCGCCCGATCTTGAAAAAAGAGACCCTTAATATCTGTATCTGTCTGTTCATTACCGTTCCGGCTTTTGCGCAAAATAGTTTGTTGCAAGATTCTCTTTTTTTCAAATCACAGGCGGTGATCTACCAGAAGTGGTTAGAACAAAGCGGCTTGAGTTCATTAGTTAGTGTTTCCGATGTGGCGATAAAGCCGCAATCCATCGAGGTGATCCTAATTGGAAACACTTCTGATTATCGCGATTTCTGGAGTTATTGGAAGCAGTGGAGCCTTGACTTCAGGACAGAAAAAACCATTTCATTAGAACAACAACTGTTCTATAAGTTACACCATATGATGGATGTAGAACAAGAGCAGATCACCCTTAATGTATACGATCGTCTGCCTGGTTTTTGCCACCGTATTTACATCAGTTTTTCCAACGGCAAAGTACAAGTGCGTCGACAATCCTGCCGTGCGAAAGAGCGCGATATAGAAGTGTCGCCAGCCAGTTTTTACGGGATGAAGGATATTTCCTACGAACAAATCAAAAAACAGTACAATAAATTCGCTGTATTCAATGCAATTTTGACTTACGCAGAAGGAAAGTACCGGAAAAGCAAATGCGAAATGCGCTATCCGGAGGTTACATTATTAGAAAAAGAAGATGTCTTGCGTTTTGTAGTGACAGATCTGTGCAAAGAAGTACTGAAAGATGAAACGGATCCTTTTATCTGCAAGGTACTTCGGCGTTTTGGCCACCAATGTAATTGGATCAAGCGTGAAAAACTGGAATTTTTAATCACCTACCAAACCCTGCCCGAAGGTATCAAAATTGGCGTGGAAATCGATGGTAAATACGGTTCGGGATACTATGAGAACGTCAAACGGGGAGGTTACCATTTAATGGACATCGATTTCGATGAATACCTGGAAGATTATGCCGATCAAATGAAAAATGAATTTAAAAAAGTAATTTTGAATATTGGAGATTAGGAAGAACCCACTTTCCTTATTTCAAAATTCCATCTTCCAACAGCTATAAATATGGACAAAAAATCATTGCGCCAACTCATTGCCCAGGATGATTTGGAAAAAGCAACGGAAAAACTACTCCGGTATACAGAAGAACTGGGTGAAAAAGCCTGGAATGATCAGGCGGTTTCTTTAGCTGCACAATACGAAGCTTACGAAAAGAATGTTCGCATGGGTAATTTACCCTCCGACGATCTCCAGGTGACGCGCAATAAGATCGTTGCCAATTACATTGGTTTCCTCAATGATTTACCCGATTCTTCCACCGCCAAGGCGAAACCGAGAGGTTTTAGTGAAGAGTTTTTAAAAACCGGGATCTTTATTACGCTGCTAGTGGGTAAGCTGATATTATTTATGTGGATCCTTTTCCATTTACAAACGGGTGGTCTACCAACCAGTGAAGCCATGAGTACCGCCGGCTTTTTACTACCCATTTTTGTGGCTTACCTTACCGCTATCGTCAGCGAAACGGTACGCAACCGCTACTACCGTCGCCACGGCAACGGGATCGTTAATGGGAAGAAAAGAGTGCGCAGCTCCTTGATCTGGATCACTTTCACCATCATCCCCATTTATTTGATCGCTTTCTGGATGATCATCGATGCACGGGCTCGCGGGAATATTTCCGCGGAATTCATGACCAATCTGCTGACCTTAACGGAAAGCGGGCTGGGCGCCTACGTAGGGATCATTGTATTTGATCTGTTTAAACCGAAGGGAGCACAGACCTGACGGAGTTTTGAAAACCAGCCAGGTTTAAACTCACAACGCTGCTCGCAAATCCGCCAAAATATCCTCTACTTCTTCAATACCAACGGAAATGCGTACTAATCCATCCGTTATACCATTCTGCATTCGAAGGTCTTTAGGTACATTGAGGTGAGAACTGGAGGCCGGATGTAAAATTAAGGTATCCACATCTCCCAAAGTCGGTGCTAGCGTACAAAACTCCAACTTATTCATAAAATCGGTACCCGCCTGAAATCCACCTTTCAGCTCAAAACTGATCATACCACCGAACTTTTTCATCTGCTTTTTTGCCAGTTCGTGACTCGAATGGGAAGCTAAACCACAGTAGTTTACGCGTTCAACATTTGGATGCCATTCCAGAAATTGGGCGATTAAACCGGCATTTTGACAGTGGCGTTCCATACGAAGAGCTAAAGTTTTCAACCCATTATTGGTTAACCAGGCGTCCCAGGCGTTGCAATTGGTCCCCGCTAGCTTCATGGTCTTCCAGACTTTTTCCTTCATAAAGTCAACATCTTTACCAATGATGGCTCCGGCTACCGAATTGCCATGCCCATTCAAATATTTAGTGGTTGAATGGATGACAAAATCTACCCCAAAGGCGAAAGGTTGTTGCACATATGGCGTGCAGAATGTACTGTCGGCTACCGAATAACAACCATACTGACGAGCAAGATTGGCAAGCACTTCAATGTCGACACAGTCCAAAGTAGGGTTGGCCGGTGTTTCAAAATAGACCATCTTAATTCTGGCATCACCTTCTAATAAGCGTTCGACCTCATTGAGATTTTTTAGATCAGTTACAATGATTTCAACGCCAAAACTTTTGAGGATTTGTGAAAAAAGTTCCGTTGTACCGCCGTACAAATTACCTTGCGTAAGTATTTTATCACCCGCTTTTAAGGTGGCCATTGCCAACGTGCTGATAGCCGACATACCGGAACTGGTCATGATACAGTGGGCTTCGATTTTTAATCCATGGCTTTCTAACTGAGCCAATTTGAGCGCCACTGTATCGGTGGTAGGATTGCCGAACCGGCCGTAAATGTGCCCGGATTCTTTGCCTTGAAAAATATTGATACCCTGCTCTATAGAAGCAAAATCAAAGGAAGAAGTTGCATAAATAGGAAGTTGGTGGGGTCGGGTGTTCGAGGTCTGTTGCTGATCGTGTACGCAAAGGGAGCCAAAACTCAAAGGGTTTTTCATTGTTATACTTTTTAATTGTTATTGGACTTTAGACGCTAGACGCTAGATTTTAGACAACAAAACGCTGATATTCAATGGATATCA
>CAZHNG010000234.1:3456-11056 GCA_964533785.1 uncultured Saprospiraceae bacterium | reverse complement strand
TATTCTGAAAAATTGATATCCATTGAATATCAGCGGTTTGTTGTCTAAAATCTAGTGTCTAGCGTCAAAAGTCCAATTTTAAAATCATATTGAATTAATTGAAGAACCTGTATTTGGCAGTTTCTTCGTCTATTTGCTGAGCTAAAGTGAAAGCCCGAAACGCACCCCGTTCTTTAACATACTCGTAGAAAAACCGCTGTACAAAGGCTAACGCTGCATTTCCTTCAATATAACCCGAAGGACCAATAAAGGTATCGGCCTTACAGTGAATAATGGATTTTCCAAAGGCTTCCTCTCCTAAGGTACACCCCGTCGTTAAAACCAGGAGGCCACTAAAGTTAGCATATTGTCTCATTTCACGAACGCCGAAATCCTGTTGCGGTTCGTTTGTAAAATAAACAGATGGATCTAGTTTGGGCATCAATATTTTCCGACTGTTACCATGGCCGCATATTACTAATACAGAAATGGCTTTCAACCGTCTTTTACCACTGATAACATCAATAAAGTCAAGTGGTCTTCCTATTTGGTATACAATGGTCTGAAGCCCCAAGTATTCCAAAGTTTGCCGGATTGCCTCTACTTCATTACCTGTGTCTAAAAGATCAATAATACCAACCAAGGCCATCAACCAACCATTGTTTTAATTTTACTTTGGGAACAATCAATTATAGCTCCTATCCCAATATTCTCAGGTAATGTTATCTCTCCGGCAGCTTGATAACGAATCCCGTTATGAATAAAATCTTTCGCATGCATCAAGGGGCTATCCATATCATAATGTTCAATTTGCTTTTTGGCAACCGCCAAATGAGCAAGCGCTGTCATTGCCAACCGGCTTTCTAAGAAACAGCCTACCTGCAATCCCATTCCTGCACTCTCAGCAATATTAATAATTTTTAAAGCTTTAAAGATCCCCCCTGATTTGGCCAGCTTGATATTGAATAGATCGACAGCATCACTTTTTACCAGTTGCATTGCATCGTATTGATCAAAAAGACTTTCATCGGCCATGATCGGGATAGGACTTGCCCGCTTTAACTCAGGCAGTCTCCACCATAAATATTTTGGAACAGGGGCTTCACAGTATTCAATGCGGTAGGGTTCCAATGCTTTGAGTATTCTCGCAGCAGTGGTAAATGACCAGCCTTGATTAGCATCTATACGGATACTAATCGTATCGCCTAAAGCTCGGCGAATAGCGATTATCCGTTCAACATCCTCCGGGAAAGCACGGCCGAGTTTCACTTTTATAGCAAAGAATCCGGCCTCAACGAAACGCCGGGCTTGGTTGACCATAATTTCGGGTTCATCAAGGCTAACTGTCATATCGGTTTTAATCCGTTTATTGCTTCCGCCTCCCAGGAATTGATATAGAGGCAAGCCCGCATATTGAGCTGCAATATCGTAAAGCGCCATATCGAAAGCGCTTTTGATACATCGATTTCCCGCGATCAGGCGGTCTAACTCGTCCAGACAATGCTCAATCGCAAGCGGATTTTTACCGATCAGTACCCTGGCCAGTTGCTGCCCCACAGCATAACAAGTCGCCGGAGTCTCCCCCAGGATCACAGGAAACGGGCTGCATTCGCCGTATCCGGTAAACCCTTGATCCGTAATAATCTTAACGAATATATTTTGGGCATCGGTAAACGTATCCAGCGCAATTTTGAAAGGTTCCTTCAAGGGAATATCAATCCGGGCCAATTCGACCTTTTCGATTTTAATAGGCATGATGCAACTAAAATACTATCGTTCCTTGTAAATAAGTTACAGCGTTGCCGATCAATTGTACTCTTTCTCCCTGATAAATGCACTTGATCTTGCCCTGCCGTTTAGACAATTGAATAGCATACAATTCTTCTTTTTGCAATGCTTTCGTCCAGTAAGGTACCATCGTTGTATGTGCAGATCCTGTAACCGGATCTTCGTCGATACCGGCATTTGGAAAAAAACAGCGAGAAACAAAATCCACCTCCCTCCCGGGGGCAGATACGATCAGTC
Source organism: uncultured Saprospiraceae bacterium (assembly GCA_964533785.1). Lineage (GTDB taxonomy): Bacteria > Bacteroidota > Bacteroidia > Chitinophagales > Saprospiraceae > JANQRV01. The sequence goes on along the minus strand of CAZHNG010000234.1, from coordinate 9,052 downwards.
CTCTCGCTTCCAGCAGCTCAGCAATGGCGAAAAAATTGAGGCTTAAATTTTCGATTTGTTCTTGTTCTTCCACTATTGCGAGAAAATCCTCTCTCCCTTTGAACGTTTTTACCGGGCGAATTCCGATGCCTTCTGTGATCTGTGCGGGTGTATTCACTTCCGCAATATGGTCAGCCGGAAAATCCATTACGTAGGCCTGGCCAATTTTGGAAACTTTCAAATAACCGCTCCTGCTCGCGAATGTTATTTCATCTTTATCGTATCCCAGGTGATGGAAAATGACATGCGCAGTGGCTAAAGTCGCGTGACCACAAAGGTCCACTTCGTAAACCGGCGTAAACCAGCGTAAATGAAAGCCTTCGCCCTGAGGAACAAAAAAAGCCGTTTCGGATAAATTGTTTTCACCGGCAATATCCTGCAATACTTCGTCGGGCAGCCATTCTTCCAAAGGGCAAACGGCAGCAGGATTCCCGCCAAAAACTTCATCGGTGAAAGCATCTACCTGGAAAATTTGTATTTGCATAGCATATCCTTATTCAGCAATCAACATAAATTTATTTCGCTTGCCATTTTCCACCATAATATATTTGCCGTGTAGCAGAGCTTCGTGGTCCACCACGTCTTCGTGGTTGCTGATCTTCACTTTATTGACGGAAATAGCATTATTTTTAATGGCTTTTCTAGCATTCCCTTTTGAATCCAGTACCTGAGTCTCTTCGGCCAATAGGTCTACAATATTAACTCCTTTTGCAATAAGATCCTTGTGAATAGTAAAACTGGGAATCTCTTTAGCCACCGTTTCCAGCTCATGGCCTTCAAGTCCCATCAACATTTCCTGAGAAGCTTTTTTATTGAAAAGCAATTCTGAGACCTTCACAACGGAGTCGTAATCGGACTGAGAATGGATGCGGATCGTTAATTCTTCAGCCAGTTGCTGTTTCAAAGCTCTTGGGTTGTCAGCGTATTCCGCTTCTGCGGCTTCTATTTCTTCTTTTGATCTCAATGAAAAGTAGCGGGTAAAATTGGGAATATCCGCATCATCAGCGTTTATCCAGAATTGATAGAACTGGTACGGAGAAGTCATTGCCGGGTCCAGCCAGATATTACCCTGCTCTGATTTTCCGAATTTTTTACCATCGGATTTTGTCAATAAAGGGGTAGTGATCGCGTAGGCTTTTTTGCCGAGATTGCGTCTGATGAATTCTGTACCGGAGGTAATATTACCCCATTGATCAGACCCCCCCATCTGCAGAACGCAATCGTATTTTTCGTAAAGACACTGGAAATCGTAGGCTTGAAGTAACTGGTAAGAAAATTCGGTAAAAGAAATACCCGTTTCGATCCGCCGTTTTACCGACTCTTTACTCACCATATAGTTAACGGTCAATGTTTTACCTACATCTCGTAAAAAGTCCAATACATTCATTTCCCGGTAAAAATCGTAGTTATTTACCATTAAGGCTTTGTTTTCCGACGCTTCGAAGTTGAGAAACTTTTTAAACTGTTCGGATTGTTTTGCCAGGTTGTGATCTAGTTCCTCAAAAGTCTTCAGTTCCCTTTCTTTATCTTTCCCTGAAGGATCCCCAATGCGGCCGGTTGCCCCTCCCATTAAAACAACAGGTTGATGACCAGACAGTTGGAAAAGTTTCAGCAGCATGAGCTGAACGTAGTTGCCAATAGTTAAGGACGGTGCGGTAGGATCAAAACCGATGTAACCGACAACTTTTCCTTTTGCTAATACTTCATCTACTCCCGGCGTCAGATCATTTAACATATTGCGCCATTTGAGTTCTTCAAGAAAATTCATATCCTAAAAATTCGTTTGGTTAAAACTTTTTGAAAGCCCGGCAAATTTAAGTAACTATATACATCTTTTTGTGAGATGAAAGTTTCATTTTTACAATTGAGCTGAGAAATTCAGATATTGTCGATCTTTTGAAGATGAAAGATGCCAGATTAAATCTGCCTGCCCAGCCCATACTGGCCCAACGAGGCTAACTTTGGTCAGGCAGGGACGCTGCCGGCGATGCCCCCAGCTGGCGGGCTGGCGGTAACGATAGGCGGGAACTTTAGACTATGTGGGTTACCTAAATATCAACAAAAGGAGAAATGGGGTTTTATTTTATAACACAAAAGGTCGTAACATTTAATTCTTTTTCATGAATTTTTCTTTTTTCGTTGCCCGGCAGATCGCTGCCAGTGGCCAGCAATCATTCTCCAGGTTTATTATCCGAATAGCGATAGTGGCGATTGCTATCAGCGTTTCGGTAATGATCATTGCCACCGCCTTGATCACTGGTTTTAAAAAGGAAGTGAGCAATAAGATCTTCGGTTTTTGGGGGCATATTCACATAACGCATGTTAACATCAACCAGTCGTTGCTTGAAACGCTGCCAATCGAATACAACCCCGCTTTTCAGAAAGATCTGGACACACTGGAACAAGCAACTTATATTGGTTACCGAGATTGGTTTGGACAAGAAGTGCCAACTCTAAAACAAACCAAAGGAGGGGTCAAACACGTCCAGGTATTTGCTTTGAAGCCGGGCATTGTAAAAACCGAAAAAGAGCTGGAAGGTATCATCTTAAAAGGAGTCGATCGCAATTACGATTGGAGCTTCATTAAGAAATTTATGGTAGAAGGGGATCCTATTGCCTTTTCGGATACCATGATGTCCCGAGATATTCTCATCTCCAAACAAACCGCCCAACGATTGGAGGTCAACCTGGGCGATCGATTTGAAGTGCATTTTGTCAATCCTTCGGGCGCTCAACTGCAAAGGCGCTTCAATGTTGCCGGTATTTTTAAAACGGGGTTGGAAGAATATGATCGCAGGTTTGCTCTCGTGGACATTAAACAAATACAGCGTTTACTGCAATGGACGGAAAATGAAGTGGGAGGTTTTGAGGTACTTGTAGAGGATATTGATGATATTGAAGCGTTGGACAATTATATTTATAATAACATCCTGCCGGCAAATTTAACTTCAGAAAGTATTCGCAATAAGTTTTGGGAGATCTTTGAATGGTTGGATCTGCAAGATGTCAATGAAGTCGTTATCCTGGGATTAATGGCGATCGTCGCCATCATAAACATGATGACCGCCTTGCTGATCTTAATACTGGAACGGGCAAATATGATCGGAACACTAAAAGCATTAGGGGGGTCAGATTGGGCGATACAGAAGATTTTCCTGTACTATGCCGCCTATATCATCATCATTGGATTGTTTTGGGGGAATTTATTGGGTATTGGTCTAAGTTTATTGCAAGAATACTACGGTTTCATAAAACTTTCGGAAGAAAACTATTATTTATCAGTAGCACCGATCGAACTGGAGTTTTGGCCCATTCTATTGCTTAACCTGGGCACCTTACTGATCACGGTATTTTTCCTGGTGATCCCTTCTTACCTGGTGACATCGATCAGCCCGGTCAAAGCTATTAGATTTAAATAGCATCTGGAACCATGACTAAGGTTTGGTTGTTCTTACTGTATATTCAAACTAAAATATAATATGAGCAGAAAAAGAAGTTTTTTTGAATCGAGAAACCCGGTATTATCCGAGCAACGCTATCAACAAACGGCCCAGGAGACCTTAGACGGTTCACTCATTCAACGTCAGGGCGAAAAAATGACGGTCGCAGGTGCGGTTAACAAGACTATAATCCTGTCTTTAATTATGTTAGCCACTGCCGTGCTGGCATTTACCACTCCCAGTCAGTTATTTATGTGGGGAGGAGCTATCGGAGGTTTAATTGTGGTTCTGATCGCTTCTTTTAAACCGCAGCTATCTCCGACCCTGGCCCCTATTTACGCAGGATTGGAAGGATTGTTTGTGGGAGCAGTATCGGCCATTTACGCCTCTTTATTTGATGGCATTATTTTTCACGCCGTGTCTCTGACTATTGGGGTGTTATTTATCATGCTTTTCGTCTACAAAGCAGGAATTATCAAAGTAACCAACAAGCTGCGCAGCGGCATCATTATGGCCACTGGCGCTATTTTCTTTGTATATCTTTTCAATATCATCCTTTCTTTCTTTGGCGTTAATATGCCTTTCCTGCACGAAGGTGGCATTGTCGGCATCGGCATTAGCTTAGTCATCATCGGAGTAGCTGCACTAAATCTTTTACTAGATTTCGACAATTTTGAAAAAGGAGAACAGTACGGTGCTCCTTCCTATATGGAGTGGTTTTCAGCAATGGGATTACTGATTACGCTAATATGGCTGTACATTGAAATCCTTCGATTGATCGCGATCATTTCTTCGAGTGAATAGTGGTATCAGGCTTCCTCTATTAGCAAGCCTAAAGTTCGAACCAAGATTCTTTAAATTTTAAAAATTGTTGCGAGTTACGCGTTGAAGGATTACCCCTGATTCGCAACTTGCAACAATTTTTTGATTTTTATTAACGATCAGTACATTTGTTTTTTCCTTTTAATGAAACACAGTTACCTGACCACACTAAACCGTTTGCTCTTCTTCAATCCATTACTTTCAATTTCCAGGAAGTAGGTTCCCGCAGACAAATCAGCAACATCAATCGTATTTTGATTAAACCCTTGGTAGAACAATAAATTGAAAGATTTCATCAACTGTCCCATGGTATTATATACCCTGACGGTATGGTTGGCGTCCGATTTACTGTTGTATTCCAGGTTCAGCAGGTCAGAAGTTGGATTAGGGTAGACCTGTAAGGACTGGTCTCCTATTTGAGTACCTTCAATTACTTTTGGTAAATTAGCCCCTAAATAAGAGGTTGGCCCACTTTCTCCACAAGAAGTTCCTTCGTATATTTTCACATTCCGGAAATAAGAATTACCCTCTCTATCTCCCGAATCTTCATCCGCCACAAAGAAGAGATAATTATACCTTCCAGTGTAATATTTACCAACGGGTATCCGGTAAGTCTTCCAATCCTGATTGTTCGGGTAGTCATCAAAATCGCCATTCCCCCAATTCTGAGTTCCGTGAACTTTAAAAGTTTTGCTGCTGGAGATCGTCGTATTGTCATCTAAGCCAATACCGTGGATCTCACCTTGATTAGTGGATGCAAAATCAAACTCCAGTACTGTTTGCGGTGTGACCTGGTAGCTTAATTCAATGGCTTTCCAGGCATTAAAGCCTATGGCCAGGATGTTTCCGTTATTCTGAACTTCGTGAATACCTTGATCCTGAGGTCCTCCGTAAGAGATAACATTGTATTCCGTAAAGTCGAAAAGCACGCAATTATCCGAACCTTCCTCCCCTTCTCCGCCCGTCTCATCAACACAAAACTCTTTAACTTCACTGAACCCAAACTCTCCTCCGCTTAGGATCGTATTACCATTAGCATCCTTTAATCTATAGGACCCCTGACCATAACCGCAGCAAATGCCATCGCCGTATTCGTCAAATATTTCAAAGAAATAACAACCGCTCGGCAAACACATCGTTTCTTCTATCATCGAACCACCCGCCCCTTTTTGGTATGGCCCTCCATCGTAAAGTACTTCATTATTATCGCCGGTAACTTTCCAACTGGTCTCGGTCGCATAATCATCCAGGACAATATTGAGGGTTACTTCGTTACAACCATCATTGCCGCCGCC
>CAZHNG010000234.1:0-3356 GCA_964533785.1 uncultured Saprospiraceae bacterium | reverse complement strand
TTGCCGCCGCCGTCGCCACCGTTGCCGCCGCTGCAAACCTGCAAGCAGGAAGAGCTCGCTACATTATTGCGGATCACATTACCTGGTTGAGGGCCAAAACCTTTACTGAAATTAATCCCCACCCGTTGCAAATGGCAATAAGACATGATCGTCCCCCCGTCCTGAGGAATGGGAGCCGATCCGCAGTTGCCTTCAACAAACCCGGCGCAGGCATCAATCGCCGTGCCATTACCATTCCAAACACAAGCATGAGTGTGGTAGGAACCGAACAAATGCCCTAGCTCGTGAGCAACAACCATTACCGTAAATGAATAATCCGGAACATTTCGAAAGCTGGTGCCTATACTGGAGAAACTCATTTTCGCCGAATTGTAGGGATGACATAACCCGTCCAGGACGGCGATCCCCCCGCTAGCTTTGTAGGAAAGTAACTGTGCTAAATCACCATTGAAACTGTTGCGGTATTGCTGAAACTGATTCAGTAATGCCGAACTGCTCTGGCCCGTATAAGGACTCGAATTATCCCACACAAATATTTCCGAAATTTCAATGTTTAAGTCCTCATTGGCATAAAGCGCTGCAACTTCATTAAAAATAGCCGAAACATAGTTGACCGTTTGGCTCGTTCCGCCCTTATCGCGATAAATGTCGTAATCTACTTCAAAATAGATCTGGGTACATCTGTCCGAAGGATTTGAACTAGGCACGGCAGCAGTCAATTCTTCAACCGTATACCTCAAGTCCGTATCCGGTGTCTCACAATCAAATTGGGCCGGATTAACTTTATCCTGATCGCGATACAAAAGATATTGATCACTAGCTTTCAATTTTTTTACGACCCAATTACCACGGGAAGGAGAACTGAAAATCCCGGTTACTTCATCGTCTACTACCGTCAGGGAGGCAAGTGAACCTTCCTCACCTTTGATGACGCCACGGTAGTATTTGCCCAACTCTACCTCTACCGGAGATGAGCTGGAACTTGTTCGTACCGTAAAATTTTCAGCAAAAATGTTGACTTCTACCAGTTCAACTTCAATGGATTGACTTGGAGCAACCGGTAGCGTCAAAGCAACTTGTTTATTATCCAATGCTTTTACTTTATTCAAATGAGTAGCCGGTAGTTCTAATACTTGAAAATCTGTTAATTCCTTTACTAAAGCAGGATAAGCGGAAGAAATATCCTGCCGCGCACTGCGGATCAATGTGAGCTTTTCAAAATGTTTCCCCCGTTCCTTTTGTATGGCAACTGCTTTTGAGGGATTAATAGGGACAGACTTTATCTGCTGTCCAAAACCATAAGTAGAGCTTATTAAAATAAGAGAGAGTAAGACAAGTATCTTCTTCATAATCATCCGTTTGATGTTTAAGTTTTTTGATTTGGAGACAACCCTTGTAATTTCATTAAGTCATCTCGTGATTAATAAATGAAAAGTCCTTGGCCCAGAGCTTGTTAAGGCCAAAGTGTAATAGGTCGGGATGAGATTTGAATGATTTGAAAAATTCAACCGGTCGAATCATGATCGATTGGGGAAAATAGTTGCTGTATAACTAAGGGATCAGTATTGGAAAGATTAGGAAACTCCACCATTAAAGGTCCTCAAAACTTTATAGTGGATCGATAAAATACAATAGGTGTGAATACCGCCCACATTGGTATCACGAACTAATGCAAATTATAGTAAGATCACCGGTCCAACACGTAGACAACGGTATAAACTATCCGAAGTTTTAAACGGAATAATTTCGATCGATTACTGAAATACTGGGGAATACACTGTAAAAAGAAGCGTATATTCATGGGAAGTGATCAAAGGAGTTCATCCTCTAACACTGCAAAGGTAAGAAACACAATTTAAAGAAACATATATATTTGAAAAAAAATCATTTTTCAGGAATGGGATAGAAAAATTCACTATCCCATTTCTGAAACGACTTCTTGGACTTCCGGAACCATTCGTTTTAACATTCCCTCAATTCCTGCTTTCAAAGTAACCGTGGAAGAAGGACAACCGCTGCAAGACCCTTGCAGGATCACGGTTACTACTCCATCTTTGAAGGATTTGAATTCAATATTTCCACCGTCCATTTCTACAGCCGGCTTTACGTAAGTATCTATCAGCTCTTTTATTTTACTAACCAACTCGGCATCATCTCCGGAGTATTCATAATTTTTGGCTCTTTCAGCCTCAATTTCAGCCATCGCTTCCTCGAAGCCTTCATTGATAAGAACTTTTCCTTCCTGCACGTACTCCTTGATAAATGCTTTAAGTTTTAGCATGATATCATCCCAGGAGTAGTTAAATTCCTTTGTAATCGTTACAAAATTATTGCAAATATAGACACCTTTTACATAAGGGAATTCAAAGAGAAGGGTAGCCAGTGGCGACCATTGCTTAGCCAATTCTTCTTCGCGAAAATCGGCTGTGCCACGGTACAACATTTTATTCGTAACAAACTTAAGAGATTCGGGGTTAGGCGTCTGTTCGGTATAAAGCATCACCGGACTTGCTGACATAGCGTTATCACTCATGGTTTTTTCTATTTAGACTTTTTAAAAATAACACAATAAGCCCATTAAGGTTGAGTAAAGCTATCTGTATTCAAAGACTCACTTGAATATTATAATCGGCCAAACTTTTTTGTAATTGTTCAGGGGATTTAAACTGAAAAGCATTCAATCCAAAATTGACTGCCGCTTCCACATTTTTATGGCTATCATCAAAGAATAGAGCTGATGCTTTTTCTACTCCGAATTTTTCGCAAAGCCGGGCATAAATCCGTTGATCCGGTTTTTTCATACCTTCCTCTCCGGAGACCAAAACGCCTTCGAACCAGCTAAAGAAGGGAAAAAGCCTTAAGGCTATTGGCCAGGTTTCCGCCGACCAATTAGTAAGGGCCAAAACCCGGTAATTTTCGTTATTAACCAATTGTTCCAGGATTTTTACCGATCCCTCGATATTGGGTCCGAACATCTCTTCCCAGCGATCATAATAGGCGCGAATGTGATGTTCTTTATCCGGATGCTGCGCGATAAGCAATTGATTAGCTTCCTCGATGGTTCGCCCGGCATCTTGCTGAGCATTCCAATCATGTGTACAGATCTCATTCAAAAACCATTGTACTTCTTCTTCAGTATCGAATATTTTGCGATAAAGCCGGGCAGGTTGCCAATCTACCAAGACGCCACCTAGATCAAAAATGACTGTATTAACGTTTTGCATTATTGGACGATAATTTACGAATGATCAATTCCGGCACAAAACTGCAAAATTTTGAATAAAAAAGAAAAGGCCAGGAAACTAATACTACTTTGTCACTTTAAAGAAAAATCTATATTAACTGATTTTCAACTT
>CAZHNG010000233.1:0-11062 GCA_964533785.1 uncultured Saprospiraceae bacterium | reverse complement strand
CTGCATGTCCTCTATGGTTCAAACCTCCTCCCTGCCCTTTAACCCCTCTCCAATCTCTTTCAAAACAAAAAACTCCATCTTCTACATGTCCTCTATGTTTCAAAAAAACTCAAGGGACGAAGTCCCGCAAAATCCCCCTTCTCCTTCCCATTGCATTCACTCCCTCCTCAACTCCGTATGAATCCGCACCTCCCCCTCCAGCGTACGGTGCACCGGGCATTTATCCGCAATCTCCAAAAGCCGCTGTCGTTGTTGTTCATCCAGATTGCCTTCCAGTTCAATGACGCGTTGAAAATGATCGATCTTGCTTTTAGGGTCTTCACAATTTTCACAATCCGCGGCATAATCTTTTCCATGCTCCAGGTGAATTTTCACATCTTGTAGGTCCCACTGCTTACGACGGGCGTACATGTGCAAAGTCATGGCCGTGCAGGTACCCAGGCCGGCGGTTACCAGTTCATAAGGAGAAGGACCAAAATCGTTGCCTCCCACGCTAGTCGGCTCATCGGCAGTAAGACCGTGTTGTCTGACCATCACCTGGGTCGTATACCCATCTGAAGCTGCCAATTGTACAGCCACCGAGCTATCGGAATCGATGGAGTTTTGGTCGGGTAAAGTGATGTATCGTTTTGCCCAGGTAGCAACTACTTCACCCACGTAGTGCGAATCTGCCTTGTTGGTCAGGAGATGATCAGCTCCGTCGAGTGTAACGAAGCTTTTGGGGTGCCGGGCCGCGGTATATAACTTGGCAGCATTATCAATTTCCACCGTTCGGTCTTGCGGGGAATGCATGATGAGTAGTGCCCTGCCATTGAAATGGTCCAGTTTATCGTTTAGGTTCCTGGATTTGATGTCTTCTACAAACTGTTTTTTGATGGTAAACGGCCGGCCGCCGATATTGACTTCTGCCACCCCTTCGTTTTCGAGTGCTTCCATGCCGGAGGCAACGAGGTGGCTGACGTGAGCGGGGTCGGCGGGCGCCCCGATCGTAACTACCGCTTTCACTGCCGGTAGTTCGGTTGCTGCTGCGATGACTGCTGCTCCGCCCAGAGAATGGCCGATAAGGAGTTCGGGCGCTTGGAAGTGTTCACCCAGGTATTCGGCAGCACAAACTAGATCCTCGATATTGGAAGAAAAGTTAGTGTCCGCAAAATCCCCTTCACTTTCTCCCAATCCGGTAAAGTCGAACCTTAATACCGCGATCCCTTGAAGATTCAGGGCCCGGGAAATATTTTTGATGGCAGTAAGGTTTTTATTGCAAGTAAAGCAATGGGCGAATAAGGCAAAAGTATGCGGATGCTGATTAGCGGGAAGTTCCAGTTTGGCGGAAAGCTTTTCTCCGGCAGCATTGGTGAAATGGAGCTTTTGTGAAGGCATAGTCGAATGTGTTTAATTAATATTACAACAAGCAAACTCAAGGAAGGATGGTTAGGTTGAATGGGAAGTAAGGTTTTCTGCCGTCTGTTGAAAGGAACCTGTTTCATAAATAAAGAAATTAAAACCATGGCCAAATAATTCACCGCAAAGGCCCCAAAGAAACGCGAAGTAACAAAATTTCTTCGCGCTCTTGGCCCGACTTAGTCGGGGTGATAAAATTTGTTAGTGTTTTTCATAACTTACTATTGAGACAGTGTATTAATGCACAAAAAAATAATGCGGTTGAAGATCAACCGCACTATCAAAAATCGGACATGTTGGGATTACAAGGTCTTTTACTGTTTCATGACTTTATAGACCTGGTTGGTAGTAAGTGCTGCTCTGGGAGAAGCAGCTTGAAACAAACGAATCGGTTTTGGGTGAATGACAAATCATGGAACTTGTTTCCTTACCATTGCCAAACGGGTTACACAGGGTTTTAGCGATCAAATGGTTTTGGGGTGTTTAAGAGATGCTTGCGTCTAACCTAATTGACTTTTGTTTTCATTGGCTTTGGGGTGTGTAGTTTTCAATTTTTTTTGCATCTTTGCGTCGAATACATCCACAAATAGCACCTTTTTTTTCCTATTTACTTATCGGTTACAGATACTACCCAAAATATTTTTTCTCACATTCTGAGAAAAAACTATTTACCTTTGTTTTAAAGAAAAATTTCACTTCAATTCGCCTGGCCGGCGGATTTCAAAATCATGAATAGCTTCGGTCAGGTACTGAAACTCCCCGACATGTTGGCTTACAAGTTCTCAGCTAAAAAGACTTGTTAAACAAATTCTTATTTTATGACCAACCAAGGTATCGATCTGCAATCGGAGTTATTGAAGAAGGTGATGACGCGGTTTCCCAGAAATGCGGAGGCCGTTGCTAAATTAATGGAAGACTTTAACCTAAGCCAGGCAGCCGTTTACCGCCGCATCAACGGAGAAACGGCGCTTACTCCTCAGGAAATTTTAAAATTGGCACAGACTTACGACATTTCATTGGACCAGCTCATCTTCGAAAAATCCAACCGGGCATTCTTTGGTTTCAATGCCCTGGCACGAAACATCAAAGACCTGGAAACCTACATGAAGGATTTGAAAGAAAAACTGGAAAGTTTCGGGCAGATCCCGGACGCGGATGTATGGTATCCCACCAATGATATTCCCATATTTTATTACTGCTTTTTTCCGGAGTTGATCAGTTTTAAGCTTTACGTTTGGGGCCGTAATATCTGGAATATCAAGTACCTGGCACAACAAAGTTTTCACCCAGAGGTCATTCGGCACCAGGTGCTGGACCTTTGCCAGGAAGTTATTGAGCATTTCCTTAATGTCAATACGAAAGAAATGTGGGGCTTGAACCTCTTCGATAGCACCTTGAACCAAATCGAATATCACGCCTGTATGGGGGGATTCGAAGAAGACGATTATGCCTATCAGCTTTGTGATAAATTGTTAGCGTTGGCAGATCACTTTTGTGAAATGGCTGCCAACGGCCGGAAATTTCTGCCGGATAAGGGCAAACAGCCAGTGGGAGGGTTCCACTTGTATTACAACGAAATGATCTCAACGGACAACACGGTCTTCCTGAAGGCTAAAAATACCAGGGTACTCTTTACAACTTACGGAAGCCCGAATTTCCTGATGAGCCAGGATGAGCAGATGTGCGAGTTTACCGAAAATTGGATACAAAAAATTATGGCGGAATCCACGCTACTGAATCAAAATGCCGTACAAAGAAACCTTTTCTTCAAAGGGATCAAAAAACGGATTGAACATACCAAGAACCGGATTGAAAGCCGGTTAAGCGGGCTGTTTTAAAAAAAAATAAAAAGGGATAACCTGAATTACATCAAGTCATCCCTTTTGCCTCCTGTTCAAAATCGTTTGATAAAATTACGGTAATACCCGTATTATTCGATGACCGTCATTTTCTTGGTAACGGTCACCTCTTGTGCAGTTACTTCATAGTAGAGTACACCAGTAGTGGAGAGTTCGTCTTTGGTGATGTTCCAGTTGTTCCTTCCGCTTTCAAAGAAAGCTTCTTTTTGTAATAAGGATCTACCGGCTGCATCGTAAACAATTAAGGAAACGATACCACTTTCAGGGAGATCAAATGAGATAAGTGTGTTGTCTGAAAATGGGTTTGGTTCGTTTTGATACAAGACGAACGATTCAGTAGTTGCTGTGCTAAATTGCAGCTCTATTCCCATGAGTTGACCTTCTTGAGAATAGGCTTTCGGACTGGTTATAGTAGGATTTAAGCTTAAATAGTCACTGAGTTTACCGGACTGATTCGCCGTTATTGCTATTTTGAAAGTGCCCGTAATAGGCAGTTGTTTTTCTGTGGTATACCAGGCAGTAGTCATTATGCCTTCATCCTGGAAAAGTGCAAAATTTTGTTCACTTAGAGAGGGAAAACTGGCTGCATCAGTTTCTATATTCAGTATACTGATCGCATTTTGATCAAAAGACAAGCCGAATTGATAGCCCTCTATCCGGTCCAGGTCATTAACAGAGACCAGCACTTCGTAGGTATTACCTTCGAGTAGTTCCATATCTTCGATATTGATGCCCAGGTTGTAGTTGCTTCTGATATCTACGGTAGCCAGTTGATCCGTATTGACAACAGCATCATTCGTTACATCTCCTTTTTTAACGCCGATGAATGTATAATGGTGTTCTGGAGCATCCCTAAACACCATTACATTTTCCTGGTATTTTTCTCCGAAAGGTGCCGTCGGATCCTTGAATTCGTAATCAGCAGGGATGAAAATCCACACTTTCTCACTTGGAAAATTACTATTTCTGCCTAACACCACATTCCTGATATTAATGAGGTCTAAAGTGGTTACGGATTTAGAATCATTGACGTCTGCTGCTAACAGTTTATAAGGCGAACTAAGCGACTCCATCCCTAATATGTGTTTTTGGATAGCAATGAGATCGGCAGTAGAGACCCCGTTTGAGGCTTGATCAATTTTGCTTAATACAAAGCTTTCCATTTCACAGGAGTTCATATCTAGTAAAGAAGCCACCCCTTGTTCGTCAGACATGGAAGCCTCGGCTTCCTTGTCTCCCATATCCATAAACATTTCTACGTCGGAAACCGGTGATGAGTCATCCGTTTCGATAGAAACTGTAAATTCAGGCATTTCCGGGCATACTTCGTCAATTGGAGTGGCCACAAATACGTTTGGCTGCATCAGTTCAATGCCGGTATTACGCATAATGATATCACGCATGCGGGTTTGCTTGATCATTTCCTTTTCTTCGTCGCTTAAAACCGGATCATTTTCGAAATAGAAACGATCACCATCCCGTAGAGCAGCGAATTGTACCTCCATAATCCTGTTAATGGTTTCTCCAAACAAGGAGTTATCCATTGGTTTCTCTGCCAGCATACCTACCCATGGATCTACCCAGTTGGTGCTGCGGTACAACACATACATGCGGGCATGAACATTGATGTCGCTATTCATTTGCGGGAATACCCGGTAAGGCGTGAGGCCAAAGCTTTCGCGAACCGTATTGAAATCGGGTAAACCTCTTTCGCGTCCTCTATTGATGTTGATGGAAGCCAGATCTAATCCGCCGGCACCGGGAGGGCCGAATAAAAAGTTTCGAACATCATCGATGATCTTAGCATCCATGTTTTGCTGATTCTGAACGGCCATACCTCTGAATATTGGATCCAAGCCAATTTCCGGCATCAGCCCTGGATTGAAGAAAGCATCACGCAGAGCCATCTGGCTGTTGGTGAAGCTTTCAGTGCTTTTATCAATAATTAATAACCGGCCATTCAAAAGGGTATGGCCGAGCCTGAATGCTGCCGCCGTGAGTACATTCATCAGTTGCGGATTCACATTCGGATCATAGCCGCTGTAATCATCCAGGTAAACTCCCATCGTGGGCAACCATTCGTAGTAAACAACACTCTGGATAAGACCACCGACGATTTTCCGGGCATGCTGATAAATCTCTTCATCTGTCCAGTCCGGATGCTGTGCGATCAATTCGTCGCATAATCTATTGTGTTCTCTTACGAAAAGCGTATGAAAACCTATCAATAGCGGGTTCTCGTTGACCCTGACATCACCGGCAACGAATAGCTTTTCGGTTAACCCAACGGGATTATCCATTTCCGGCGCATTATGGTCAATTTCATCATCGTATTCACCGGAAAAAGTATTGTAAGGAAGCAGGTTTCCCGCCGAAGTTTTTAGTTTTCCATCGGTAAAAGTCCTCAACCAAGCAGCTAGTTCTTCATCAGAACCGTAAACCGTTGATCCGTCTATAAAGGCAGTAATGATGTTGGGATGTTGTCTTGGGTTTTCAACACTGGTCCCCGTTGCCGCATCAAAAGTGTTGCGCATCATCGGAATAATGGCAGTTCCCGTTCTTCCCGGATCGAACCAGGGATCTCCTCTCGGCACATCGACGAAGGCAGGTTCATTACCATCAGGCGTAAGCCCTATGTCGTGGTCGATGAACTGTCCGAAGACCCAACAAAAATCGCTGAGTCCCATACGTCGATCATTTATCAGACCATCCTGCGCAAACAAAACATTACTGATATTACGAGGATTGGGACGATTGATCCCGCCTGGCGTGGAAATTCCGTCGGAGTAGCCGACACCTGTAAATCTTACTAAGTTTTCACCTGCGGCTCCCCAAGAAGGATTGGAAAGGTTATTACCGGAGCCGTCAATGGAACGGATAGTTAAATCGTCTTGGGCAAATACCATGCTTGTTCCCACGAGTATTGCCAACACATGGAGTAAAATTTTTTTCATGGATTATGAATTTTTTCAAATGGGTTAAAAAAACCAATAGAACGCTTAAACAATAAAAAGTTAGATAGGCATGTAATTTAGCCCCGTAGTAAGTTTTCTCGTAATACTTAATACTTAGTTGTTAGGTCGTTTATCTTAGAAATGCCCGGAGGCAAAATTAGTTCAATGCCGAGGGGGTAGGCTTTAACATATTCATGTGTCGCAAAGTTAACAATTATTACAATAGCGTCACAGTTTTTTGTATTTAAAATTTATTCATTTGTATGAGGATTATAAAATATTTAATCATTTATAAACCCGGAAATGGCAGGCATTGTCAAAAACCAGCCAAATATTAATTCGATAAATCATGACAAGTTATTTTAGAAAGTTAAAATGGTTTCAATGGAATAGGAACTAACGTTCTTCGTTGTATGGAACAAAAAATAATTAATTCTACTTTGTCACCATAAAAGAGGTTATACGGTTATAAGGTTATGCGGTTTTTTGATAACCACATAACCTCATAAACAAAAGTGTTTTACCTGGTAAATCAATTCAAAAACCTACTTTGCTTTAAGATGACAAAGTAGTATTAAGCGGATGGACAATAATAATCTATTCTTTGTACACACTCTCCTGATGTTCATATTCAGGACGAAAAAATGTGTCTTGCCCATTGCTCATCGCTCATTGTTCATCGCCCATTGTTCATCGCTCATTGTTCATTGCTCATCGCTCATTGCTCATTGCTCATTGCTCATTGTCAATTGTCAAAACTTTAATCAGATGAATCGTCCCTTTTGGGTAACCATAACTGTGCTTTTAGCAGGAATGGGGTGGAACGTTCTTCCTGCCCAAACGACGACCTGGTCCAATTGGCGGACAAAATCGCTGGAGCGAACTTATCCCCGCGAACAAATCGATACGCTCACCATCATTCCCAATGCTTTTCACATTATTGACGAACTGACCAGGATTAAAATCGACACCAGTTTCTACCAGCTGGATAATACGGATCTTGTTTGGCTGGTTGATGAATCATTATTACCGCAGGCTATGCAAGCCACTTACCGGGTTTTTCCCTTCGATATCGCTAAACCGCTGGCGAGGTTTGATTCCGTCGATACGCAAAAAGCTATTGACGAATCTGTGATTGGCTTTGATTATAATCCTTATGCCGATCAACAACCGCTGATCGATTTCAAGGGACTGAATTACAACGGGAGTTTTGCCCGGGGAATTTCCTTTGGAAATAATCAGGATCTGGTGCTCAATTCTAGTTTTAATTTACAATTAGCAGGAACCTTGGGTGACGATGTGGAAGTGCTGGCCGCTATAACGGATGAGAATATTCCCTTGCAACCCGAAGGCAATACCCAACAACTTCGCGAGTTCGACCGCATATTTATTCAACTAAAAAAGGAGGATAGTCAACTTATTGCGGGAGATTATGAATTGCGGCGCCCCAAAAGTTACTTCATCAATTACTTCAAAAAATTGCAGGGGGCGACTTTTTCGAATAAACTCGAAGTAGGGGAGGGAGGCACCCTCAGCACCGATGCCAGTATCGCTATTTCCCGGGGTAAATTTGCCCGCAACAATATCTTACAGCAAGAAGGGAACCAGGGACCTTACCGCTTGCAGGGTAACGCTGGCGAACGCTTCATTATCGTACTGGCGGGGACGGAGAAGGTCTTCCTCGACGGAAAATTGATGAAACGCGGTATTGAAGAGGACTACATCATCGATTACAACCGGGGCGAGGTTACCTTTACCAACAAACGATTGATAACCAAAGACAGCCGGATCATCGTTGAGTTCGAATACTCCGATCAAAATTTTAACCGTACGCTATACGCTGTAAATACGGAATACGCCGTCGGAGGGTTGAAGCTGCATTTCAACCTTTTTAACGAACAGGACGGCAAAAATACCACTGGCGGCAATCAAACCCTGACGGATAGCCAAAAACAACTGCTAAGCCAGGCCGGAGACGGTTTTCAGAATACCTTAGTGAATAGTTTGCAACCCATCAACGAAGAGGTAGATGAGTTGCGGGTAACGTACGAATTACGCGATACCCTTACGAATTGCGGGACCATGGATTCTGTATTGGTTTTTAGTGCCGATCCGGAGGTGCAGCGGTACACCGCGCGATTCACCTTCGTTGGGCAAGGCAATGGCAATTATGTTATCGACAATGCCCAGCGTACCAACGAACGGGTGTACAAATGGGTGGCACCCGATACAATGAACTGCACATTGAGGGGTGCCTACGAACCCGTTATTCAATTGATCGCCCCCAAAAAATTACAATTGATGGCCTTCGGCGCCAGCTATGCCTTCAATGAAGACCGGTCCGAAATAACCACGGAAATCGCTCTTAGTCAAAATGACCAGAACCGCTTCTCCGGCTTGGATGGCGAAGATGATCAGGGATGGGCTGCTTATGCTACTTTCAAAAATGAATTACCCCTTTCAAAAGAGGACGAAGATTGGATCTTCAACTCAATCTTGCAGTACGAATTTAAACACAAAAACTACCAGCAACTCAATCCTTACCGGGCACCCGAATTTCAACGCGATTGGAACCTGACCAATGTACAGGGATTGGGAGAAGTAGAGCGTGCTACCGAAAACCTGGCCCAGGCATCCTTGTCTTTAGTCAAGAAAAATTTAGGGGTTTTAACCTATGAGTTCAGTAGCTTTTTCCGCGATTCCCTTTATACGGGTATCCGGCATTTAGGGCAATTTAACCTCGACCGCAAAGGCTGGGAAATAGATCTGACTAATGATCTGCTGACGAGCCGGGAAATCAACCAAAAAAACCGGTTCCATCGGCCGCGCTTTAATGTGACCAAACGATTCGACAAACTTGGAGGCTGGTCTATCGGCACTAACGGAGAGCGTGAAAAGAGTACCAAGGCGGATAACCGTACCGATACTTTGTTCCTGAGTAGTTTTTTCTTCGATCGCTATCAGTTTACCTTGGATAGCCCACAGGATAAAAAATACCGGATTGGAATGTCTTACAATCGCAGGATCGATTATCAACCCGAAGGGAAGACCTTTGCCAAAAATGCGGATGCCCGGGAATTAAACCTCAACGGTCAGTGGCAGCCCGGCAGAGCACTCCGATTAAAAGGGAATATTACCTACCGCGATCTGACAGTCAGCGAAAAGGCTAATATTTCAGCGGAAACGGGGGAAACCATCCTCGGACGTATGGATATGAATACCACGCTGGCTAAGGGTGCCATAAGGAGTGTAAGTACTTACGAAGTAGGTTCCGGGCAGGAGCCGCGGGTGGAGTTTACCTTCGTGCAGGTGGCTCAGGGGCAGGGTACCCATATCTGGCTGGATAGCTTGTTCAACAACGACGGGATTATTCAGCCCAATGAGATGGAAATCGCTCCCTTCCCAGATATTGCTGATTTCATCCGGATCAATACTTTTACCAACGATTTTATCCGTACCAACAATGTATTGTTCAACCAAAGCCTGCAACTAAATCCCAAAGCAGTCTGGTTTTCTAAAGAAGGGGTCCGCAAATTTCTGTCGCGCTTTTCCACTCAAAGTACCGCCAAGATCATTCGCAAAACCATCGCTTCGGAAGGGGTAGCGGCCTGGAATCCCTTTCAACTGGCTATTGCCGATACGGCATTGGTGTCCGTTACGGCCAGCATCCGCAATATTCTCTTCTTCAATCGCGGCAATCCTACCTTCGACATTCAAATCGGGCAAAATGATAATCGCAATAAGATCGTACAAACGGCTGGTTTCGAAAGCCGGCAGTTGAGTGAACGCTTTATTAAATCACGCCTCAATTTCTCCCGTACCATCAGCGGAGAATTGGAAATGGCATTCGGCAACCGCATCAGCGACTCCGAGTTTTTTGATAGCCGGGATTACGATATCCAATTTTTTCGCCTTTCACCGGAATTGACCTATTTGCCGCTTAAAAACCTCCGCTTTGCTTTTCGCTACAAATTTCAAAATGACGAAAATATTTTACCGGCAGCAGGAGAAAAAGCGAATCAGCACGATCTCAACCTGGAAATTTCCTATAATCAAAGCGCTAAAACAACAGTCAGAGGGAGGTTTTCCTGGGTGCAGATCGATTTCGCCGGGAAAGCTAATTCGCCGGTAGGCTTTGCCATACTCAATGGTTTACAGGATGGCCGCAACCTGTTGTGGAATCTCAGCCTGGACCGGCAGATCGCCAAAAATATCCGTTTAAATTTAAGCTACGACGGTCGTAAAACCGGGGAAAACCGCATGGTGCACGTCGGCAGGGCACAGGTGGCGGCTGTTTTTTGATCCATCTGGGGCAGTGTAGCATTCTGCAGTATCTTTAGTATTTACAACATGCCCCACTCCTACAATAGTTACCCCTTATTCGTGCATTCGTGGCTACTAAAATGCTAGACTTTAACCGTAGAAATTATATTCTAGAGCCAAAATCGCTGTTAATTAAGTCTATTATAAAAAATTGCCGTTCAATGGTGAATCCTAAAAACTATGCCAGCTATTTCTCATGTGAAACGTACGTGGGTTGCCACCAAAACACAAAAGCTCAAAATCCTCACAAAAAAGATTAGTGCAATTTTGTGTTCCTGCCTGCCCGTGACGGCCATGGCTGTCCACGTAGGGCCCGCCACTTGGGGCCCACGTGGCGGTCCCTACGGAGACAGCTATGACGGTATCGGCAGGCAGATTTGTGGCGATTTTTTCTACGTGTAAGTTCTACATGAGAAATTGCTGAAACTATGCTCCTATGTTTCCTATATGTTTCATTTTTAATTATTTACCCAAGTGGTTCCCACCAGAAATTTCTACCCTTTTTGGCTGGGCCTTTTTCCGAAATGC